>DASZVX010000139.1:0-74394 GCA_035547255.1 Hyphomicrobium sp.
GGTTACATGATTATTGCCGGGGCAAACTGGACTGGACATTATCCTGTCGCGGGACGGCCGATCATCCTGCTGGTCGCGTTATGGATTGCCGGGCGAGCGGCAATGCTTGCATATAGTATTATCGGCCCTGCCGCCGCCGTGATCGACTCGGCTTTTCTTATCTTGTTTGCACTTGCCCTCTGGCGCGAGCAGTTTGCCGCCAACAACTCGCGCGTCCTCGCTCCCAGCATCATCATAACCCTGCTTGCAATTGCCAATGTCGGATTTCACGCGCGCCTGATTGCGCCGGGCATCGGCCCAGTATCGGAGCGCATGACGATCGGTCTCATCACCTTCCTCATCGCGCTGATGGGAGGCCGCCTTGTTCCAAGCTTCACGCGGAACTGGATGGCACAGCGTAAAATTACGCGCTTGCCAGCACCCTATGGCAATTTCGATATTGCGGCGCTTGGCGCGACCGGAGCCGGCATCGCATCATGGATCTTTATGCCATCCGCACATTTAAGCGGCGCCCTGTTGACGATCGCCGGGATTGGCCTGCTCGTCCGCCTCCTGCGCTGGAGAGGATGGGTCGCCGCCCGAGACGGCATGGTGCTTATCCTCCACCTCGCCTATTTCTGGTGCGCGCTCGGTATCATTATGCTTGGAGCTTCGATCTTGCTACCGGGTGATGTTCCCGGAACCGCAGCCATTCATGCGCTGACTGCTGGCATGATCGGCGTCATGACCCTCGCCGTAATGACCCGCACCAGCCGCAGCCATACGGGACGCGAGCGCCGCGCAGACCTTGCCACATTGCTCATCTATCTTTTTGTGAACCTCGCAGCCTTCACGCGCACGCTCGCACCTTTTGTCAACGCTGCCTATACCGAACTACTGGTTCTGTCCGCCGTCTTCTGGTCTCTGGCCTTCGGTTTGTTTGTGCTGGCTTATGGGCCGATGCTCACGCGATCTTCGCGCGGAAAAGTCTGAGACACGAACGCGCCCACACGTTCTATGGGCGACCGGGCACTCAACGAAGATGATCTTGATCGATTGGGCGTGGGCTTCTGTTGGGTTGCTTGGATTTATGCTTCCAGACCGCAGCCTCGAGCCGGCTCGTCAGGTTCAACTTGCGCAGCACATTTTTGACATGAACCTTAACGGTGGCGTCGCTGATACCAAGATTGCGCGCAATCGTCTTGTTGTTCAGTCCATCTGCTAGACATTCAAGGATTTCGCGTTCGCGGGTTGTCAGTAGTTCTTCTCTCGTGTTTCCTACATCCACTGGCGAGAGCAAGGCGCTTCTAAGAACCTCCGTCAGCGTATCTTGCAGAACGGTTGCTCCATTCCAGGCCCTGAGAAGATTTGTACACAAATCTTCTGGCTCCATATCCTTGAGCAAATAACCGTCGGCGCCCGCACGCAAGGCCTCAATCAAATCCTCTTCGGAATCAGAGACCGTCAGAATGATGCATCGGGCCGTCAGCTCCAGTGCCTTCAGACGGCGAAGAGTATCAAGCCCGCTCATGCCCTTCATGTTAATGTCGATCAGCATGATGTCGGGATTCAAAGCCTGGGCAAGCTCCAAGCCTTCCAGACCGGATGCGGCTTCTCCAACGACTTTGAAGCGCGGGTCGTGCGAGATCATTTGCCGAACCCCTTTGCGAAACAAAGGATGGTCATCAATGAGAATAACCTTGATCATAAGCAGAACCTCATACGTTACTGCCATTGTGACTTCTTCGGCGTGAACTTCAACTTCACGCGTGTCCCACCACTCCGCCTTGGACCGACGTTGATCGTTCCACCAAGACTGAAAGCGCGCTCCTTCATGATTGTTTGACCGTGGTGGGAGGATTCCTTGATTCCCGCCGGATGGTACCCCACCCCGTCATCGTCTATGGTCACAATTACCGTTCCATTCCCCTGAAGCGCCATCACGATCCAAACATTGTTAGCGTGGGCATGATGGAGAATGTTGCTCAGCGCCTCGCGCACGACATGTAGAACATGAAATTCCTCGTTCACCGTGAGGGGCGCGCCAACAAGCCTGTTGTCCAAGGAAATCGGCAAACCGCACCTCCGAGTGAATTCCTCGATCGCGGCCTCGATTGCAAAGTCGAGACCCCGGACGTCCATATGGACGCGGAAGGTGGCGAGCAACTCGCGCAATTCCCTGTACGCGTTATCCAGACCATGTCGCAGATCGCCCGTGATGGACTTCATCTGCTTCTGGGCCTCGACGCTGGTGTCGTTTTGATAGGATTGAAGACGCGCGAGCTGGATCTTCATGAACGACAGGGATTGCGCCAGGGAATCGTGGAGCTCTCGCGCAATCGCTGCCCGCTCTTCCATCACGGCAACACGTCGCGATTCCTGATCATGGCCGTCGAGCTTTGCAGCCATGGAGAGCAGGCTTGCTGTTATACGCAGTGTCTTTATTCCAAACGAGTCAAGCGGTCGGCTTTTCGAAAACTCAACCAGAAGCACGCTTAGTTCTCCCGCGGCATCCACAAATCCGACCCCTGCCCTGCGGGTATCTGCCGTACTGGAAGACGCTTCAACGACCGTCCCGGCTCCAGCTGCGGACAATTCCGAATAGAACTCCTTTGTCGGCAAGCCCGGCTCTCGGTTCGAGAATAGGCATCGTCCGGAGTGGAGCGCGGACGCGCTCTCGGAAAATATGATCGCCGTGTTCTCAAGATCGAGCGCGCGCTCTAACGCATAGAGAACCTTTCGCAACATCCAGTCGCTGAAAGAATCATGCAACAGCAGATCTATGGCTTTGGACAAATAATCCTGTACGCGCGCCAGACATGCCAGTGAGGCGCGGGACTCGGCAGCCGACGCGGAATGAGCGGCATTGCATTCTAACCGCACAAGAGTACACGCGATGCTCTGCTCGAGTCGCGCCATTTCATCTCCGCCTGGAAATGATTGCGACCGGCTTTCACAAGCAGAAACGGACCCCACGATCCGGTCGACATCGTCGATCAAGACACGTCGCGTGTCGATGCTCAAACGCGCAAGGCAAAAGAGAAGAAACCCAAGACTCGCAAGCTGAAGAAACATGACCTGAAAGCGTTTCTCTTCCAAAGCTTGCGAGAGATTCTGCTCGACCTTCTGCAGCAAGGTAAGCGCGTCGCGGGTTCCGCCCTTTCCTTTGAGTTGCCCACCATCCTTCAGAGCATCAAGGTTGACGCCCGCGTTCCGCAGGATCATCTGATCGTCGAAAATGGATAAAGCGGGTAGCTCTGTTATCGCATCCGCACTCGGGCTTAAGTTTGCTCCTGGCGCTTGGTCGATCCATGAAAGCTGAGCGAGATGGAGCTTACCAATAGCGGTACGTGCAGCCGAACTGTAGTCTGATAAGAAGAAAGAACTTGTGAAGATCAGAAGGGCTGCGAACGCGGCACTCGTGAGGAAGGCGACTGTTCTGAAATAGAGCGGGTAGCGCCGCAATGCTTTGCGCATCTGCCCGAAATAAGAAAAATGGTTGCGGCAATCACCGAGGCGGCGTTGTACGATAGAACTCGATGTCTCGGTGATCATTCGACTGGTCATGGTCATGACGATGCTCATTTTCAGCACCACACAAGCATTCGCGCTATTCGGTATTGGGGCGATCGCAATACTTGCTGGCGTTATCGTTCTCGTGCTCTCCCCGATTGTGCGGCGCGATGTGCAAAGCAAATCGGATCATCATGAGCCAGAGCCAGCCACGCCCGCATTGATCAATGTCAAATCTCGCCCGCCTCATCAGGCTGCGCCCTCGCCCGACCCGATGCCCGCTCACGAGCATCAGATCCCGTCGATCCGACCTTCCATACAATCGCCGACGAAGGACAACGCCACGACGGTCGACTATCGACAAATTATCGAGCACATGGAGCAAATCTCCTTCAAGATCGACGCCGAAGGCAATCTCTCGTTCCTCAGTTCATCCTGGGAGCACTTGCTCGACCACACTGTCACCGATAGCCTGAATCAGCCCTTCGACACCTTCGTTCATCCGGAAGATCGACCCCAGGTCGATGCGCAGATCAGCGGCTTGCTACGGAGCAATCGCGATAACTGCAGAATGGAAATGCGCATGATCGCGCGCAACGGCACTTCGCGTTGGCTGGAGATGCGCGTCAGAGCCGTCAATGACCAGGAACGCAGCGCCATCGGAACGCTGACGGATATCAACCACCAGAAGGAAATCGAAGCGCGGCTGCGTGCGGTCCGGCGCTCTCTCAGCACCCTGCTCAACAGCATTCCGGGCATGGTTTACCGCTGCAAGAGCGATCGCAACTGGAGTTTTGAATTCGCGAGCGATGGCTGCCTTGAAGTCACAGGCTACGAGCCCTACCAGCTCGTGAACGACCCCAACTTATATTTCCAGCAAATCATGTTTCCCGATGATCGCGACTACGCGTGGAACCACGTGCATCAGCAGGTCATGCTGAAGCGCAACTTCCAGCTTGTATACCGGATCATCAACCGATCCGGACACGTGAAGTGGATTTGGGAACAGGGACGAGGCGTTTATTCTGTCGGTGGAGAATTATTGGCGCTGGAAGGCTTCATCACCGTCATTGCAGAGGACAGCGCCAAAGCCCAAGTGGTGCTCGCAGGATTCCACGACTTGATCACCAATGATCCAGTGGCGTCCTAGAGCGTTGGCATGAACCGCGCTCAGCGCATGATCGTCAAGCGCGCTAAATTCGCCGCATGTGAAGTTCCGGAAACTTCGCACATGCAGCACAAATCTACCCCCTACGGAGTAATCGGTCAGGGCAATAGACGAGAGACGTCGCTCATCACCATCCTTGGTCATCGGGAGAACCAAGGAGTGATAAATAAATGGCAAGAGATCCACGCTTCGACATCCTCTTCACGCCTCTGAAACTCGGCTCGAAGACGATACGCAATCGTTTTTACCAGGTACCGCATTGCAATGGTGCAGGCACGAACTCACCAGGCATGAACATGGCACACCGTGGCATTAAGGCCGAAGGCGGCTGGGGTGCGGTGAACACGGAACAATGCTCAATCCACCCGGAATGCGACGACACGCTCCGCATCACGGCGCGCATCTGGGATCAGGGCGATATGCGCAATCTCCGCGCCATGGTCGATCATGTCCATAGTCATGGATCACTCGCTGGCTGCGAGCTCTTTTATGGCGGCCCCCATGCGCCCGGCATTGAATCGCGCACGATCTCTCGCGGGCCCAGTCAGTATAACTCCGAATTCGCGACCGTTCCGGGTTGCCCAGGCTTCACCTACAATCACGAAGCCGACAAGGATGAGCTTCACCGCCTGCAGCAGCAATACGTCGATGCGGCATTGCGTGCCCGCGATACTGGATTCGACCTTGTGAACGTATACGGTGCCCACGCTTACGGCCCGATGCAGTGGCTCAATCCCTATTACAACCGCCGCACCGACGAGTATGGCGGCAGCTTCGAAAACCGCGCGCGGTTCTGGATTGAGACGCTTGAAAAGATCCGCCGCGCCGTCAATGACGACGTCGCTCTTGTCACGCGGTGTGCGACCGACACGCTGTATGGAACCAAGGGTGTCGAACTCACCGAGGATGGATTGCGCTTCATCGAGCTGGCCTCTCCCTATCTCGATCTCTGGGACGTCAACATCGGCGACATCGCCGAGTGGGGCGAGGATGCGGGCCCATCGCGGTTCTATCCGATTGCCCATGAAAACGACTGGATCCGTCACATCAAACAGGCGACGAACAAGCCGGTCGTCGGCGTTGGCCGCTACTATGATCCCGAGAAGATGCTGCAGGTCGTAAAGGCCGGCATTATCGACATCATTGGCGCCGCTCGCCCTTCGATTGCTGATCCTTGGTTGCCCCGTAAGATCGATGAGGGCCGTATCGACGACATCCGCACGTGCATCGGCTGCAACGTCTGCATCTCGCGGTGGGAAATGGGCGGCGTACCTTTCATCTGCACGCAGAACGCAACGGCTGGCGAGGAATATCGCCGAGGCTGGCATCCGGAGAAGTTCGAGCCCGCCAAGTCGGACAACGATGTGCTGATTGTTGGCGCGGGTCCGGCCGGTTCCGAATGCGCGCGCGTTCTGATGGAGCGCGGCTATACGGTCCACTTGGTAGACACCCGCGAAAAGACCGGCGGCTACGTCAACGACGTGGCAACTCTACCGGGCTTGGGCGAGTGGAGCTTCCACCGCGACTATCGCCAGACCCAGCTCGAAAAGCTCGTCAAAAAGAACCCAGACTGCCAGATCGCGCTCAAACAGAAACCCATGACCGCGGATGACATCCTCCAGTATGGCGCTTCGCGCGTCGTTATCGCCACGGGCGCCAAGTGGAGCACGACCGGCGTCAACCACCGCACCCATGAGCCGATCCCTGGCGCCGACGCAAGTCTGCCTCACGTCCTCACTCCTGAGCAGGTTTTCGAGGGTAAAAAGGTCGTCGGCAAACGCGTGATGATCATCAACTACGACCCCTACTACACGGCTCCAAGCCTTGCAGAAAAATTTGCACGCGCGGGTCACGATGTGACGGTGGCGACGGTGTGCGGACTGGGCGCGTACATGGAGTACACTCTGGAGGGCGCGAACATGCAGCGTCTCATCCACGAGTTGGGCATCAAAGTTCTCGGCGAAACAGGATGTTCTCGTGTCGAAAATGGCCGCGTCGAGCTCTTCAATATCTGGGGCGAGGGTTACAAGCGCTCCTACAAAGGTGCAGGCCAACTCCCGCGCAATGAGAACAGCAGCCACGAATGGCATGAGTGCGATACGGTCATCCTCGTCACGTCGCGTCGTTCTGAGGACAGCCTCTATCGTGAGCTGAAAGCCAGAAAGGACGAATGGGCGGCGAACGGCATCAGCAATGTCTTTGTTATTGGCGATGCCGAGTCACCCCGCATCATCGCGGATGCGACTTTTGACGGCCACCGTCTGGCTCGCGAGATCGAAGACCCCGATCCTCAGCACCAGAAGCCTTACAAACGCGAGCAGCGCGCGTGGGGCACGGCATATAACCCGAATGAAAACCCGGATCTGGAGTGGCGCGTATAGCGCCCTCCGTTCCGATCGCACGGTCAATCGCAACAACGAATTAGGATCATACAATGACAATTACAGCATTCGGCAAATACAGCGCTCCGAAATCGACCCCGATCACCGCCGACCTTGATGGCTGGAACCCCGTTGCGGGCTCACCAACCATGAAAACATGGATTGAGAACAAGACGGCAGACGGCAAATTTCTGACGGGCTTCTGGGAAGCGACGCCGGGGACCTACCACGTCACCTACAAAGCCGACGAACTGATCCACCTGTTTGAAGGCAAGGTAACTTTGACCGAGGACGGCACAGGTAAAACGGCGCAGTTCAAGGCCGGAGACAGCTTCCAGATCGACGCCGGTTTCGTCGGCACCTGGAAAACCGAAGAAAAAATTCGCAAGATTTTCGCGATCAGAGTCGTCTGACGTCCGGAGCCGTTCCGCCATTAGTGGGAAGGCGGGACGGCTCCAACTCTTTGTTTGCGCAGGATAGCGATATTCCTATGTCCTTCCGTCTCGCGCGCCGCGCGGCAGCAGAACAAGGCAAGTTCGAAGTTCTGATGATGGTCTGAAACGTTTTGCCGAACGCGGCCTAGAGCGCGTCCACGACCGCTTTCAACGTATCCCGCACTTTTCCGGCCGCTGTCTTCAGCGCGGGATTTTCGACCGCAGCCATCGACGCGACGGGATCGATCACGGCCACTTCGACGTCGCCATCGGCGGTATCCTGAACGACCACATTGCAAGGTAGCATCGTGCCTATCTTATCCTCGATCTCGAGCGCGTCACGCGCAATAGCGGGGTTGCAAGCTCCGAGGATTCGATAGTTACGAAATTCGATGCCAAGCTTCTTTTTGAAGGTATCCTTGACGTTGATCTCGGTGATGATGCCAAAACCGGCATTCTTAAGCGCATCGATCACGCGCTTCACGGCGTCATCAAACGAACAATGAAGCCTCTTGGCGAAATAGTAGCTCATCGACGGTCTCCCGTGTTTCGAACTACAACGAATGCAGTTTAAGAACTTTGAGACAGATCAATCACCGCGTAACGACAAATTTCATCGGTACATGTCGCCACAGCGACCAGTTGCACATAGCGACGTCAGCTTCGCGTCGTTCCGTCACAGCTGAGCTGTCACGTGACTGCTTTGTTTTTCTGATTTTGATGTTTCAAACTTGGCTGAACGCATCGTAGCATATTTTCGGAAGCGTAATGCTTCGTCAAAAGAAAGTGCTGGGCTCCGCCCACGATCAAAATGAAGTTCAAGGGAAGCGAAACGAATTTCCAAGAGGGCGAGAACGCGCGAGTGGTCACCTATCGAACATTTTGGTGAGAAGCAAAGGAACACCCATGGTTCGACGATTTCCACCGCTCGTCGAGCGGATCAGCCGTGCACTCTGCCAAGCAAATGGCAATCCCACCGACACCAGGGTCAAAGGCAAGCCCATGTGGCAAACCTATCGCCGTGATGCCCAGGCGGCGATCGACGGGTCGGGTGTCGATGAGTTGGTGCACACTGTGCGAAGCGTCATAGAGGCGGCACGTGTGTCGCCGCAGGTGCGAGAGCAACTTGCTGAAGCGTTGGCGCGTTTCGAGGGTGAAAGCGAACCCAACGCTCGGCGGACATCGAGCGTATTGAGTTTGCGCGACGGTCAGGCCCTAACCAACTGAGCTTGATATCCTCATCGTCCGGCACAACGGCACCTAACGGCCGTTGTGCCGGGAACCGTTTTGTCTGCTCGGCGCTCGTTGCGGATATCCGTTTTCACCATCGTCGGCAGGCTGTTGCGCCAGCCAAAAAAGATGGGCGGCCGAAACGGCCGCCCTTTTTTTTGGTAACCCCTATCTGTGAGAGTTAACCCACGATGTACGTTGCCATGATCGCAAATGCGAGCAGGCCCGCAATCATCGCCACAGTAAAGATGCTGTTGAGCGACCCCTCATCATTCGGCACTGTGTTGTGATAATATGCCATGGAATTTCTCCTCAGCTGACCTGCTTCTCATATGGGTTCGCAACATGTCATTTTCCATGGCCCTGACACGCCGCCGCAGCCTTTTGATGCTGGCTCATGCCGGTGAATGTAGGTATGTTCCGGGAGTTGTCCTTCAATTAACGGCGACCATTGTCGGCATCTTCTGTGCGGCTCTGAAGGCTCGGCGCGATCAGTAAAATCAAGCATTCTGCTCATGCTTGATGTAAATCATGTTTCTTGACATGAAAACTAATGCGGTGCGGTGACTGCGAAGTTTGAGAATGACGACGACGCTGTAACCGACAGTCGGAGCTATGCCACGGCTACAAAGCTGGCATAACAAACTCCAAGCGCGGAGGCAGGATGACCACCTATCGCCTTGACCGCATGTTTGCGCCGCGCTCCGTTGCCGTCGTCGGCGCCAGTCCCCGCGAACATTCCGTCGGCCGCAAGATTTTGCGCAACCTCAAAGCTGCGGACCTTGCCGGCCCGATCCATCTCGTCAATCCGAACTCCGCCGAGATCGAAGGCGTCAAGGCAACGAGAACTGCGGCGGACCTACCCGAATGCGATCTGCTGGTGATTACCTCACCGCCGGCGAGGGTACCACTGTCGATCGCGCCGACAGCGGTGGAGGTCGCGCCGTCTGAAAATTGAAGCTCGTGCGAGTGAGTCAGGTTAGTCAGAAATTCTGTGACCCACCGCCTTCGTATCGAATACCGGGCCAAGCTTCTTGAGCTTAATCGACGACCACCGTCGCCAGCTCGCCATTTTTCCAAGAAGGATGACTGTATGGACGCGTTGCAGAAAGACGTCTTTGATTTCCTCGGAGACCCGTCGACCCACGGCGTTTCGGGCGTCCAGCGCTGCGACACGCATGCCGCCGTCGTCTTCCTGGCCGGCGACACGGCATTCAAGGTCAAACGCGCAGTCCGATTTCCATTTCTAGACTATTCGACGTTGACAAAACGCAAAGCGGCATGCCTTGCCGAACTCGAAGTGAACCGCCGCTTTGCACCCGAGATCTACCGTAAGGTCATCCCGATTGTTCGCGGGCGGGACGGCCATTTCAGCATCGGCGGCGATGGCGAAGTAGTGGAATGGGCCCTCGAAATGGTGCGTTTCGATGAGAAAAACACACTCGATCTTCTCGCCGATCGCCATCAGTTCAACGAACAATTGGCGAGTCGGCTGGCGGTCACGATAGCGGCCTTGCACGAAGCATCGCAGCCGGTTGAAGCCGCTCCCTGGATCAAGGGGGTCGAGGACTACCTTAATCAAAATACCACCGCGTTTCGTCAGCACCAGCCGTTATTCAAGGTAGAGCAAATCGACGAACTCGATAGTCAGTCGCGAACCACGTTGGAGAAACTCCGTCCCCTTCTCGTCAAGCGTGGAAAATTGGGCCTCGTACGTCGAGGCCACGGTGATCTGCACCTCGGCAATATCGTCCTTCTCCAGGGACAACCGGTAGCGTTCGATGCAATTGAGTTCGATCCGGTCATCGCATCGGGCGACGTCTTGTACGACTTGGCTTTCCCGCTGATGGATTTGATTGAACGCGATCTGATCAGTCAGGCCAACCTAGTGATGAATGGCTACCTTCAGGCGTCGCGACGGGACGACGACTACGAAGGGTTGGCAGCTCTACCGTTCTTCATGTCATTGCGGGCGGCAATCCGCGCCAAGGTCATGGCCGCGCGCCTCGCGAACGTGCCGGAAAACGAGCGACCAGCCATTGCCCGCGCTGCAGCGCGCTACTTTGCGATTGCACTCGAGCTGCTGGCGCCATCGCTACCACCTGCCATCATTGCCATCGGCGGCCTATCGGGCACCGGAAAATCGGTTCTCGCTCGCATGCTGGCGCCGCATCTTGTACCGCTTCCCGGAGCGATCGTCCTGCGTTCCGATGTCGAGCGGAAGAGCTTGTTCGGCGTGCGCGAAACTGAGCGATTGCCCTCACAAGCCTATCAAGCAGACGTAACCGCACGCGTTTACGCCAATCTCGCTGTCAAAGCGGCTCGTCTGGCGCGCGCCAGGTATTCGGTTATCGTCGACGCGGTTTTCGCCAAGCCCTCCGAGCGCACAGCGATCGAGACTGCTGTCCGCGACGCCAACATCGCTTTTTATGGATTGTTCCTGACAGCCAGTCTCGATGCCCGGCTACAGCGCGCAAAGGACCGCAGACTGGACGCCTCGGACGCTGACGCTGCGGTTGTACTTCAACAGGAAAGTTATGACGTCGGCCAGATGACGTGGAGCGTCATCGACGCAAGCGGATCACCAACCCAGACCTTTGACGCCGCGCGCGCCCGCCTCAACGAAACTGAGCCGCCTGTCAGCAAACCAGAGCGGCACCAGGCGCCATGATGCTTGTCACAAGAGCGTAGACAATCAAGCCGCCGGAACCCATCCGCCCATGACGTAACCGAACGCTACCGCATCCGGATTTTGCTTGGCGGATCGCTGCAGATTTTGCAAAGATTCGATTTCAATCGATGCATTACACTTGCAGCACTGCGCATCGGTCTGATCGTCGTTAGCAGCTTGGTCTTTTAAGGAACGCGTCTCAAAACGCTTCCGATAGCCGCTTACGAGAAAGACTTCTCTACCCGTAACGTCAACCGTTGGGCACGTCATAGCATCCTCCCCAAGCCACTTTTCCTCGTTTCATTGCTAAAGCTCGACAACAATTTTCCGGACATGATGCTTCGCCTCACTGCACCTTGCTTTCCGGAACATCCTCCATCGACACATACTTTGCATTGCGATGCAGGAAAACATTGAAGCGCCGCCAACTAGCAAGATCCCGGCCGCGCAGCGCAGCGCATGCTTCGCCCGCGAAACGGCATGCCGCATCGGCTTGCCCTTGCGCCACGAGCGCTTCAAGACTGGACAACAAGATATCGATCAGGGCCGGTAGCGGCCCGCCGGGGACATCCGACATTTTAGTTCCTGATGTCATCAGTCGGCCGCGATACCGAGATGCTCCTTGGCCTCGCTGGTCATCATGGCCGGCTCCCAAGGGGGATCGTACGTCAATTCAACTTCCACCGTCTGAACAGACGGCACCGACTCAGCGGCCGCCCGAGCACCCTCAAGCAGATAGTTTGTTGCTGGACATCCGCGCGTTGTCGTCGTCATCTTAATGCGGGCAGTTCCGCTATCCCAGACCGCCACCTCGTAGATTAATCCAAGATCGACGATATTGTATCCGAGTTCCGGATCGATCACGGTGTGCAAAGCTTCGTCGATCTGCCTTCCGATGTCCTCAGGCGCTTCCGTGGTCATGTCGCCCTCCCGATGCGCACCAGCACCTTGTAGGTCTTTCCGTCCGGCTCGAAGCCGCCACGCCAGCTATGTCCGCGCTTCGCCAACTCCGGAAATAAAAATAACGGTTCGCGGCAAAGCAAGGCCGACAGCACCTCTCCGGGTCTCATGGATTCGGTCGCTGCGAGAATTCGCACCAGCGGCTCGGGCGGATCAAGATCACGGTTGTCGAGATGCTCCACGGGATCTGGCCACGGGGTATCGGCACTGGCTGTTGTCTTGACGGTGTCTTCGCTCTTGGCGGGAGCGCCGGAAGGCGAGAACAACACCTCCCATTCACCACCGGAGAGCTCCTTTGCCTCGTGCGTGAAGCCCTTCGAACCAAGCACGTGCAGGAGCGGCGTCGGCTTGAACGTCGCGAAGAGCCGCAGGCCCTGACCAGGCTTCAGCGTATTCACCGCCTCCATGATCTTTTCGAACGGCTCGCCTCCGGCGCGTAAAATCGGCCGAACATCGACATCCACAAATGTTGTCTGCATGGTTGTTTTTCCTCTCAGGCTTATTGGGCGCGCGAAAATAAAAGTCTTGGCCTGCGAACACCGTCCGGAAAGCGGATAGCCGCCTTAACGTCGGACAGCGTGCGAGACATTGCAAGCTGAACGGCAATTCCAGCCGTCGCGATGAACATCACCGCTGCCGATGCGCGGAAGACTGTCGGCGCATCGAACAATAAGGTCGCTGTCGCCGTCCAAACCGCAATAAAATAAAGTACGAACCACTTGATGGCGCGATTTTCGATCACGAGATCCTGCACGCGCGGCGTCGGCGCTTTGCCGATGATCGGTCCATAACATTCAAGCCAAGTCAGAAACGCCACGATCTTGTAAAGCTTGGAAAGACCAAGGCCTGATAGCCATCCAAAACCCACCAGGAATACGACAGCCGCGACGTGGTTTTCAAATTTTCCGACAGCAAGAAGCACGACGATCAAAACGACGGCCATGGCAAGGCTCGCAAGTGCCAAGCTTGCCATCTGGCTGTTCAGCTCAACCTTCCGCCGCTTGCGCGTGCGATAAAGGAAAAGAACATCTCGCCCGTATAAAGCGAGAGCGAAGAGCCCCAACAATCCAGCGGCACACAGGACGACGGCCAAATTGCCACCAACGAATATCGCCGCCAGTCCGCCGACAATGGCAACTGCCAGCGCGGCAGCTCCGGCATAAAGTGCTCCGCGTGTCGTCGGTCCGTCGAGGTCGGGAGCCAGCATGAACATGGCAAGAAGTCGATAGCTCACTCCTATTGCCGTGAACGTCAGCCACCCTCCAAGTCCCGCTATGATGTGAACGGGCAGACCCAATGACGCAACACTAAGAAAAGCTGCATTGTCGCTCATTCCGCTGAGCACCAGCGCAAATGTGGCGCCAAGCAATACGGTCGCCGCAACGCCGATAAGCCCGACAACGACAAAGCGTGCGGGAAGCGTTAGGGGGCGCGCGACCCACAATGTGCGCCCGAGATTCCACAAGACGAGCGCAAAGCCCGATAAAAGCAGCGCCGCCGCAACCGGAAGGTACGGAAATTCGAAATCAACTTCTCCTCCTATTTTCAGGAAGCCGAGAAGCAGAGAGAGAAGACCGGTGACGAGACATCCTAATGTCGGCAACGGCAACTGGTTGCTGTAAAGTGGAACGGCAACGAGAACCGGCACGAATTGGAAAAGAGCCCCACACATCAGAAGGCTCAACCAACCGATCGCAATGATATGAACCAAGGCGAGCGTTTCAGGCGCGCCTACCGCTGCGGACGGATAGCCGAAGCCCGCTGCCATAAGGCACTCAGCCACAAGTAGCGAGACCAACGCCGAAGCAAAATAAGTCATTGTCCAGCGGGAAAGCGCGGCACCAGCCATCGCAGAATCCCTTCGTATTACCGGCGTCGGCTACGCGCCGACGCCATAGAACATCTGCTCTTGCATCAGAGCGCCTTCGAAACTCTGCCGATCTCGACCCGCCATACCGACGGTCCCTTTTCGACATAGGTCCAGGAGAACTGATTCGGATGTTCGGCCTGAAGTTGATAATAAAGTGGCTTTGGATCGTGATCGTTGACGAGCACGAATGACGTGCCCGGAGCCAACGCGTCAACGAGTTGGAATATCTTCTCATGCCGTTTGATCGGAATGAGTTGACGTACGTCAACCTCGTTCTGAGTTGAGCTATGCGCTGTATCAACCATTTCCCACTCCTTTGTCTGGCGGGTGGTAGTCACGACCGCGTCATCCCGCCGTTCTTCCTCGCCGGTCGTGCGCGATGTCGTCCGCGAAAGAAGTGTGCCCTAAAACATTCATTGTCAATGAATGTTTACGCGAACATGAACGCGACACTTCGATCTCTCCGCCAACGCGAGGCCAATCACATATCCGTAATCGCTCGCTCAGGATTTGCGGGAAAGCAAAGTACTCATCACAATTACGATAAGCCCGGCCTTTTTATTACTGTATGGACGTCGTGGTCGTTTGGTTTAGGTCCGCAGAACATATGTGCCAGGCGCATCACATAAGCTGCGATATCCTCTTTCTGGCGATCCCATTGACGGAGGCGAAATCTTCTCTCCAGTGGAATGCTGCAACAGCCAACGTACCCAGCACGGCCACCACGAACCGTCGTTGCGGGCAGCGCGCCGTTGCCAGGAATCGGGATCAATGTAGTTCTCTTGGCCGGCATGGCTAGCTACCTGATACGTCCGATGGCCACCGCCCGGAGGATTGACGATCCCGGCGTTGTGCCCGCCGCTCGACAAGACAAAAGTCACATCGGCCTTGGTCAATGCCTGCACCTTGTAGACGGACCGCTACGATGCGACGTGATCGGAAATCGTACTCACTGTGAAAACCAGAATAGGAATGTCGCGTAGCGAGATCGGCCGTCCATCGACTTCCATATGTCCCGTCGCCAGATCATTATGAAGATAGAATTGGTGAAGATACTCCGAATGCATGCGGTAGGGCATGCGCGTCGCATCGGCATTCCATGCCATGAGATCGAACATCGGCGGACGTTCGCCCTTTAAATAACTCCGCACCATCGTCGACCATATAAGATCGTTCGATCTGAGGAGCTGGAAAGCACCGGCCATCTGGCGCGTATAAAGCATCCCGTCGTCAGCCATCAGATCTTCGAGAAAGCTCACCTGAGCATCATCGATAAATAATGTCAGCTCGCCGGCTTCCGTAAAATCGGTCTGCGCCGCAATCCAAAAAGCGCGCAATTCTGTCGATTTTCAAGGCAACGGAACCCTCCTGAGTGACCTCGGTTGAATTAAGACAATACGATCGTTTAGTGGGGAAGCGCTTGGCGTGAAGCCCCAGGATTTTCGTTGTTTGAGCGCACAGACCGATACCGGAAAGACTTGCCATCGAAAGCCGCAACCGACGTCCAGGGAAATGCAACGACCATTGCAACTCACCTTCAAGGGCATGATCAGTTCACCAGCGCTCGAAACCCTCGTGCACAACCGTGTCACTCGCCTCGAACGACTTTATCCCAGACTAGTCGGCTGCCGTGTTGTAGTTGAGGTTCCTCACCGAGGATCCGAAACGGCGAAGACACCGCTGGCGGTATCGGTCGAAGCGGAGGTGCCCGGTCGCGGCATCGCCGTCGGCAAGGACAAGGTCGACCGGCGCGAGGCAAAACAGGACCACACGTCCGCCTTGAACAACGCATTCGAAGCCGTAGAGCGCCAACTCACAAGAATTGAAGATGCCCGTAGCCATGAAGCGCTAGCGCACGCGACCGATGGCCAGAGCGGAATGATTACACGCCTATTTGCGGAGCAAGGCTATGGGTTCATAGAGGTCGGAAGCGCGCCAGAACTGTATTTCACGCGCAACGCTATTGTAGGCGCGGATTTCGATCAGCTTGAAATCGGAACGATGGTGCAGGTCACCTGCGCCGCTGACGAGGGGGCCATGGGGCCCCAGGCAAGTGCCGTCCGGCTACTCGATCGCAAAAGGGCCCCGCCCTGATTGAAGAGAGATTGGCGCCGACGCACAGGTTGACAGCCGTGCAATCGATTGGATTCATCGGCTGTGATGGAACGCGGCAACGAAACAGAACAATCGCTAATCCGGAGTTTCCCAATGCCCGGCAAAAGCCCATCTATCGATCATAGTCGTGGCGGTCATAATCCGCGATCCGCCAAGTCGACGTCTCGAAAACAAGTCGGCCCCATGCCGACGTCTGGCAGCAACAAGAAAGATAACGAGTCCGTTCAGAAGAAAATTCACGAAAAGGTCCGCGAAGAGTGAACGATGCGGCTGGCGCGAGGAGGCTACACCTGTTTCCGGCAACAAGCCGTCGAAAGCTTCTGTCTTGGAACGTTCGTTTTATGTGTTGGGGTGCTTGCTTGCTCTGCCTCGACATTGGCAAAGGACGCCCCCTGCCCCAGGCGCGATCCCGAAATCATTGTCCCTGAGGGGTTCTGCGTCACGATATTCGCCGACCATATCGGGCACGCCCGCCATCTCGTCGTTGGACCGGATAACACGGTCTATGTAAACACCTGGAGCGGAGGATACTATGACAACGACAGACCGTCTAATGGAGGCTTTGTTGTTGCTTTAAAGGATCGCGATGGCGACGGCGTTGCTGATGTCACGACGCGCTCTGGCCCAAGCGCCAGCCAAGGCGGCCACGGCGGTACCGGCATCGCTTTTTACGATCAGAAACTGTTCGTCGAAGAGAACGATAAGATCGTCCGCTATGAAATTATGCCTAATGGCTCCGTGACGGGCCGAGGAGAAAACGTTGTCGACGGCCTACCGCTTGGCGGAGCACATCCCGTGCATCCGTTCGCTATCGACCATGATGGCCGGCTTTTCATAGCGCCAGGCTCAGCAACCGATGCCTGCGAAGATTTGGATCAGAACCCTCCCCGTGGCGAGAGTCCCTGCCAAGAACTCGCCACCCGCGCTGGCATCTGGTTGTATGACGCCAATCGCACCGAACAACACTTTTCGCCGAATGAACGCTACGCAACAGGATGTCGGAACGCGGAAGGCCTGGACTTCGACAAGTCGGGGCGTCTTTACGCGACCCAACACGGCCGCGGTCACCTTCATGAGAATTGGCCGGAACTTTATGATGAGCAACAGGGCTTCAGACTTCCTGCCGATGAGCTGACGATCATTCGGCACGGAGCATCATATGGATGGCCGCTCTGTTATTTCGATGCGGCCCAACACAAGCGCGTTCTTGCACCCGAATACGGTGGCGATGGAAAGAAAGTCGGTCCTTGTGCGCGCGAGGAGATGCCCGTTGCCGTCTTCCCAGCGCATTGGGCGCCGAACGACATGAAGATCTATAAGGGATCAGCCTTCCCCGAAACCTATCAGAGCGGCGCATTCATCGCTTTTCATGGATCATTCAATCCGGCCGGACCTCACGGCGGCTACAACGTCGTTTTTCAGCCGCTGAAAAATGGCGCTACCGCGGGGCCTTTCCTGGTGTTTGCAGAAGGCTTTGCCCGCGCAGCAAAAGAGCCAGAACGGGCAGCTCATCGCCCGTCAGGTATCGCCGTAGGGCCCGACGGAGCGTTGTATGTCGCCGACGATAAGGCCGGCCGCGTCTGGCGCGTCACCTTTGAAAAACCGTAGCGAAGTCGCGTTTGATCTGATCGACCGTCGTGATGCCCCTCGAGCCGGCACTCATTCGCGTCGGCGGTAAGCAATCATGACAAAGGGCAACTTTCCTCGATAGAGGAACCCCGTTGATGCGAGCGCGTTCCGACTCCGTATGGCGTTCTCGGAGAGTTGGCATCATGCTCGAACTCATTTTCACCGTATGCTCGATTGTGCAAGGCGCGAACTGCCATAAGGTTTCGCCGATCCGCCTCGCCGAAAACACGCCGATGATTGGTTGTATGATGGCATCGCAATTTGAAGGAGCGAAGTGGGTGGTAGCGCATCCCAACTACTATGTGACCCGAGTAACATGTCAGCCCGCCGGCAAGTTCGCTGATCTCTAATAGACGTTATTCGCAGCGTAAGAGTTGCCATCAAGCCGTCCGCTCGATGGCTGCAGCAGGCCGGAGATCGTCCGCTGGAACGCCTGCCTAACTATATCTTGAAGTCCTAGGGCAATGTCAGCCCACAGCCTGGCTGGCCTCCGCACGTCTTTCTTCCAACGCTGCTTCAATAACGTCGTCGACACGTTCGGCCCAGACGAAGTCCAGCCGGTTGCGAGCATCTTCCGGAATATCTTCGAAGTCACGTCGATTACGCGCCGGCAGGATCACGCGAGTGATACCCGCCGCTGCCGCCGCTACTACCTTTTCCTTGATACCACCCACCGGCAAGACCAGACCGCGCAATGAGATTTCGCCCGTCATCGCCGCATCGCTTCGGACTGTCCTATCGGTTAAAAGTGAAACGAGTGCCGTGAACATCGCGACGCCTGCGCTTGGCCCATCTTTCGGTGTCGCTCCGGCTGGTACGTGCACATGGATGTCGCTGGTCTCAAATATCTTTGGATCGATATCGAGCGATGATGCTCTACTCTTTACAAGTGTCATAGCGGCTTGTGCACTTTCACGCATCACGTCGCCGAGCTGTCCCGTCAGAATAAAGCTGCCTTTGCCGGGCGCGCGTGTCGCTTCAATGAAAAGAATGTCGCCGCCGACAGGCGTCCAGGCAAGACCCGTCGCAACTCCTGGCACGCTGGTGCGCATGGCGACTTCATTTTCAAAGCGCGGCGGACCGAGCGCACCTGCAAGATCGTTCGCGCCGATGTGAACATGCGCGGCGCTTCCATCCGCGATGCGCACTGCGGCCGTCCGCAGCGTCTGTCCAATTTCCCGCTCGAGATTGCGCACCCCGGCTTCCCGCGTATAGCCTCGAACGATCGCGCGCAGCGCCTCGTCGTCGATATCCGCCTGTTCAGGCTTTAAGCCGTTAGCCTCAAGTTGTCTGCGCACGAGATAGCGCCGCGCGATTTCGAGCTTCGCGCTTTCGGTGTAGCCGCTGAGACTGATGATCTCCATGCGATCGCGAAGCGGCCCGGGGACCGTGTCCAACATATTCGCCGTCGCGATAAATACGACGCGGCTCAGGTCGAAGGGCACACCAAGGTAGTTATCCCGGAAGGTGCTGTTCTGCTCGGGATCAAGCACTTCCAGCATGGCAGCGGCGGGATCGCCTTGTATGCCACGCCCCATCTTGTCGATCTCATCGAGCATCATCACGCAATTGCGTGCGCTGGCCTTGCGGATGGCTTGAATGATGTTACCCGGCAGAGCGCCGATGTAGGTTCGACGATGACCGCGAATCTCCGCTTCGTCGTGAACACCGCCGAGGCTGACGCGAACGAACGGGCGTCCCATCGCGCGGGCGATCGATTGTCCAAGCGATGTCTTGCCGACGCCCGGAGGCCCCACGAAGCAGAGTATCGGCGCCTTGCCTTGCGGCGCCAACTTGCGCACCGCAAGATATTCGAGAACGCGCCGTTTGATCTTATCGAGGCCGAAGTGATCTTCATCGAGAATGCGCCGCGCCGCGGCGATATCGATGGGCTTCTCCTCCGGCAATTGCCAAGGAAGCTCGCTCAACCAGTCGAGATAAGTGCGTATCATTCCCGTTTCGGCGGCGGCATCGGGCATACGCTCGTAGCGTTTGAGTTCTTTGCGCGCCTGCTCTTCCACCTCGCGGGGCATATGGGCTTTAGCGATGGCCTCGTTGAGTTCCCTTACCTCTTCGGCCTTGCCGTCGCCCTCTCCCAACTGGCGTTGGATCGCCGCCATCTGTTCCCGCAGGACAGCTTCGCGTTGGCGGTCATCCAGCGCGGCCTTGGTTTGTCGGCCAATTTCTTGGGTGAGACGCATGACCTCGATGCGCTCGCCGAGAAGGCGCGACACACGGTCGATACGGGTGATGAGATCCACCGTTTCGAGGATCTCCTGTTTCTGTTCTGCAGGAATGTCCATGTAGCCCGCCGCGAGATCGGCGAGCGCGCCGGCCGAGGTCGCGTCCTGAATCGCAGCGATGAGCTCTTGCGGAGCCTGAGGCAGCAATTGCATGGCCTCAAGAGCCTGACTTTGCAGGTTGCGGAAACGCGCTTCGATCTCCGGCGAGCGTGTTTCCGTTTCGGGAATGTGCGCAACCCTGGCTACCGGGAACGGCGTGCCGGGAATGAAGTCGAGTATACGGATGCGCTGCACGCCCTGCAGGATCACGTGATGCGTGCCGTCGGGCATCGTGATGTAACGAACGATGTTGGCAAGCGTGCCGATCCTATAAACACCGTCCGGGCCAGGATCGTCGGCGGCCGCGTCGCGCTGCAGGACAGCGCCGATCTGGCGCTGCTCACGTACGGCTTGCTGCACGGCGGCTACCGACTTCTCCCGGCCGATCATGAGAGGCAGGATGAGACCCGGAAAGAGAACGGCCTTCCTGGCCGGAAGCAAGATCAGAGCGTCGGACGGCAGCGTAGAATTCTGATCGCCCATCTTCGGGGCTACCGCGCTGCCCTGACCGGCTTCGCTGGGATCTCCCGAAAGTGCCATGCGTCCCTCCTCAAGTCATCTTTGAGAGGTTGAAAACCAAGCAGCCGTTCTCGACGTGCTGACGAATGGAATAGCGCCCGGGCGGCAGCGGCACGCGCCGCTCGAAGCGACCCTGAGGCAGCTCAAGATGATGGATGACGGCGTCCCGCAGCTCCGGAGGAAGTGCACGCCGTCCCGTAACCATCAGCACATCGCCCTCGATCACGGCGGTGACTTGTGCAGGATCTACACCGGGCAAAGCAACGAACACCAAGAGCTCGCGCGCCGTTTCGAGCACGTCTATCGGCGGCTGCCATGACGGCTCGCCCGTACCACCGCTGGAGCCAAGTTGGAAAAACTGCCGATGCAAACGCTCCGCGCGTGCCAGCGTGTCAATCGCTTCTGACAACATCCAATCCATAGGATTTCGGTTTTGCATGTGCCCATCCTGTGACGCGAGAGCAGATCCGCACGACGGTTATGATGTCATCATCGCCCTGCCGAGCGTCAATAGGCGCTTTCATCCGAGGCCCCCATCGGACAAAAACCCAAGATCGAGGTCAAGTCTGCTGCAAGCATTGAACTAACGCTAATATTATGTGACGAATTGTTCGAAGGACTGGCGGGCCCGGGGGCCAAAATCCCCGTCCTGGCTAGCGCGCCCAATCGACCCGCCCACATCCTCAGAGAGGCTTCGTTATGACAACATTCCAGCACGACGTGCTACTTCTGATAGTAGCAGCCATCATGCCTGCCACTTTTATCTATCTGCTGTACGTCGCCCGCACGATCGGCAGAAAGGAGCTGTGGCAGAAAGAGGAAATAGCCACGCGCAAATCCTCCTCCTGATTACGCCTTCCCGGACTTTCTTCGATCGCCAGGTTTTCAAGCTCCACAAACGGTCGACGCGCAACTTCCGTTGCGGGCCG
Source organism: Hyphomicrobium sp. (assembly GCA_035547255.1). Lineage (GTDB taxonomy): Bacteria > Pseudomonadota > Alphaproteobacteria > Rhizobiales > Hyphomicrobiaceae > Hyphomicrobium_B. The sequence continues at coordinate 21,741 of DASZVX010000139.1, forward strand.
CGTTGTAGCGCCGAGCGGAGAAGCTGATGGCTACACTGAAAGCGCGTCCGAGTTCTTCCGATTGTCTATGATCCGAATAAATATTTGGTGCTCGTAATCTGCACACGGCCGATTGATTGAACCGCGACGCAAGCGAGCATGGCTGAGAAACGGCGCGTAGGTCGAAATGCAGCCCACATCCTCAGATCGGCAAATCATCGAAGTGCGCGTGAAGGAGCTTGCCCAACTATTCAACTCCCTGGACCCTTCGCCATTTCCGCAAAGGGATCTCGATGACAACGCCGCGGATTATATCGTGGGATGGGCGCGCGAACTTCCGGCACATGCCGAGCTTGCAATAGCCATTCACCTTCCGGAACCCGAAGCGCGGAAGGCGGAGGAGCGCGGGTTAAGAACGGCGCTCCTGAACTACTTCCAGGATAGAGCCGAGGCGCAGCAACGTGATCTTAACGAGCATTTCAGGATCGGACGCCGCTACGCCGCGATCGGCATCCCGATCCTGATCGTCTGCTTCATGTCGAGCCAGATTGCTCGTTCTGAACTTGGCGGCGGACCACTCGCGAGCACAATTTCAGAAAGTCTGCTGCTCGTCGGCTGGGTTGCGAACTGGAAGCCGATCGAAACATTCCTTTATGATTGGTGGCCGCTCAAACGGCGCCGCGATCTCTATCGTCGCCTTGCAGCTGCCGAAGTCGTTATACACCCGGTCTAGAAAGGCCACGGCCACTGGAGGTTATCGTAGTGGCATCCAAGATCAGCGCGGGACTGCTGCTATACCGGTTCAGCAAGGGGCAACTCCAGATATTGCTTGCTCACCCGGGTGGTCCCTATTGGAATAGTAAGGATCTTGGTGCCTGGACCATACCGAAGGGCGAAGCCGATACGGACGAAGCTTTGTATGCAGCGGCTCGCCGGGAGTTTACCGAGGAAACCGGATACGACCCGCAAGGAATTCCGGTTCCGTTAGGAAGCGTACGGCAGACATCCGGGAAAGTCGTTTGGGCTTGGGCGCTCGAGGAGGATTGGGACCCTCACCAACTGGTCAGCACGTCATTTGAGATGCCCTGGCCGCCAAAATCGCCAACAATGCAGTCATTTCCAGAAATAGATCGCGCCGAATGGTTCAACCTCGACATCGCACGCGAGAAAATCCTGAAGGCCCAATTGCCGTTTCTTGATCGGCTGGAAAAAATAACGAGCACCGGATTTGATGATCGAAATGTTGATCCCGCATAGGATGGATACACAAACCAATCCGAACACTTCACGCTTTATGTTTTCGCAAGGAGGGTCGCCGCAATGTCTTGGCAGCGATATTATAGAGGTCGATGTCTAACTGAGCGGCTGCGGGTCCATCGGAATAGAGAACAACGCGATCGCGGCCGGACCGCTTCGCAGCATAAAGCGCTGCGTCGGCTTGTATGATGAGTGCATCCAACTGCGTATTATCGCCGATTAGAGAAATTCCAGCACTCACGGTCCTATTGAAGTAGCCGACCTCTGATCTGAAGCGCCGTCCTGCCAATCGTTTCCGGACTCGTTCCGCAACAATGAACGCCGTCTTCAGCGACGCATGAGGCAGCAATATCGCGAACTCTTCTCCCCCAAGACGCGCTGCCAGATCCCCTTCGCGGATGGCTTCGAGCAGAATTCGCGAAAATGCCTGCAGCACGACATCTCCGGTCTGATGCCCATGGATGTCATTGACCTCCTTGAAATAGTCGATGTCGAAGACGACCACCACAATGGACGCTTGCAGATCCATGTTACGACTAACGAGCGCACGCCGGTTGAACAATCCAGTGAGCGGGTCGACCTCAGCATCTCGCTCATATCGCCGCGCCACACGTGCTTGATTGAGTGCAAGAGAAAGCGCTCCTATGCCGGCGATCGCTGTGAGAGAGACAATCATATTAATGCTCTCAGCCCAATTCGTCGGCGCATGTCGCATGATCCAGCTGCGCTCGCTGAGCAGTGGAACGGCACAAAGTAGAAAGGACAGTCCCGTAAGGGCGTAAAGCCCCGAAATGGTGCGAATTAGCAACGAAGTGTCTGCACGCGACCGCCCATATTCCCATGCAATTGCAAAAAAAAGCATTCCCACAATGACATTGAATACGATGTAGCAGATGCCATCGTATCCGAGGAACATGGGCGCAGATGTGATTGCGATCGCCGTTATTGCGATAAGCGCCATCTTCTGCAGCGGCACCCTGCCCGTACTGAACTGATGAGCTGCTCCCCAATATGTCACGATGCCGATCAGTAACATCGCGAAGCCGAGCACACCCCCGGCAGGAGAAAAGTGGCGGACAAACGCGCTGTACAAAGGGACGCCGACCACGATGAAGCACGCACCGACACCCCACGTTATCAGGACGCGGTCGGTCTGCGATACGAGCCAGCTTACAAAGAAAGTGATCCCCAACCCCGCGCTGCAGAAGCCGAGAGAAATAAGCAGGGAATTATAATCCAGCAGAATCATCCGCCGATGATAGCAAAATCGCCTCGGTATGACGGGAGGAATATGTTCCTTCTTGTTGTATCCGACGATCGATCAGTTGCGTAGTTTGCGCTTGTTTTTCCGGTCCCGGTAATGGACTAGCGCCAGGGAAATCATACCGGACCGAAGCAGCGCTTTCAGAACGCCTTCATTGCGTTGATCTTGCCCAAACGACCAATAGCACTCGTCGCAAGTTCCTGGGCAGCGACGAGGACGTCTTCATTGCGCGCGCTTTCTGCCAGACGCAGATAAGCTTCCGCCAGATATTCACTGAGCGCGGCAATATCCTTCTCTCGGCCTGCCGGCACGCCCATAGTCGAGAACTTCGGTTGCGCGACTTCTTCAAGAGCATAGAGCCTGTCGGCGGAGTTGCGCGATGCCAGCGCCAATGCGGCGGCATCGACCGCAGGCGGCATGCGGCTATAGTGCTCCTCGATAAGCTCCGCCAAGCGCCGCTCGGCTGCACCCAATTTGCTCAGTGTAACCCCTTCCGCTGCCGCCGCTTGGCGCTCCGCGTGGTACGCTTCCCGCCTCTGCTGCCTCAGCGACGAGACGTGCTCCAGCTCCTCCCGCGCCGACTGTTCCGCTGCATGCTTGATCTCACCCTCGGCGTGCGCGGCAACGTAGGTCCAAAATGCAAATAATCGCTCCTCATGGCGAACGGCTAACGCGAAGGCGCGATACGGAGTCATAAGACGAGACTGTGCGATCTCTTCCGGCGAGACATCGAACGTATCGGGCATCGGCCACGGAGCCTCCGTGTCCACTGCGCCGATCCCGTGCTCGGCGGCCCGCTCGATGATGCGCTCGACATGTTCGCTTTCGACCTTGGATAATGCATCGAATGTATCTGCCAAGGCCAAAACATTCTGCTTGCGGAGCGCTTGAGCCGTTTGCGTGTAGCGACGGACCGCGTTAGCCTCCATCGCGCGCGCCAGCGCAAAGAACTCTCCGATCGATCGGAGACGACCAGCCGGTTCTGCTTTCAGGGAGGGCATAACGTCACCTCGTGCGACTTCGGTACTCTGAGCGTTCAACAGGGTTCGAAATTTGAGGCAAATCAAATCAATCATTTAAAATTCCACTATCTAGGCCTTGATGCTGGGAGGTTCTCCGTGGTCGCAAAACTTACACATTTGTTTCGTGCGGCCGTTATTTTTTGCGGTCTCCTAGCCGGGATATCGCCAGCGCTTGCCCAGTCGAAGCTCATGGAGTTTGCGGCCCACGCGACGCCCCAGGAATTCTTTTCAAAAGCAACTCGTTTTGGGACGCCGCTAGGCGACCCGCCTCTTTTGCCAGTGTACGCTACAGATACCCTTGTCGGCTACGTTTACCTCAATACTGATTTCACGGGGGCCGTCGGATATTCGGGAAAGCCGGTGCGCATCCTTGTCGGCATCGACCCGCAAGGGACGCTGACCGGCTTCAAGTTGGTTGAGCACAAAGAGCCGATCGTGCTCGTGGGCGTACCCGAGAAACGCGTGGTCGAAGCCTTGAACAAGCTGATCGGCACACGGATAGGGCTTGTTGCGTCCGGCGCCGAACAGCCCCCTCAGCCGGACATAGTGAGCGGTGCAACCGTCACCGTCCTTGTCATGGCCGACAGCGTCGTACGCTCCGCCGTTCGCCTCGTGAAGAGCGGACGGCTCTCGCCGACAAACACAGCCGCCGGGCCTACCGGCCCCGCGCAGACAGAAACGAAATCCCTCGATCAGACCCAGAAAGAGACTCGCGACTGGCAAAGCCTGCTCGGTGATGGCTCGGTGCGACACCTGACGCTCACGGTTGCAGAGATCAATCAGGCGTTCGAGAAATCCGGAAATAAAGAAGCCGCAGCCCACCCCGAACAGGGCAACCCCGACGACGTTTTCATCGATCTCTATACCGCTCTCGTGAGTGCGCCGGTCATTGGACGCAGTCTTCTCGGGGATACTGTGTATGAACGCCTACGCAACCGCCTGAAGCCCGGGCAACAGGCGATAATTATTGCAGGCAACGGCATCTATTCTTTCAAAGGCTCTGGCTACGTTCGCGGAGGTATCTTCGATCGAATCGAATTCGAGCAGGGCGGCTCGGGGATTCGCTTTCGCGACCGCAATCACGAACGGCTCGGGGACCTTGCAGCCAAGGGCGCGCCTGCTCTGCATGAAATCGGGTTGTTTACGGTACCGCCGGACTTCGCTTTCGACCCGACGGAGCCCTGGGACCTCCGGCTTCTGGTGCAACGCGCGACGGGCGCACGAGAGAAGGCATTCCTGACCTTCGATCTCCCCTATACCCTGCCCAACAGCTATATCCGCCACGAAAAAATCCCGGCGGCTGCGGCCAAGGTCGCGGGCGGCGCGGCCGAACATGCAGCGGCTCCTTCGTCGAAGGAGTTGTCCGCGGCGGCTGCAGGCGAAGAGCCCCTCTGGAAACAGATGTGGCGACGCAGTACCGGCTCCGTTGCCATTACGGCGCTCGCCATGGCGCTTCTGACGGCCATCTTTTTCTTTCAAAACGCACTCGTCAGGCGGCCGCTTTTTTACACTTGGGTTCGTCGCGGTTTTCTCGCTTTCACGCTGGTCTGGCTCGGCTGGTACGCCAATGCCCAGCTTTCAGTCGTAAACGTGTTGACGTTCACGAACGCGCTTGTGACCGGCTTCAGTTGGGAATATTTTCTGACAGCGCCGCTGATCTTCATCCTATGGTCAGCGGTGGCGATCTCTCTGCTGTTCTGGGGTCGCGGACCATTCTGTGGTTGGCTGTGTCCCTTTGGGGCTCTGCAAGAGTTGACCAACTCAGTGGCCAAAGCTCTAGGCGTGCCGCAACTTCGCGTCGCATGGAACCTGCATGAGCGTTTGTGGCCGATCAAGTACGTGATTTTTCTGATCCTCTTCGGAACCTCGCTTTATTCGATCTCCGCAGCCGAACAGCTTGCCGAGGTTGAGCCGTTCAAGACGGCGATCATTCTGAAGTTCGTGCGCGAATGGCCATTCGTCCTCTTCGCAGTAGCCCTTCTGGTGGCCGGCCTGTTCGTCGAGCGCTTTTTCTGCCGCTACCTATGCCCCTTGGGAGCCGCGCTCGCCATTCCGGGGCGCATGCGGATGTTTGAATGGCTGCGGCGATGGCCCGAGTGCGGCTCACCCTGCCAACGTTGCGCCAACGAATGCCCGGTGCAGTCCATCCATCCCGAAGGGCACATCAACGTAAACGAATGCATCTACTGCATGCACTGCCAGGAACTCTACTACGACGATCACCGATGCCCGCACATGATTCAGGTGCGGCTGAAGCGTGAGAGGAGCGCGGCCCTCTCGTCGCCTTCGACCCAGGAAGCCCCGACGAAGCCGATACGTCCACTCATCAGCTACGTCGGGAAAATCGTGAAACCATAGTCGGCAATAGGACACCCTTTCGGCGTGAGGAGATCTCTATGACAAGCAGTAAGGAAACGAAGGGTTTGACCCGGCGTGATATGCTGGGCCATTCGAGCGTGATAGCAGCGGCCGGCGTAACCGGCATTGCGGGCGGTGTCGGCATCTCTGAAGTTGTCAGCGGAGCAAACGCGCAAACATCCGCCGGTAAGACGTCGCCGCACAGCCGCACGGAAGTCGCTCCTGGCGATCTCGACGAATATTACGTTTTCTTCTCGAGCGGTCAGAGCGGTGAAATGCGCATCGTCGGCATGCCATCGATGCGCGAACTGATTCGCGTGCCGGTATTCAACCGATGCAGCGCAACCGGCTGGGGCCAGACCAACGAGAGCCTGAAGGTGCTGACCGAAGGGCTCACGCCCGAAGCGCGCGAGTTCCTCAAGACCCGTGGCGGCACCTACGTGAATGGCGACCTCCACCATCCGCACCTCTCGTTCACCGAGGGCACGTATGACGGCCGCTACATCTTCATGAACGACAAGGCGAATACGCGCGTCGCGCGCGTGCGCCTCGACGTCATGAGGTGCGATAAGATCATTCAGCTGCCGAACCAGCACACCGTCCACGGCCTGCGCGTGCAGAAATATCCGCGCACCGGCTATGTGTTCTGCAACGGCGAAGACGCCGTACCTCTGCCCAATGACGGCAAGATCCTCGACAACCCGAAGGAGTACCGCGCGATCTTTACGGCGGTTGACGGCGACACCATGAAGGTTGCCTGGCAAATCATCGTCGACGGCAACCTCGACAACGTCGATGCCGACTATCAGGGCAAATATGCCTTTGCCACCTGCTATAATTCCGAAGGCGGCGTCACGCTCGCGGAAATGACAGCCAACGAACAGGACTGGGTCACCATCTTCAACATCAAACGCATCGAAGAAGCGGTGAAGAAGGGCAATTATAAAGAGATGAACGGCGTGCCGGTGCTCGATGGTCGCCACGGCTCGCCTTATACACGCTACGTACCCGTCCCCAACAGTCCGCACGGCATCAATACGGCACCAGATGGCATCCATGTCATAGCGAACGGCAAGCTGTCGCCCACCTGCACCGTGTTCGACGTACGGTTGTTCGACGATCTGTTTGACGACAAAATCAAGCCGCGCGATGTCGTGGTCGCCGAACCCGAGCTTGGCCTTGGCCCTCTCCACACCGCCTATGATGGCAAAGGCAACGCCTACACGACGCTGTTCATCGATAGCCAAATCTGCAAGTGGAACATCGATCTCGCCAAACGCGCATTCAAGGGCGAGAAGGTCGATCCCATCATCCAGAAGCTCGACGTTCAATACCAGCCCGGCCATAACCACACTTCCATGGGCCAGACAAAGGAGGCCGATGGACAGTGGCTGATCTCGCTCAACAAGTTCTCGAAGGACCGTTTCCTCAACGTCGGTCCGTTGAAACCTGAGAACGATCAGCTCATCGATATCTCGGGCGACAAGATGGTGCTGGTGCATGACGGTCCGAGCTTCGCCGAGCCGCACGACGCCACGATCGTCCACCGCTCCAAGATAAATCCGATTTCGATCTGGGACCGTGCCGACCCGTTCTTCGCCGATGCGGTGAAGCAGGCCAAGGCAGACGGCATCAACTTGGAAGCCGATTGCAAAGTAATCCGCGACGGCAACAAGGTGCGCGTCTACACGACTTCAACCGCGCCTGCATTCGGCCTCACCGAGTTCAAGGTCAAACAGGGCGACGAGGTCACGGTATACGTCACCAATATCGACGCAGTGGAAGACCTCACCCACGGCTTCTGTATCGTGAACTACGGCGTCCAGATGGAAGTCGCGCCGCAAGCCACCGCCTCGGTGACATTCACGGCCGATAAGGCAGGAGTCTATTGGTACTACTGCTCGTGGTTCTGCCACGCGATGCATATGGAAATGAAAGGCCGCATGCTGGTGGAACCGAAAGCCGTCTAAAGGCTGGAGCACAACGTGATCCTTTTCATGCGCATCCTTTCGGCGGTGATAGCCGTCGCGGGAGTCTCGAGCCTCGCCGGCGCGGCGCAAATCAGTGCCACGCCGGAGACACGGCTTCAGGCTGTCTTGGATCATGCGCAGGATGGCGCCGTCGTCGAACTCGCACCGGGCGAATACCGCGGCCCGATCCGGATCGAGCGACCGATCACGTTAACGGCCAAGCCCGGCGCGGTTGTGATTGGTGATGGCGCGAGCAGCGTCATCACCGTCACCGCGCCGGACGTAACGATTCGCGGAATTACGATCAAGGGATCGGGCCACGATCTTCAGGCCATGGACTCCGCTGTGTTCCTCGCGAAGACAGCCGAGCGAGCGCTGGTGGAAAACAACCGTCTCGAAGACAACCTGTTCGGGGTCTACGTGCATGGTGCCAAAGACGCACAGGTACAAGGTAATGTTATAGAAGGCCTGCGCAACATCCGCATTAGCGAGGCCGGCAACGGCGTATCCGTATGGAACGCCCCCGGCGCCAAGATCCTGAATAACGATATCCGCTACGGTCGCGACGGAATCTTCGTCATCAGTAGCCGCAATAACGTATTCAGCGGAAATCGCTTCCACGATCTCCGGTTTGCGGTCCACTACATGTACACCAACGACAGCGAGGTGAGCGATAACGTCTCGAGTGGAAACACGGTCGGCATGGCGATCATGTATTCGCATCATCTCCGTGTGCGCGGAAATGTTTCTGACGGCGACCGAGACCACGGACTGCTGCTCAATTTCGTCAACTATTCGGAGATCTCCGGAAATCTGATCCACGGCCGCCTGCAGCCGCGAGAGCGTTGGCTGAGCTCCGGCCTGGCTGGAAAAACGGCAAGCGAACACGGGATGCCCACTGGCGAAGGAAGCGTGCAACCCCTCGCTCAAGGCGCCCGCATTGGTCCCGAGAAATGCGTGTTTATTTATAATGCCAACAAGAACCGATTTGTCGACAATCGCTTCGAAGGCTGCGAGATCGGAATTCATTTCACAGCCGGGTCGGAAGGCAACGAGATCGTCGGCAACGCGTTTATCGGCAACCGCAATCAGGTGAAGTACGTCGGCAGTCGTTATCTCGACTGGTCGAAGAATGGACGCGGTAATTTCTGGAGCGACAACCCAGCGTTCGACCTCAACGGCGACGGCATTGCCGATGCGGCCTACCGCCCAAACGACATCATCGATAAGGTCTTGTGGACCGCACCAGAGGCCAAGGTGCTGGTCAACAGTCCCGCGGTGCAGATCATTCGCTGGGCGCAGGCGCGTTTTCCCGCACTTCTTCCAGGCGGCGTCGTTGATACTCATCCGCTGATGGCGCCCCCGGCGCTATCCGCCCATTTGCACGACGAGGGAGTGCGGCCATGACAGCCATCGTTGAGCTTGAGCACGTTGCAAAGCGATACGGTGCTATAACGGCGCTACACGACGTCTCCTTTAAGTTGGAATCGGGTGAGACCGTCGCACTCATCGGGCACAACGGCGCCGGCAAGACGACTCTATTCAAGTTGATGCTCGGCCTTTCTCGCCCATCATCGGGCAACATTCGGGTGCTTGGCGATGAGCCCGCTGCCGGAGAGTTCGCGGCGCGGCGACGGCTCGGTTATCTTCCCGAAAGTGTTTCCTTCCACGCCACCCTGACGGGACGCGAGGTCCTTTCCTTCTATTCCCGTCTCAAGGGCGAACCGACAGCGAAGATCGACGATCTCCTCGCTCGAGTGGGCCTCACGGCGGCAGCGGACCGCCAAGTCCGTACATATTCGAAAGGCATGCGCCAGCGACTTGGTTTGATTCAGGCGCTCTTCGGAGATCCGTTGCTCCTTCTCCTTGACGAGCCGACGACGGGGCTCGATCCGGCCCTGCGTCTCGAATTCTACGAGATCGTACAAGAGTTGCAGCACAAGGGTGCAACGATCGTGCTGTCTTCTCACGCCCTGACGGAACTTGAGGAGCGCGCCCGCCGCATCGTTATTTTGAACCGGGGCCATGTGGTGGCCAATGGCTCCATCGAGCACTTGCGGCGCATCGCAGGTCTGCCGACCAGGATTCGCGTCACCGTCGCATCCGGCCAAGCACAAAGACTTTCGACGCTCGTCGGTCCCGTTCCAAACTGGCGCGAGATCAACGGTCATCTCGTCGAATTCGACGCGGCGCCCAGCGCAAAGATTGATCTCATTCGCCGCGCGACCGACAAAGGCGGGCCCGCTGAGGACGTGACGATTGTCCAACCGACGCTTGATGACCTCTACGCACACTTCTTGCGCAACCACGGTGAAGCGCCATGAAAAACGTGCTCTTGATCGCTGGAAAAGAAATTCAGGAATGCCTGCGCAATCGCTGGGTCGTCGCGATGACCTTGCTCCTCGCAGCCCTCGCATTGTCTCTGACTTTCCTTGGCAGCGCGCCGACAGGAAACGTTGGGACTGCCGCGCTAGATGTCGTCATCGTCAGTTTGTCCAGCCTGACGATCTTCGTTGTGCCGCTCGTCGCCCTTTTAATTTCGCACGATGCTATTGTCGGCGAGATGGAACGCGGCACGATGCTGCTGCTTCTCAGCTACCCGGTGAGCCGCATCCAGGTTCTTCTCGGCAAGTTTTTGGGACACTTGGCTGTCCTGAGTTTCGCAACGATTCTCGGCTACGGCGCCGCTGCCGTCGCACTTGTCGTATCCGGCGCAGCGATTACAGGCGGAAGCTGGATCGCTTTCGCCAGCATGATCCTGACATCGATCCTTCTCGGCGCCGTGTTTGTCGCTATCGGCTATCTGATCAGCGCGATCGTGCGAGAGCGGGCAACGGCGGCCGGTATTGCAATAGGGATCTGGCTCCTGCTCGTCGTTCTTTTCGACATGGCCTTGTTGGGCGCACTCGTGGTCGATCAAGGCAAAACGATTTCATCGTCGATATTGAGCGCGCTTCTGCTCTTCAACCCGACCGACATCTACCGCCTTTTCAACTTGGCAGGTGGAGAAAATGTCAGCGTACTCTCCAACATGTCGGGCATCGCGGAGGCTGCCAATCTCGGTCCGCTCGTCCTTCTCTCGGCTCTCATCGCTTGGGTATTGGTACCGCTCACGTTGGCCGGTTTCAGCTTTTCGCGGAGGGAGCTATGAAACGAGCTTTGGCCATTGGCCTGATGCTGTTGAGCTTTGCAGCCGCGGGCTGCAAGGAAAAGACGAGCGAAGCGCTGCCTCCGCCGCAAAAGCTGACCGCGGACGCCACAGGCCATTACTGCGGCATGGCCCTTATCGAGCATCCCGGCCCCAAAGGGCAGATCATCCTGGCCAGTCGAAGCGATCCGGTGTGGTTTTCCTCCGCGCGCGACGCTTTTTCCTTCACGATGCTTGCAGAGGAATCCAAAGACGTTCGTGCCGTCTACGTTTCCGACATGGGCAAGGCGCCGAGCTGGGAAAAGCCCGGCGCCGACAACTGGATCGAGGCGCATCAGGCGTTTTTTGTCATCGGCAGTCGCAAGCAGAGCGGCATGGGCGCACCCGAGACAGTGCCGTTTTCGGATCGCACCGCAGCCGACAAATTCGCAGAAGCTAACGGCGGTCGAGTTCTATCCTTCTCTGAAGTGCCGCCCGATTACGTGCTGAACTCAGACACTGGGGCAGACGACGCAAGTAAGACGTCTGCAACAAGCACTTCGCGCTAGGAACGCCACATGACGAATCCTCTCAGTAGACGAAAATTCGTGACCATCAGTGCCGCGGTGGCCGGGTTCGGATTTCTCCCATTCGGCGTGTCTCGGAGCGAAGACCGCGCCCACCTGATTGAATGGCAAGGCATATCGCTCGGCGCCGTCGCGACCGTACGACTCTATCATCCCGATCGAGCCGCCGGCCAAAAGTTAATCGAGCGCGTGGTCGCTGAAGCACGCCGCCTCGAGACGATCTTCACTCTTTATGAAACCGACTCCGTCCTTTGCGATCTCAACCGGCGCGGTGTGCTTGTCGCGCCACCACCCGAATTGGTGGACTTGCTGGATCAATGTGACCGCGCCTGGCATTTGACCGGCGGCGCTTTCGATCCGACCGTGCAGCCGCTGTGGACCTGCTATTGCGAGCATTTCACGACTGAGGCTGCAGAAACGTCGCCTCCTCCTGCCGAAAAGCTCGACGCGGCTCTGCAGCTCGTTGGCTGGCCGAAAGTGCGCTCAAACCGCGATCGCATCGTTTTCGAAAAACCAGGCATGGCGTTGACGCTTAACGGTATCGCGCAAGGCTATATCACCGATCGCGTCGTCGATTTATTGCGCGAGGCTGGTCTGGAAAGCTGCCTCGTCGACATGGGAGAAATCCGCGCCGTCGGTACGCATCCCGATGGCAAACCTTGGAACGCAGCGTTGCAAGGTGCTCCGAACACCGCTCGAAAACCGGCCACGATCGATATCATCAATAAATCAATCGCTACGTCAGCCGCTTACGGATTCCAGTTCGATAAGTCCGGCCAATGCAATCACATCTTCAATCCGGCGACGGGACGCTGTGCAGATCCTTCGCGAACACTGTCAGTGGTCAGCGATACAGCAGCCTTCGCTGATGCGCTATCGACGGCGTTCGCGCTGATGGAAAATCGGCAGATTATCGAAGTCTTGAAGCAGGCGGCCGGAACGCGCGTATTCATTTCGACCGCGACCGAGACATTGGAATTATAGGGATCAGCGAGATTTGCCTTTGCGATCGAAGCGATCAGTCAACGTCTCCCAGAACGCGCCGATGGCAATAAAAGCGACGATGAGGAACAGCCCGACGACCATCTGAATGACTGTGAAATTCGGCGCGTCCCTCGCGACGAAGAACGCCGCAATAGCTGCAGAGAGAAACATGATCGGGCGAATAAGTATGTTGAGCACGGCGGTCTCCTAAGCATCAGTCTTTCTCAAAAGTACGTTAGCCGACAGCCCCGAGACTAACTTAATCAATAACAACGATGTTGGTTCGACGCTGCCGCTTCCGCGCAGGCTATTCACGCCGTTTGCATGCGCGGAACAGTTCACAGTTGGGGCAAAAATCGGGAGCTTCGTGCCCCCTTTCTGATTGAATCCAATCCCTGCACTTATGTTCATTATGACAGTCGCAGCATTTCGAGCAGGCTTCCATGAATGCGCACCCCTCGTCGGCACGCACAACAGCAAGAACGTCAACCTTGCTCGCCGCCATCATGGCTTCAATGAGCCTTTGCCGACGAACGACACGCCTGAACAGTGGCCAACGGGACATCGACATCTACGAACTCCCGTAATCGCGCTTCTATAGACTGAGCCCGAGAAATCCAGGATCATTGATCTCGATCAATACTCGGAATTAGACGCGACTTCTTTTCAGGGCCCGACTTCTTTTCCAGGAACGAGCACCGCCGCACCTGCAAAGCGACCTGCGCGAAGATCCGCAAGGGCTTCGTTAGCACGCTTTAGCGGATATGCAGTCGTCGTCGTCTGAACGCGCGCTTTCGGAGCAATGGCAAGGAATTCCGCTGCATCCCGTCGCGTGAGATTGGCGACCGAACGGATCTGGCGTTCCTCCCACAACAATGGATACGGAAAAGCCGGAATGTCGCTCATATGGATGCCGCCGCATACGACCCTTCCGCCCTTCTTGACGGCGGCAAGTGCGCTCGGAACAAGTTCACCCACGGGGGCAAAAATGATCGCGGCATCAAGCGCTGCAGGCGGTTTCTGATCAGACCGACCAACCCACTCGACGCCCAACGAGTGCGCCAACTGATAAGCGGCGTCACCCTCCGAGCGCGTGAAGGCATAAACCTCCCGCCCCTGCCACTTGCAAACTTGCGCGATGATGTGCGCTGCTGCTCCAAATCCATAGAGCCCGATCCGACGCCCGTCGCCTGCCATACGTAAAGAGCGCCAGCCGATTAAGCCGGCACACATCAGCGGTGCAGCCGCTACCGGATCATCAAACCCTGCCAATGGAAAGGCAAAGGAAGCATCGGCAACGGCGTAAGTGGCAAAGCCTCCATCGCGCGTGTATCCGGTGAATAGCGGCGCGTCACAAAGGTTTTCCCGATCTGCTTGGCAGAACGGACAATGTCCGCAGGTGTGACCAAGCCAGCCGACGCCGACGCGCTCGCCAAGCCGCGGCTCCAGGCTGGCATCGCCGACTTCATCAATAATACCGACGATCTCATGTCCAGGGATGACCGGGTGTTTGGGATTTGGCAGGTCGGCATCGACAATATGGAGGTCCGTACGACAGACAGCGCAGGCTTCGACACGAATCCGAATTTGTCCCGGACCCGGATGCGGATCGGCGACATCCTCGAGCACTAGCGGCTGTCCGGCCGCACGAAACACCATCGCTTTCATGGGTAAGCATTCCTAAGGACTACGCCAGTCTGACGTTACAGCGACCTCGACCAGCGTCAAAGGCTCTGCATTGAGCTAGTTCGATACCGCATCTCAAACCCCGAACGGATAGGTTTCCGGCATTCCCTCGACTTCGATGACACCAATCGGATGAATGGCAGACGTCCGATCGATCCAGATGTATTCATCGAACTGCAAGGGCAGCCTTGCTTCGAAATAGTGGCTCGCAAACTCGCTCTCCGGACGATAGATCACGCCGATCGCGCGCTCGATCAGCGGCTTCATTAGTCTTTTGCCGAGATCATCCTGCCCCGCACCTTTCAAGGGCAGCATGAGGCCGGGCGCATTCGTCAGATGGAAAAGATGCTCGTAGCTCTGCGGGTGCGCCGGACGAACATTCATGATCTGCATCGGGCCATCCCACGCCGATGCGGCCGCAACAGTTCCGTCATTCGTTCCGAAACCGATGATGTAGCAGTCGGGATCGAAATACTCCCGGCAAAGCTGCCCAAGGTTGTATTCGCCGCGCCGGCTCATCTCTGTCGCGGTTGCGTCGCCGACGTGTGAGTTGTGTGCCCAGACCACGGCCTTCGCGTCAGGACCATGGAAGTGCAGTACATGTTTCAGCGTGTTGAACATATGGCTGTCGCGCAGATTCCAGGACGCGCGAGATCCGTAATACATCAGCCGGTAGTAGCGCTCGGCTTCGGCGATCAAGCGGGCATTCTGCGAAGCGTCGAAAAAGCGGTCCCCGTCTTGCAGTGCGTACGCTTGCTGCTTTTGCAAAAGCTCGACCAGCAAGCGAGCGACATCCCGCTCGCACTTGCGATACGCTCCCGTTAGAGCCGCATGGCCATAGGCTGCGGGATCAGCCTCCCACGGCATCAGGCATCCGTAACGTTGCCGCGCAACTTCAGCGAGATCAGGATCGACGGACTCGAGGTAGCTGATGACCGCACGCACCGAAGTGTAAAGACTATAGAGATCCAAGCCATAAAACGCGGTACGACGTTGATATTCGAGCGTCGCATTTCGCTTGTGCAGCCAATCGACAAACGAGCGCGTTTCCTGATTGCGCCACATCCACGTTGGAAACCGGGAAAAGGCCGTCCACTCCGAGCGCGAAACATTGCGATGGCGTACGTAATGATCAACGCGAGCGGCATCCGGCCAATCCGCCTCCGCCGCAACGATCGTGAAGCCTTTGCTCTCGATTAGGCGACGCGTAATGCGCGCTCGCATCCGATAGAACTCAGACGTGCCATGGGTTGCTTCGCCAATGAGCACCACGCGCGCGTCTCCGATCCGCTCTTCCAACGACTTGAGATCGGCATCCTTTAGGTCCGAAAATATCCCCGCATTTTTCGCAATGAGGCCTGGAATGGAAACGCTGATCGCTGGCCGTGTTTGAATCACGCGCGGCGGGCGCGTCTGCCATGCGTCATCCTCGCTTTCCCATCCTTCCTTACCGATCAGCGGGACGAAACGGACATCTGCGATGTCCTCACGCTCGAAGTCATCTTCGGACGTTCGCGTAATCCGGATAAGCTCCTGCGCACGCGGGTTTCTTCCGACCGGAACGACCATGCGGCCGCCGATCTTTAGTTGATGCATGAGCGAATGAGGCACATCCGGTGCACCGGCCGAGACCAGAATGGCATCGAACGGCGCTTCTTCTGCCCAACCTTCGGTGCCGTCGGCGTGACGGACATGCACGCGTTCGCGGCCTGCCTTCCTTAAATTCGATGCCGCAAGCTGCGCGAGTTCTCCGACGCGCTCGATGGTGAATACAGCGCCGGCAATTTCGGCTAGAACGGCGGCCGCATACCCTGAACCGGCGCCGATCTCCAGAACCTTCTCTCCACCCTGCAGCGCCAGCGCTTCGACCATGAACGCGACGATATAGGGCTGTGAGATCGTCTGACCGGACCCGATCGGAAGCGGGCTGTCTTCGTAGGCCTCGGCCTTGAGTTCACTCGACACGAACAACTCGCGAGGAATCTTCCGCATTGCTTCGAGCACACGCGGATCTCGCACACCGCGAGCTTCAATGTGCCTTTCGACAAACTTCCGCCGCTCGGCGGCCTGGCGCTTGTCTATCCTCAAAGTACGCACCCTGCACGGTCATGCACACGTCGCAATAGGCTCAACGTCTGTAAGCGGCGCCGATATCCCGGTGCAAACGGACAGGCTCAGCCTTCCGCGCCCGATAACGGCCTCTTCTCATCTGCCTCATAAATAACGAGACCGGACATCGGATCGACCCATGCGAGATGGTTGTAAACCGCCTTCACGCCCGGAACGTTTTCCGCGGCAACAATTGCCGACTCGTCTTGGCGATAGGACGTAAATGCGCCCCACAAATCTACAACACCATCCTTGACCGTGACATTTACAAATGTCTTTGCTGGCCACGGCAGCTCTGCGAGAGCATCCAGAACCTTGGAGCGGAGCTTCTCGTCGGAGACATCCGTATCAACCGTGTGCAACAGACTTGCCATGGCCTGGACGATATTGGCACGACTGACGATGCCGACAACCGTGCTACCGGACATGATCGGTATCCGCTTCACGCGATGCTTTTCCATCAAATGAATTATTTCGGAAACATCCGTATCCTCGTCAGCCGTAATGAGGTTGCGAGTCATTATCTCCGAAACTTTCCGGCCGTGGGCTCGGATATATTTCTCCGCTCGAGATTCAGGATCGGTAAAAAGAGAACGCCAGAACGATAGCTTTTTCTCTGTTCCAATCTCGACGCGATTGAGACAGTCGCCTTCCGTAATCATTCCGACGAGATTGCCTTTTGCCGTTATGACTGGGACGCCGCTGATGCCGTTCTTGAGGATAACGTCGGCAAAATCAGAAAGCGTAGAGTCCGGCATCACAGACACCACGTGCCTGGTCATGATATCTCTTGCTTTCATGACGCTTCACCTAATTTGCCGAGGAGCTAGGCCGAACCTCGCCGCAAGCACCCGGCGCGATGCCCCAGATGGTCTTGCCGGCGGCCCATGCGGTGTTGAAGATTTTGGAAAATTCCGCCCCATAGTCGTTAGCCGTCTGCTGCCAGTATTCGCCATAGAGAACCATCAAATCATCGGCGTTCTCGCAATTCGTAACTTTACGCGGAAAATTCGCGCCCTTCTCCAGCCGCTCGCCTACAAATTTGAGCCAGCTTTCTGCAATCTCGTTGCCCGCGCGAAACGCCGACGTGTTCCAAGCTCTAAAATCGGTGCCAAGCGTAAACTTACCGAGCATGGGCATGAAGCCCCCTCCTGGAGCTTTAACAGCCTCGGAAATTGGTTTTGAATAATCGAGCATAGTAATACTCCAACGTATACTACTACCTGCTCAACTGTTCCGTACTTGCCTTGCCGCGCATTGATAGAGATCAAGAGAATTGCTTATCGCTGCAAAATGTAAGTTCCTGGCGCTTCATTCAACTTCGGCACTTCCGGATCGGACGACTCGGTATGCCGCGCACGCGTCCAGCCTGATGATCGATCAGCGAGCCACTTAGACCATGCCGGCCACCATGATCCTTCATATTGGAGTGCTTCTGCGTGCCAAGTATCCGGATCAACGTACCGTCCATCTTCGGCCTTAGTCGCCATTCGATACGAGCGTCCTTTGCTGCCAGGAGGCGAGACGATGCCTGCATTATGGCCGCCCACGGTCAATAGAAAGGTAACGTCCGTATCGCTCAAGATGTTGAATTTGAAGACGGAACGCCACGGTGCTACATGGTCCGTTTCAGCGCCTACAGCAAAAATCGGCACGCGAATGTCAGTTAACGCGATCGTCTCTCCGTCAACCTTGAACCTCCCCTCAGCGAGATCGTTGTTCAAGAATAGGGAGCGCAGATACTCTGAGTGCATTCGATATGGCATCCGCGTAGCGTCGGCGTTCCACGCCAGCAAATCATATACGGGACGCCGATTGCCAAGAAGGTAATCGTTTACGACGTGCGACCATATGAGATCATTTGATCTCAACAACTGAAAGGCGCCCGCCATCTGCGTGGTATCCAGAAATCCTTGCTGAGCCATGAGATCTTCAAGAAACGAGACTTGGCTTTCATCCACGAAAAGCGTTAGCTCGCCAGCCTCTCTGAAATCCGCCTGAGCAGCCAGGAATGACAGAGTTTTAATACGATCATCGTCTTTGAGCGCCATTGCAGATGCGGCTATCGCAAGCAATGTACCGCCAAGACAATATCCTGCAGCGTGGATCTTGCTATCGCCGACAATTTCCGAAATTGCATCAACCGCTGCAAGAATACCGAGCTTTCGATAGTCATCGAAACTTGTATTCCGATCCTCTGCGCTTGGATTTCGCCACGATATGATGAAGACTGTAAATCCTTGGTCGGTTAGATATTTGACGAGAGAATTTTCGGGTCGGAGATCAAGAATATAATATTTCATGATCCAAGCCGGGATGATCAGAATCGGCTCCTCACGAACCTTGGCGGTAGTGGCCTCATATTGAATGAGTTCAATGAGGTGATTGCGAAAGACAACTTTTCCGGGCGTGATCGCGACCGAGTCGCCGACTTTGAATTGCTCAACTCCGACCGGCGGCTCGCGGAGATAGTAGCGACGCAGATCCTCAAGAAAATTGAAGAACCCTTGAATGAGATTGAGGCCGATTTGCGCTTGTGTCTGCGCAAGGACATCAGGGTTAGTGAGAATAAAATTTGTCGGCGCCATGATATCGAGGAATTGACGCATCATGAAGTCGACACGCTTGGCATTCGTCGCGTCGACCCCCCTGACTTGTGTCGCCGCCTCGTGCCACCACTCCTCGATAAACAGAAAATTTTGATTTATTACGTTGAAGGGGAATTTTAGCCACCGCTCGGAGCTAAATCGCCGATCAGAGGACTGGCCTGTGATGCAGGGCAAGATATCGTCTTCAACTGCCGCTGCCGAACACGTAAAATCCCAAAGCCGAAGGAAGCGTTCCGAAGCCCTACCCATGAGCTCTAGCTGCAGCCCGGGCGATGCTGCCAAATGTATCAGCCAATCAAAGTATGCATTCGCGCGTGCTGCCGGCGATAACCCGGCCGTCCACTGTGCAATAACATAGTTCAGGTACCGGTCGAATTCTTGCGGTGACCAATAGGGGTCAGGACGATCGTGCACCTCAGATAACACAGGATCATCTGGTTTCGTGAGCATTCGGAGACTTTCGCGCAAGTTATCTCCGCTCAAATCTCATAGTTGCTGTCCATCGCCATTGATGTAGCTCAATTCGTGTTGTTCGAAACGTCGCATAGCTAGTGGACCGAGAGCAGGGGAAACGAGCGTGACCGTCCGCAATTTAGATAAACTATTTCAACCAAAATCCGTAGCGCTGATAGGGGCCAGTCCTCAACCGAACTCCGTCGGCCATACCGTGATGCGCAATTTACTCGCTGGTGGCTTTGCGGGCGAACTCTTTTTCATAAATCCACATCATACGGAAATCGACGGACATCCTTGCCAAGCTTCGGTGTTCGATTTGGCAAACGCACCGGATGTTGCCGTTATTGCAACCCCCGCGCCAACGATTCCCAACCTGATCGCGGACCTTGCACGCAACGGGACGCGAGCCACAATCGTTCTGAGCGCCGGCCTCGGACCGATGAAGCAAGAGATGCTCGAGGCATCTAAACCGCATCTTCTGCGTATTCTCGGCCCAAACTGCCTTGGTTTAATGTTGCCACCCTGCGGCCTTAATGCGAGCTTTGGAAATCGCATGGCGTTGCCCGGCGATCTCGCATTCGTTTCACAATCCGGAGCATTGATAACGGCCGTAGTCGACTGGGCTGCGGGCCGCGGCATAGGATTTTCTCAAGTCGTATCTCTTGGCGAGATGGCAGATATAGATTTGGGAGACATGCTTGACTTCCTTGCGGCCCACAGGGAAACGCGCGCAATTCTATTGTACGTTGAAGCGGTAACGCACGCTCCGAAATTTGTATCCGCTGCTCGCCGCGCGGCTCGCGTCAAACCTGTCATTGTCGTTAAAAGTGGCCGACACGCTGGCGGGGCGCATGCGGCTCTCTCACACACCGGCGCGTTAGCCGGATCTGACCAAGCTTATGATGCTGTGTTCCGACGATGTGGCGTGCTTCGCGTTAAAACGCTCGACGACCTCTTTGCAGCCACGGAAACTTTGGCGCGAACCCACAAGCTTCGCGGGGATCGTTTGGCAATATTGACGAACGGTGGCGGCGCGGGCGTTCTCGCTACCGACGAGTTGCAAGACCAGCAAGGGGTGCTGGCGGGATTCGACCCGACTACGCTAGCTGCGCTGGATCGAGTGCTGCCGCGATCGTGGTCGCGCGGCAACCCAGTTGATATTATAGGAGACGCCGACTGCACGCGCTACCAACTCAGTCTTGAGCGAATTCTTGCCGATCAAGGCGCAGATGCCGTTCTGGTTTTGCATTGTCCCACAGCGACGGTGAATTCCGTTGACGCCGCAAGCGCAACGATCGAAGCCGCTGGGAAGCAAGATTATCGCCTCAGAAAGCCCGTTCTTACCTGCTGGCTTGGCGGCGCGGCCGTGGAACCATCTCGGAAGCTGTTTGAAAAAGCGAATTTACCGACGTTCGAGAGTACCTCAGAAGCAATCACGGGCTTTATGCAGCTTGTCGGATGGCGTCGAGCGCAAACGGAACTGATGCAAACTCCGCCACCATGGAGCGGCGACTACCCAGTCGATCAAGAGATCGTTCGCTCAAGAATTCAGACTATCCTACGGTCCGGCCGTACCGTGATGACCGCTCTTGAAACAAAAGCCGTTCTCAACGCCTACGATATTCCAACGGTTATCTCTCAAATCGCGAAAACCCCCGAGGATGTCCGTTCCACCGCGGTCGAAGCTCTGAGGGTCAGCCAAGCTTGCGTAATCAAGATTGCATCTCCCGATATTTCCCACAAATCGGATATCGGTGGGGTCAGCCTGGATTTAGCTTCACCGGAAGCAGCCGAAGAAGCGGCACGCGCGATGCTGTTGCGGATTACCAAAATGGCACCGGCAGCACGCATCGACGGCTTTACTGTGGAGCCAATGATCAAAAAGCCCCACGGCATCGAGACGATTGTTGGCATGAGCGTCGATTCGACCTTCGGCCCGATGCTACTCTTTGGTGCAGGCGGAACCGCCGTAGAAGTATTGCGCGATAGCGCCCAAGCCCTACCGCCTCTCGATGATTTGCTTGCGCGCCGGATGATTTCCGAAACGCGAATCGCCCGGCTGCTAGCCGGCTATCGGGATCATCTGCCTGCAGACATTGGCGCGATCGCCAGAGTATTGATGCGAGTCAGCGACATGATCATCAATCACCCGGAAATTCGCGAACTCGATATTAATCCACTACTCGTCGATGAAAGTGGTGCGCTTGTTATCGATGCTCGGATGAAAATTGCCAATGAGCAAGAAAATCCGCGTCTGCCTCTTACCATTCGACCATATCCAAAGAATCTCGAGAAGGAGCTCTCATTAAACGGTATTGGAGACATTCGGGTGCGCGCCATCAGACCTGACGACGAAACGCGCTATACAGCGTTTTTCAAATCGGTATCGATGGAAGACATCCGCAGCCGTTTCTTCACGGCAAAGAGCATTTTCCCGCACGAATTCTTGGCCGCTCTGACACAGATCGATTACAGGCGCGAAATGGCACTCGTCGCGATCTTGCCATCAACCGATGAGCTTCTTGGTGTATCGAGACTCGCGCTTGAACCAGACCGGCTGCGTGGCGAATTTGGTATTCTCGTGCGAAGTGACAAACAGGGAAAGGGCTTGGGCTGGGAACTAATGAAATCGCTGCTCATCTATGCTGCAGCCGAAGGCGTGCGAGAAGTTTATGGGTTTGTGCAAGTGGAAAACACGCGAATGCTTGCAATGGCGCGTGATCTGGGATTCACCTCCGAACTCATTGAAGATAACGCTGCTATTCGCAAGCTTGTTTGGCATCCCGGCGACCAAACTCGCGTCAGCTAGATGCCTTCAACATGGTGAGCACATCCGCCACTTAACGCAACCCGCGACGCAACGACCGCCCCCTTCTTCACATCTCTTGAGGAGCTAGGGCTAGTCTCCATGCTTGGAAAACCTGTCTAATGCCAACGGCTTCAACCCCTCTGCCGCGGCGAGATAAAAGACGCTGACCAACACAACCATAACCAGCACCGAGCTTGGCAACGGCACAAAGCCGACAATCCTGCCTAGCGGCATCAAGGCCAGGGAAATTGCAAACGTCAACGCACCCAGTGAACTCGCCAAAAGAACGGGATTTGGGGCGCTCCGCCAAAATGGGCGGCTTGTACGTATGATGAAGATGACTAGAATTTGCGTCGTTATAGATTCAATGAACCAAGCCGTTCGAAAGATGTCGGCATCGACTTTGAAGACATAGAACAGAAGGACAAATGTCGCGAGATCAAAGAATGACGATAACGGACCCATAATGAGAGTGAAGCCCAAGACCGAATTGATATTCCAAGCCTGCGGCGTCGCGAGTGCCGTTTCGTCTGTTGCGTCGAACGGAATGCCGATTTCAGAAATGTCATAGAGAAGATTGTTCAACAGAATTTGCAGCGGCAATAGCGGCAGAAAGGGCAAAATCAAAGAAGCGAGCGCCATAGACAGCATGTTGCCGAAATTGGAACTCGTGCCCATGCGAATGTATTTCATAATATTGGCGTAAGTTCTCCGCCCTTCGGCGACGCCGTCCGCGAGTACGCCAAGATCGGGCGCCAACAAAATGATATCGGCGGCCTCTCGCGCCACATCTGTCCCACCATCGACTGAGAGACCCACGTCCGCCAAATGGATTGCAGTTGCATCATTGATGCCGTCGCCTAGATATCCGACGCAAAGGCCCTGCGATTTTAGAGCCCGAACGATCCGGCCTTTTTGTTCAGGTGAGGTACGAACAAATAGGTCAGTTGAAAGGACTTTCTCCGCAAGCGCCCGATCGCTCAACTCCCCGACCTCATCGCCAGAGATCACACCGATGGCGGGAATCTTGAGCGTTTCGACCAAGTGCATGACCACAGGCGCCGCATCGCCTGAAATGATCTTCAGTCGAACGCCTGCTTTGATCAACCGATCGGCAGCGGTCCCCGCGCTTGTCTTTGGTGGGTCCAGAAAAACACCGCAGCCGACAAAGATGAGATCTTTTTCGTCGTTGGGGCCGATAGCTTGATGATCGGCGGAAACGCTTCGCCGCGCTACGCCGAGCAGTCTGAACCCCTGGCGCCCCTTTTCCGTGAGTAGACTCTCAAGTCCTGCTCTGGTGCCATGATCAAGCGCAAGCACGCGCCCATCCGATTGCTCGATATGCGTTGATAATCGCAGAAGCGCCTCCGGCGCGCCCTTTGTAATAAGCATCCTTTCCGAATTCCGTGACGCTAGAATTGAAGACCTGCGCCTCTCAAAATCAAAGGGTGCATCATCAAGGCAAACCCAACCGTCGATCGCCGTGGGTTTTTCTAAAATCGCATCGTCGAGATTACTGCGCATCCCGCCAGCAAATTGGCTATTGAGATATAGCAAGTCGTGTGCGGCTGCACTTTCGGCACCATCCACGCCGATGCATTCGACAAGCGTTATCCTCGCTTCCGTCAATGTGCCCGTTTTGTCGGTACACAGCACATTCATCGCACCGAGATCATGAATGGCCGACAATCGTTTGACGACCACTCGCTGCTCGGCCATGCGAATAGCACCACGGCCCAGCGTCACTGTCATGATCATCGGCAAGAGCTCTGGCGTCAATCCAACAGCCAACGCAACAGCAAACATGAAGCTCTGCAGAGAAAGCCCATGCCGTACGAGTTGCGTCAGCAGAACAAAAAGAACCAAAAATCCAGTTAGCCTGATAATCAGCCAACCGAGGCGATGCAGGCCAAGTTCGAACGCGGTTGCAGGCTGACGTGCTTGAATGGACGTTGCAATGGCACCGAAGCGAGTGGCTCGGCCGGTTGCCGTCACCAGCATCGTTGCCTGGCCGCTGACCAAACTCGTTCCTGCACATAAAATGCTTGCGGCGTCGGTCACGTCATTTGACAGTGGATCTCTCGCTGCGATTTTCTCGACGGGATACGGCTCCCCTGTAAGGCTTGCCTCATTTGCGAGTGCCGCACGGCTCGCGAGCACAATCCCGTCGGCGGGCACCAGATCGCCCCCTTCTAGTTCCACCACATCTCCGCGGACGACCTCGCGAACCGGCACGATGATCAATTGCTTATCGCGAATGACCTTGGCTCTTACCGCGACTGCTTGGCTGAGAGCTTCGATAACGAGACTGGCTTTATGTTCTTGGACGACATCGAGTACGACGGAAATTCCGACGATAACAACGATGATCGCAAAGCTTTGCCAGTCTCCGGTAGCACCAGAAATAAGGGCCGATAACAGCAGAATGGCAGTCAAAGGCTCCGCGAGACGGCGCCCAATTCTGGCAATCAAGCTTTGCCGAATTTTTGAGTCAATGACATTCGGCCCGTCTGCTGCTAGGCGCAGAGCAGCTTCGTTCGAGGTCAATCCTCCAAAATTGGTCTCTATCTCCAGAGCCTTTGTGGATGCCATGTCCTTTGACCGCGTTCCACGATTGGGCGTGACCAACGTTATCGTTCGATCCAGCCTTCACTAACCTTATGATATTTACGTTTAACGGCAGCCCACGCGATACGATGCGCTTTCTCCTCGCGCTCGCTTGATGGGGCTGCACCATAACGAACCCAAGCGTTATTGAAGGCGGCCCGATAGATTTCCTGAGCGTGAAGAGGCAAATGCGATCGAAGGGCGGGAGGCAGATCATCGACGCTCCGAAACGGCATGGCTCTGCCACCCACTCTCGTATTCAAGACGAAACGCGCAAGCCGTCATTCACCCAGCGCACGCCCGGCACCGACCAGGCAGCATTCTCGATAAGATCATGATCTTCCCAAGAACCCACCTTACCCTCAAGCTGCACAATATTTCCCTGCTCAATCTTAACTGTGATGGATTTAGCTTCCACTTGGGCATGCCGCTCCAGCGCGTCGGCAATTTTCTGTTCGATCTCCGAGGCTTCGATGGTAGGTGTAATAACTATAGCATTCGTCACACCCATAACCCCCGTAAGATTTCGAGCGACCGCTTCGGCAGCTTTCTTTTCAAACTGCCACGTCAGTGTTCCGCTCAGATGAACCCAACCCTTCTGGACGACAACTTTCACCGCACTTTTTGGGATCATTGCATCCCATTGCAAAACGTTGAGTACACGCTCCGCAAGCTCATCATCGGAAACATGGGTATCATTTGGATACCGGACTTCAATTTCGAGAGCCACGCCACGAACGCCCTTAAGCCGGCGAACCGCCTGTAAAGCCGCTACTTTCTGAGCGTAGCTAGACACATGACCGGTGAGTGTGATCACGCCCTTCTCCGCCGTGACGCCAATGTGGGCCGCATCAATACTCGGCTCAAACTCAAGCTCATCAATCACAAACTGACGAAGCTTACGATCATCCATTTTTCCATACTCCTGAAATATATATGTCTACATTCAATTCCGCCGCGTTCTGACATTGCAGCTAATTCTCGTCATTGGGATGATCATTGATCCATCTCAAGGAGCCAAAGTGTTCGTTCTATAAAGTAAGCAATGATTATGAGACGGAGTCTCGGGCGATGCCGTACCGGACCATCTTGATCAACCTGAACGACGAAGAGCGTGTGCCGACACTCATTCAGACGGCTCTGTCGTTGAGAGGAAATTACGAGGTTCACATTATCGGTCTTTACGTGATGCCGTGGGCTATCCCTCCTACCGAGTTCGCAGGACCTCCGGCATTGGCATGGCTTGAAGATCAACTTGCCTGTTATCGGGAGCAAGGACAGCGCATCAAGGTTGCTTTTGAGGCTATCATCAAAGAGGCAAAGAACGTCACCCACGAGTGGCGACACGATGATTCAAGCTTCGACGCCAACGTTGCAGACGCCATCGTCGATCATGCGCGAACGGTCGATCTGGTTGTCGTTAGTCAGGCAGGACATAATGCGTGGATCGATGACGTACCCGAACGCGTCGCGATCGAGGGTTGTCGCCCCGTTTTGGTCGTTCCATGTGAGGGTGATTTCAAGCGTATAGGAGAAGAGGTGACGATTGCATGGAAGCCAACGAGAGAGGCGACTCGCGCCGTATTTGATGCTCTGCCGGTTTTGAAAAACGCACAACACGTTCGCCTACTCACGGTGATCGAAAAAGACGTTTCTCAAAGCGCAGAATGTAGTCCGACATCAGGCGAAGAACTTGCGTCATCGCTTCTACGCCATGGTATCCACGTAGAGGCCGAAACGCTGGCGCAGGATGATCTGTCGGTTGCCAATCGGCTTCTCGAGCGTTCGCGCCGAACGTACCAAGACCTGATCGTCATGGGCATTTATGGCCACTCCCGGCTGCGAGAGTTCGTTTTGGGCGGCGTCTCACGCGACATCCTCCAACATGCCAGCGTGCCGATACTCATCGCGCATTAGCGCTCCCGATATGGCCTGAAGGTGGGTCCCATAGCGACGTTCGTGGAGCCTCACACTGCGTGCGAACGGACTGATCGGTTCGCACGTAGTGCTGGACTGGCTTCGAAACAAGCATGACCTAGAAACGGCACGCAGGTCAAAATGCATCCCACACCCCTAACTTGTACAGTCATTAAAGAATGATCCATCATCAATTGGCCTCGATATCTTGCTTGCGCCTGATGTACTCGTCGCGATCGATCTCGCCGCGCGCGTAGCGCTCGTCGAGGATATTGCGGGCAGTGCATACCGAACGCTCAGCTCCGCCTCCTGACGCACCAAGCCAGCGGACAAGAGCTGCGATGCCCAATGCCAGCACGACGATCCACACGATCATCCATAAAGGACCAAACCAAATCCCTCCGCCTCCCTCCCACATGTTCCAGTTATGCATGTTGAGATCTCCATTCGAAAGTGCGGTTTTGGACGGCCGTACTCCGCTCCCGAAACTCTCCGAAAGCAATGATTTCAGTCAAGGCGAGCATCAAATTGGACAAGGTCGCCGGTGCTCCACGTTGCTGCACTGGGTGGCGCGTTTTAAGCGCCATTATCTCTGCATCTTCTTGAATCCAAAAGGGTCCGTCCTGTTGATCAGGACTAACCTGCGGACACGCGTGGCAACGACGATTAGATTTGATCAGTCAGCAGGCTTGCGTTCGGTAACCATCGACTTCACGAGATTCTCTCCAATCTGCATCATCGCATTTCAAACAGCTCTTGGTGGAAATTCGCCGGCGAAATGTCTTGCTGACGAAGGCGAATTGTCCGGCCTTATGTCCCTTCCATGCGTTGTCCGTAGGTCGGATAGCTGTCTCAAGCACGCGCAAATCGGGGTAGTAAATGACTGTTTCGATCGCGCCGTTGGCCCTGCGATCCGCGCCGATGCGGCGGAACACGGCAGTCAACGCGGCGAATGTGCCCCCCAGGAGCAGCGCACCCACCACCCAGCCGATCGGCTGGACCAGCAATCAAACTTCAAAAGGACGACGGCATGATAGGCGAGGACAAAATAGGCAACGGCCAAGGCTTATAGAGCTGGCTGCGGTTGATACCGGTGGCGCCTGTTCGACCCGCAGTTTATTTTGAGCCAATCGCGCATCATCCCAGCAGCAAGCAAAGCGGCGCGTTCTCAAACATGAATGCTGTCTGCACGTGCCCGACTAGGGCTTAGATTCGATTATTCTTCCGTTGAATCGCAGACAAAATCGCGCTGCTTCGCGCGGATCTGAAAACTGATAGACAATGTAATCAACCCCATCGTGTTTTACGGAATAACACACGTCACGAATTTTGAACCTCTTACAGAAATCCATGATAATGAGGCAGCCCGTGCCTTGCCAGAGCGCTGCAGGGAACGCGACATGATATGGCCACTCCCCATCGTTGTTTTTATGCTGATCATCATCAAGTCCTGACATCGTAGGTTCAATACGAATGGGAGAGCGTGGCAGGTGAAATGCGCGGCAAGTAGGCTTCCGATATTTTTGCGCGCGGGCTAGCAACGTTCTTCCAAGGCAGATTCGCCTTCTTCGTTCGGTCGGAGAACGGCGGCCAGTTTACTGGAAGCTGATCCCGGCGGTGACAATAGACGCGTGTGTGAATGACGTGACAATGCCGATAGTCCCGCTTATCTGCGACCCGGACTGAAGACTCATTGCTCAGGAGAGCAGTTGTCTCTGTTGCAATTGAAGACTCGCTGTATGCCAACGCCAAAGCGGCATTGCTCACACCGATGGTGGCGATCACGGTAATAAAAACGAGGGCTATGCTTCGCATTTTTCTATTCCTCAAGTTTTATGGATGAATGGCTTTGTTGCGGTCGACAAATTCGACTGTGGTTCTCGAACTCTGTCGCTTTGACTCACCCGAGTTTGCCGCCGTGTGGAAATCAACCGGTACAGTAATGACGTGCACTCAGTCGGGAGATACAGGGCCCAGACTGCGAGGGCCCATACGCTAGCCACGAATGCGATCGGCACGAAAAACGTCCAAGCAGCATCACTCAGAGACGTGAAACTCATTATTTCCCTCCGCTCGGCGTTTTTGCCGGAAGACTCGCGCACTTCATCGGTGGCGATTGCGTTTCTTGCAGCTGGCCAAACCGCTCAACAGGCTCGATCCAAAATGTCAGGTGCGCGATGGGAGTCTGCTCAGCAATTTCTCCAAGAATAAAATCGGATTCTGCGCGCCCTAGGATCGCGGTGATGAGAGTTCTCTTGACGCGTCCGCGCACACATTCGCCTGGAGTTGCATTGGCGAAATCGAATCCGTGCCCCTCGACATTCCATGTCGTGAAGCCGGGAACTGGCGGATCAAGGTTAAGCATTATTTCGATGACGCGCTCAGCGCTGGCTGTCGGGCTGATGAGGGTGAGGCGGCAAAGGGATCGATCCATTGGAGTTGTCCGCATAATTGTCCTGATCGCTCGGCAACGGCACCGAAACGACGAAACAGAATTGGGAGAAGAATGAGAGTAAGTGCCGTCGACGTCGCGAGACCGCCGATGACGACGATAGCGAGTGGTTTTTGGATTTCGGATCCTGGGCCGCTCGCAAACAGCAAGGGGACGAGTCCAAATGCCGCGATGCTGGCGGTCATCAACACAGGGCGCAACCGCCGCTGCGCTCCTTCAAATACTGCATCACCGAGCCGCATTCCTCGAGCCAGCAGTTCATTAAAATGACTGACCAGAACCAGGCCGTTCAGAACTGCAATGCCGAGAAGGGCGATGAAACCAACCGACGCAGGAACAGAAAGGTACGCGCCCGACGCCCACAGCGAAAGAAAGCCGCCGACAAGGGCGAATGGCACGTTCGCAAGAATAAGAAGCGATTGTCGGATCGAGCGAAGGGTCGCGAACAGCACCGCGAAGATCAGACCGATTGCAACAGGCACGACGATTGCGAGACGCGCGGCGGCCCGCCGCTGGTTCTCGAATTGACCGCCCCAGACAAGGCTATAGCCCGGTGGCAAGTTTACGCGGTCTGCGACAGCTCGTTGGGAGTCGGCAACAAACCCAACTAAGTCGCGTCCTGTTACGTAGGCTTGTACGATTGCAAATCGTGAAGCATTTTCGCGATCTATTTTGACCGGGCCGGCCACGCGATCGAGAGACGCGACGTCGCCGATTCGAACCAATCCGCCATCCCCAGCTGCAAGCTGTGTTGACGCAAAGAGCTCCGCGGACTCTCTCACGTTCCTAGCGCCGCGTATGACTACGTTTGTCCGGCGCCCGGGCTCAATAACTAGTCCAGCCGAAGTACCTTCAAGGGTTGATCTCAGCTCATCTTGGAGCTTGGTTCCAGAAAGTCCTGTTCGACCTGTCATGAGCCGATCGATGCCTATTTGGAAATAATCGACCGTATCGTTTGCGACAGTTGAGACCTCGGCTGCGCCCGGAACTTTGATGAGCGCGTCTTGAATTTTACCGGCGAGATCCGAGAGCGTCTTCAGATCTGGACCAAAAATCTTGACGGCGAGATCACCGCGTGCACCGGTCAGCATCTCGTTGGTGCGCATTTCGATGGGCTGCGTGAATGCGAACTCGTAGCCGGGAAGATCGGCCATTGCCGCTCGAAGCTGCTCCAGCAGCCAGCCCTTATCCGGTACTCGCCATTCTCTCTTTGGCTTCAGAACCATGAACATATCAGTTTCATTGAGACCCATCGGGTCGAGACCGAGTTCGTCGGATCCCACGCGCGCCACGATGCGCTCAATCTCGGGTATTCTATCCCGGAGCGTTTTCTGGATCTGCAGATCGCCCTCAAGACTCGCATCAAGATTGATCGAGGGATGTTTCGTGACCTGCATGATGACAGCGCCCTCGTCCATGGTCGGCATGAACGACTTGCCAATTGCGCCATAGGCCACCACGGCGAGCCCGATGCCGGCTAACGCAACGAGATAGACAGGCAGCGGAAATGCGAGACACGCGCCCAGTAAAGGCCGGTAAGCGCGATTGAGAAGCCTCATCAACAGTGGCTCCGCGTGCGCACCGGCCTTCAAAAAGAGGGCAGAGAGGACCGGGATAAGGGTGAGCGACAGAATGAGCGAGCCACTCAGCGCAAAGATGATCGTCAAGGCGACCGGGCCAAAGAGTTTGCCTTCAAGGCCCTGCAATGACAGGAGTGGTAGAAACACGAGGCAGATGATCAGAATGCCGGAGGCGACCGGAATCGAAACTTCGCTGGCAGCTTGATAGACAGTATGCAGCTTGGGGACATTCGACGTAACCCGTATGTGCTGCAGCCGTTCGACTGTATTTTCGACGACGACAACGGCCGCATCGACAATGAGGCCGATCGCAATCGCGAGTCCGCCAAGGCTCATCAAATTCGCGGACATGCCAAAGACCTTCATCATTACGAAGATCATGAGTGCGGCAAACGGTAGAGTGATCGCGACGACGAGAGCGGCGCGCAAATTGCCGAGAAATGCGATGAGTAGAACGATGACGAGAACCGTTGCTTCGATCAACGCCTTTCGGACGCCACCAACCGCACTCGCGATGAGATCGGAACGGTCATAGAAAACCTTGATCTCTACGCCTTGCGGCAGGCTGGGCTTCAGTTCCGCCAATCTTTGGCGGACAGCTTTGACAATCGCGCTCGCGTCAGCGCCC
Organism: Hyphomicrobium sp.; assembly: GCA_035547255.1. Classification (GTDB taxonomy): domain Bacteria; phylum Pseudomonadota; class Alphaproteobacteria; order Rhizobiales; family Hyphomicrobiaceae; genus Hyphomicrobium_B. The sequence goes on from DASZVX010000139.1 coordinate 53,142, forward strand.
CGCAAAGACAAAACGATACCCTCAACGGCTTCGCCCTTGCCGTCCTCCGTGACGGCGCCATATCGAGTTAGGCTACCGATCGAAACTTGCGCGACATCGCCTAGCCGCAGAACATGCGACCCATCCAGTTTGAGTACAATCTGCTCGAGATCCTTGGGAGCCTGGATAGCGCCCTGGGTGCGAACGACGAGGCTCTTTTCGCCCTCGCTCAATCGTCCCGCGCCGTCGTTCCGGTTGTTGGCTTCGATTGCAGCTACCAGATCCGAGACGTTAAGGCCGGCGGCGGCGAGTGCCGCATTATTTGGCGTCACTTCAAATGTCCGCACCATACCGCCAAGCGCGTTGACGTCAGCAACACCGGGGATCGTGCGAAGGGCTGGCCGAATCGTCCAATCAATCAGGCTTCTGCGCTGTTCTAACGTCAGATCACCGCCTTTGATCGTGAACATGAAGACGTCTGAAAGCGGCGTCGATACCGGTGCAAGCCCGCCAATAACACTCTCGGGTAGATCGCTGCGAACGCCCGCGAGACGCTCAGAAACTTGCTGGCGAGCCCAATAGATGTCTGTGCCGTCTTCAAAATCGAGCGTGATGTCTGCGATTGCGTACTTTGCCGCCGAGCGCAGGACCATTTGCCTTGGAATACCGAGTAATTCCATTTCGATCGGCGCGATAACGCGTGTCTCGACTTCCTCGGGCGTCATCCCGGGCGCCTTGAGGATCATCTTTACCTGCACTGGCGAAATATCTGGGAAGGCATCGATCGGTATTGTCTGGTAGGCATAAAAGCCGCCGCCAAAAACGATTCCGAATGCGAGCAGAACAAAGATACGCTGCGTGAGCGAGGCTTCCACCAGATGGCGCAACATTCGCTACTCTCCCGCGAGCAAGCGTTCGAGCTGGGGGATTCCGCTGGCGGCGACTTGCGCTTCCTTCCCGAGAGGCCCGGAGATCGTGGCAACATCCGGCGAACGCCCGCGCAACTCGACTTGCACGAGGCTGAAACCGGAATCGCTCCGGACGAACACGGCCGATCGCTGTTCAAGCGTGACTACCGCGGATGATGGCACCAAGAGTCCACCAGTCTCTGTAGAACGGATGATATTGACGTTGACCATCTGTCCCGGAAGGAGCCCGGCGCCAGTCGGGATTGTTGCGAACATGACGGCCGATCGCGTCAAGCGATCGAGCGAACCGCCAATCGACACCACATGTCCCTGGAGACCGTTCTGCACCTGAACGACGTCACCGAATTTTATCAGCGATACAATATTGGCCGGGACCTGCACTTCGATCCAAAGCTCGTCGCTAGCATCGATGGTGGCGGCGGCAGCCATCGCATCAATTTTGTCGCCAGGCATGACGCGCGTTTCAACGACAGTTCCATCGGCCGGAGCCGGTACTGCATATTGCCCGTCTTCCCGCGCAACTATTCCGTTCAACCCAGTCGCGCGCCTGTGCTGCTCGATCACCGCGCGGATTTTTGCGACTTGCGCTTCTGCTTCGTCTGCAAGCGTCGGGTTCTGGAAATTTTTATTCGCAAGCGCGCGTCTGCGCCGGGCGACGGCCTCCGCACTTTGAAGCTCTGCCTCGGATTGAGCGAGCTGACTTTGAGCTTCGAGCAACTCGCGGCTCGAAATCGTGACCAATTGCGCGCCCTTGGTTACTCGTTGACCAGGCAGAACGTGAACCCGAACAACAGTCCCGGCGAACGGCGCAGCCGCAACCACCCGGGTATTCAGGGGTGGCACAACGGTGCCAGGAAGCGTCGCAATAGTCTCGGTCTTAGCCGGCTGGACTGGCTCGACGCGGATGTTGAGATGGCGGACCTGTTCGGCTGTAACAGCCACGTCTTTTGCACTTGCATGCATCGGCACAAGCGAGAACAAAATGGTGATAATGAAATAACGAGGATGATTTGCAGGCATCGCAAATTCCGTTGGGCGACCAATCTGAAACGGGGTTTGCAGTGCCGAGCTGAAAGGAAGCTGAAGTGAACCTGCAGTAATCCTGAAGCGCGCTTTTCAGCTCTCTTTCAGCATCCCCATGCTATACGTACGCAACAAAACCGTTGGAGGCGGCGATCCGAGTCCTGCTGATTGAAGATGATAATGATCTGGCCGAGCGACTCGCGAGCGGCCTTTCTCCTGCAGGCTTTGTTGTTGAGCGGGCGGACAATGGCGCTGATGGCTACGCCATGGGCATGGATGATACATATGCCGCCGCTATTCTCGATCTTGGTCTTCCTGAGATGCAGGGGTTAGATGTTTTGAAGCGCTGGCGAGCAGCTGATCGCAAGATGCCAGTTTTGATTCTAACCGCCCGAGGCACGTGGGCAGAAAAAGTCGACGGCCTCAATGCCGGCGCCGATGATTATATAACGAAGCCATTTCACGTACCGGAGGTGGCAGCCAGGCTTAAGGCGCTGATACGTCGCTCGCTGGGGATTGCGACCCCTATTCTGATTCACCGCGGTATCTCGCTGGATACGGCTTCGAACCGTGTTCTACTTAACGATGGACCAATTGAGCTGACCGCTCGCGAGTTAAAGATGCTGAACTATTTCATGCACCGTGTTGGCCGCGTCATATCGCAAGCTGAACTCAGCGAACATCTCTACGCACTCGATGAAGCCCGCGAGTCAAATACGATCGAAGTCTATGTGAGCCGGCTGAGACGCAAGCTCGGCGCCGACGTGATTACGACGGTTCGCGGGCTCGGATACCGGATGGATTAGATAAAATGAGCAGCCTTAAAGGCCGCCTGATCTTTGCGAGCACATTGTGGATCGCAGCCGGAATGATCGTTGCCGGATTTGTTCTGTCGGAGGTCTTCAAACAGCACGTAACACGACAAGTATACGAAGAGATCTACGAACATCTCGATGAACTTCTTCGTTTGACTGATTTCAAGATCGGAAACAGTCCTCATCTTCTCCGTCATCTGAGCGATTCCCGGTACGACATTCCGCTTTCCGGGTACTATTGGGAGATACGGGAGGGGGGACGCGTTATCGCAGAATCTCAGTCCCTCAACGGTCAAACTCTCGGCATACCACCGAACACATCCTCAGACGCCCACATTCACACGTACGAGCTAGCCGGCCCCACCGGATCGTTGCTAGCGGCAGAGAAGGCCGTCTCAAAATCTCCCGAGGATGGCTTAATCCGATTTATCGTCGGAACGGACCACCGTCATCTCGACCGGATGCTTTCACGTTTTCATGTCACGCTAGCGTGGTCTTTGGTTCTATTTGGCCTTTCGTTGATTATCGGCGCGACGCTCTTAATTTTGTATGCACTCAAGCCTTTGAGTGATTTGCAAGCATCGTTGGCAAATGTGCGAGCCGGCACCGAGAAGGATTTTCAGGGGAATTTCCCTTCTGAAGTCCTGCCGTTGGTCGAAGAACTCAATGTACTTCTCAAATCAACGTCTGAACTCATACAACGGGCGCGAACACAAGCCGGTAATCTTGCACATGGCCTGAAGACTCCCCTAGCGATATTGACCGACGAGGCGCACCGTATCGAACAGCGCGGTCTCTCAGGGTCTGCGGCAACGATTCTTTCGCAGTGCCGTAAGATGCAAGCGCAGATCGACTATCAGACTGCGAGGGCGCGAGCAGTAGCCATGCGATCCATGCCCGGTACATTCGCAAATGTACGAAAAGCTGCGGAAGATGTCGCGAGGGCGCTGCGCCGACTCTACGAGGGAAACGCGATGGCAATAGTTGTCGATGTCCCACAGAACGTTTTCATTGCCTGCGATCTGCAAGATCTCAACGAAATGCTTGCAAATGTTGTCGACAACGCATGCAAATACGCGAAATCAACCGTACGTATTGAGGCTCGCGAAAGCACCAACGAAAAACTCGTTCACATTCAAGTTGATGACGATGGAAGAGGACTGCCGCCCGAGGCGTTCGAGATCGTTTTTGGTGTTGGTGAGCAGTGGGATTCACGAGCTGACGGATCTGGTCTTGGTCTAGCCATTGTCAGAGATCTGGCTCAATTGTATGGCGGCAATATCATGCTTCAGAAATCGCTATTGGGCGGTCTTTCGGTCGTGTTGGCGCTCCCGGCAACGACACCGGCAGGGAAACACGTACCCGTGGAAACAGAGCACCAGCAGAGCGCATGAGTTGCGACTGGCCGAAGCAATCGCCTCGTAGGGAGGATGCGCCATGAGCCGTCTTCATACACATCCCGAACAGCATCTTGTCAAAAGAATCGGTTGGCTCAGGGCGGCGGTGCTCGGCGCAATGACGGTATCGTGTCAACTGCAAGCCTCATCGTCGGTGTCGCCTCGGCTGCCGCCAAATCGAGCGATGTGCTAGTCGCAGGCGTTGCGGGGCTGGTCGCAGGCACCATGTCAATGGCGGCCGGAGAGTATGTATCCGTCAGCTCCCAATCGGACACGGAACAGGCCGACCTTGCAAGAGAGCGGAAGGAGCTGGTCGAGAACATCGACTTCGAGCGCGAGGAGCTCGCCAATCTTTATGTCCAGCGTTACGATTTTCAGCATCGCCATACCGTTCGCAGATGATGCGGACGACAGGCGTGATCGAGAAATTATGCCAAGTGTAGGTTACACCTGCCTTGAACATGGCTTGCGGCGTATTCGGGATTTGATTGCCCTTGGTCGAAATTGGTGCTCCATCTTTGCTCAACGTCTGCGTATCGCCATCGAAGGTTTGAGACGCCAGCTCAAGTACGCTATAGCGATTACGGGTTCACGATCGTTCCAACGCTCTTCTATGCTAAGCACAGAAATCAACAGTAAAGATAAACGACCCTGCCCTTAGCGATCTCGCTTATTATGTGGGAACGGGATTAAGCACAGGATACGGCGCGGAGCCGCAAACCTCGTATCAGTTCGGATCACAGCTCTTTGCGTCAGGCCGATCTGGACGAAGAAGCCAGAAACGGCTCGGCACGTATTCCAAGGCTTCTGATAATCTTCGATCACGCGACGGCAGCAGGTCATCGAAGCGCTGAAAATCCGTGCCGGCTCGTCGTAATCGGCCTGCGGAAGTAATCAAATTCCGGAAATCACTTTGCTGCGATGCCGTACGCGGATGTTCCAGCCTTCCTAAAAAAGCTTCCCCATTTGCGGCGTTAGTTGGCGTGCCGGAACCAGTCACATTGCAAGCGCATTGAATCGGCGTTGGCCGATCAGCACAGCAAAGGACGGTATTGAATGCCCAAGGCACCCGCAAAAACGGTGCGGAGCAACCCGCGCGAAATCAGATCCTTCGAAGAGTTCTGGCCCTACTATCTCGCCGCGCATCACAGGCCGGAAACACAGGCACTCCATATGCTAGGCACCACAATCGGTGCTCTCGGAGTTGCGGGTTGGCTGAAGACGGGGCGCAAGAGTTATCTGGCGACGGGAATAGCCGGCGCATACGGCAGCGCATGGCTCGGACACTTTGCTTTCGAGAGAAACGAACCGGCCACGTTCGAAAACCCCGCCTGGTCCCTCATGGGTGATCTGCGAATGTACAAGCTGTGGCTCACTGGCGAGCTGGATGCTGAAATCAAGAGAGTTCTCGGAGCGCACCGCATACCGGACCGATGACCTAGGATGCACACACATCAAGCAGGATCTTTCACGTTCTCAGCGTCGTCGCTCTGCAAGCGAAGAGACGCTGGCCCTAACTGACTACCTTGAAGGTTGCACCGGAGAACGCGTAGCCGTCCAGAGCTGCTTACTCTCACTTTCTGCGATTTTAGTCTTGTGCCTGGGCTTCATCGTTTGGGAGATGACCCCGGCCGCCCGTGGGTGGATTTAGTTTCAGCACTTACAATCTTCGAACTGAAGTGCACGCGCGCGGAACAGGTTAGACGTCCACGCGTACCGATGCGTTGGTGCCGCAGCGAGAAACCGGCAAAATGGCTGCGTCCATCATTCCCTGTTATGGCCGGTTGCCACCGGCGCGTGCTTGGAGATAACGCCTCGGACGAAAGACGGTTCAGTGCATCATACTGATGCTTGGGTCTCTCCGGCCGGCGCGGATTGCGATACCATAAATTATTTTAGCCTCTAGCTGACCATCTCTTAGCGACGCCGCTTGGATCGACTGAAAGCGCTGCGGCCAGCCCACCTAACATTCCCTATCGCCACCATTTGAAAACGCCGGGTCGCCAATACGGCCCCTTTCCATTACTGGAAGGGACGGCGGGCACGTGATCAGCGCAAGATTGCCAACGGCTTCACATTTTCCTAACCGCGTTTTCAGGCGGCAGAGAACTTTTCGGATGATTTCGTCCATCATCGGATAACGGTCGCGGTCCGATTGAATCGACGGCGAGTGACCGAATTCAAAAAGGTTTCCGAAATGCTCGTATCCGCTCGCGCGCCAGTCATCGCCGCATTCGCTATTGTCATCTACGCCGGCCAGACATTGATTCCGGCTCCGGCAGCCGCGACCGATGACGCCGTCCGCAATTCTCTCGCACGAAAGGACTGTAGGCGCGGAACCTTCAAAGACTACTATTTGCAGGGCCAAGGCGGTGATCCGCCTATCGACTACAAGGGGCGCGTCTATAAGCTGAGCCAGGACTATCCATCCCAGCTTCCGCCCAAAGAGGCGTATCCGTGGCTGAAAATCGCTTTCAAGGATGGTGGTCCAGTCAATCCAAACGCTTACCTTCGCGCACTTCTCGACTATGGCCTCGAAGGCAACATCGCTGTCGATTTCTACGTCGAGGATAACAAGACGCGCAAATGGTACGGCGCGCCGTGGATGGACTGGAACACTGAAGTCGCTTCCGACTGGCCGGGAACAGACGGTCGAGAATTTGTCCATGGGTTGACACACGAGTTCGACTCCGCCGGCAACACTTTCGGCGAAAAGCAATCGGAATTCGTCGACACCTGGGCGCAGGCCTACGTCAACGATCGCTATGCTTTCGGCTTAGGCCAAGTTTATTGCGATCCTGACGATCCAAAGCCCGGCGCGCTCAACCCCGATCCGACCGGGCTCAACAGCATGCCGGACGGCGCCTTCGTCATCAAACTTCTCTTTTCGACGGTCACCGAAGCGGAGTTGCCAACCGTCAAGGGCGCCTTGGAATGGGACGCCGATATCTTCGTCAACAAGAGTCCTCGCTTTCGCAATGAAGGACCGCTGTCGCGCTACGAGCGTCACATCGACAAGGTGCGGCTCATCCAGATTGATCTCCAGGTTCGCGACGAACGCAGCCCGACGGGATGGTTGCTTGGAACCTATGGTTATGACGGTAATGCAAAGGGCGAAACGCCATGGGCACGCATGACGCCGCTGGGCTTGCAGTGGGGAAATAATCCAAAGGTGACGTTCGCTGAGACCTGCAAAGGCCCGGACGGTCCCTGCGACTACGACAAGCTGACGGAACAGTGGATCAATCGCCAAGCGGTGAAGGATTTGGCAACCCCGCCGCTGAGTTTCAATCATTTGGGGTTCGGCGGCCGGCTTGCCGGTCCAGTCGACAATCCTAAAAGCTCATGCATGGGCTGCCACCAGACGGCTGGATTCCCGATGGTGCCGATCCTCCCAGAATTTGCCGCCAATGGGGCCATCCTCGGGCTCGATGCCGAAAAACATCCTGAGACGGCGCAGAGCCTGCGTATGACCTACTTCGGTAACGTACCGGGCGGGTCGGTCTTCAGCGACACGCAGCTCTATTCGACCGATTATTCGCTGCAACTTTCGATGGGACTGCAGAACTTCGTATCACGGCGCTGCGTCAAGGACGCTGCCCCACCACGTCCTTCGCTCTGCAAGCAGCTCACCGACTGGGTGCGCCTGCAGAAGAAGGCCATAAGCGGCATCCAAGTGTTTGGCATGCCCGGAAACGGCGGCGCGCCGATCAAGCCAGAATAGTCGAACGCGGCAAACATCGAACATCCGCGTGGTCCGGCATCAGAACGCTCAAGCCGGGATTCGCCAATCTGCGTGGTTGCGCCTGCGTCCACCAATTATCGCGGCCGCGTTTACCGCGCGAACGATATGCTTCGGAGAAATGAGCATCGCCGGAGCATAAAAATCACACCGGCATAGAACGATGAGTTAACGTCGCCAACTCCGCTTTAAAGAGAGCAACAGCGCGCTTTAGATGCGGCGCGAGAATTTTGAATTTCTGCGAGTAGATTTTGAACTTGCGATCGAAATTCTTGGCACTTGGAGCAATGGCCAGTAACGCCGTTTCCTTCCATCATTGAGCATCATGCACCCGAGATAATCCGCAGTAATACCCGCATCCAATCGTTATGAAATTCGCTTTGAAGTTCCGCCTGACGATCCAAAATATCGGCCTCAGGTCTCGCCTAAAAGCGGCATTTGGCAGAACGACTGAATTGAATAGCGATTGCGGTTGGAAAAATACTCCTGGTAGCTCGAAAAATAATTCGTTTCGATTCCGCAATTATAAGCAACCAGCGTACTCTGTGTCGCGATGTCAAAAATTACAGAATGCCATTTGCACCATCAATAGCACAACTGGCCGCCAGCCGACTCTCGCAATGGCGCGATACAGGGTCATGCTGAGCGCAGCAACTCTGCGCGCTCAAGGGCGATCTCTACATTCGATCATTTGGTTTTAGCCAATCCCAGCAATCGGCGGCGACGTATCAAACGCTTACCCGCACCATTTATGTATGCGCTGCCGGTGCGTCAAACCTCGAGCCGGTGGCTTTCGCGACGCATGAATACCGACGCCCCGCTGCTTGAAATCTTGTGCAGGTCAGGTTTCGAGCCACCGGCCCACAATCACAAGTACTAATGCACGTGCCTCATGCACCTCATGATGCAAATTGATCATGCGCCCCCACTTACTCTTTGTATCGCTAACGATGTATCGCCATTGATTAAGACATGCCGCGCAGATTTTTTTCAAAAGCTGCGAAGCGAACTATGATAATATTGAAGAATAGCGCCAGAGATCGCCTTGACTCTCGCATTTGGTGTGGCCAGCGATTGCGATCATGAACTCCTGAGGGCGGGATCGGTTAAGGCCTTGGCTAATTCATTGAGGCTCGGCATCGCCCCTGAAACCATGCAGATACCGCTCTAAGGAGAGAGACCCAGAACAGTTGGTTTAACCGCGCAAAAAAGTTATCAATGCTCGTTGCGCCTAAGCGAAATAATCGGCGCCAAGTTCACATGAAGTTCCGATGTATCTCCTATCGGAATCTGTTCGGCGAGAAATAACGACGCAACCAGCACTCGACATGATCTATTTGCATCATGAGGAGTCCGAGTCCGTGCGATAGTCGTATTATTGTTCGAAGTTAAAACCAACCTGCACGGGGGCGGCAGAAATTGGCTGGGAGTGACAAATTTGACCGCGCGGGATTTACTCCGGCCGAAGCGCGGCTTGCTCAAGCTTTGGCAAACGGAATGAATCTGAAGGAATATAGCGAATCCGCCAGTATCTCGATCACGACCGCACGCAATCAGCTTGCGTCGCTGTTCGCTAAAACAGGAACGCATCGACAGGCGGCACTCGTCGCCTGGCTATTGCGACGAGCGTAGGATCCACATGGCCGGACAACGGCACGAGCATGTCAGAAAGGACGCTTGATAAGAGTGCATATCAGCGACGCTATGAGAAATCTGCCCACGCGCAAGGCGTTGCCGATGATCAGAATATCATAATGCGATAGTTATTCAGTTGCAGGACAAGGCGCTTAAGGGCATACGTAACATGCATTAAAAATGCTTGTTTTATTTTGTGTCTCTCGCTGTCGAGGTTTTGCGGGAGGCGCACGTCAGACTCCCCATCCTCATTGGATGTCAAAAAACATGCGTCCAAGGAACGTGCAATCGCGGACTTAAGGCTAAAGGCACCTACGCTATGAACTTCATGCTATCCGGCACACCAACGATTGAATGAATATAGCGTGCGAAAGGAACTGTAGTTCATATGAACCTTGACGTTCCGCCGAGTAGAGATGCACGTCGCAACTCATACTCAGCCGTCATCGGGTTTGCGGGGGAGAACTAGCGTTGCATGTCTAGACTTCCGTTATCGTGCTTTATCATTGCCAAAAACGAAGCTGACCGCATTGAAAGAACGATACGCTCTGTCGAACCATGGGTTGACGAGGTTATCGTCGTTGACAGCGGCAGCACAGACGACACCGTCGCCGTTGCGCAAGCCGCGCATGCGCGTGTTATTGCACAGCCTTGGCTCGGCTTCGGCGGACAGAAAAGATTTGCTGAAGATCAATGTTATCACGAATGGGTATTGAATCTGGACGCGGACGAAGTCGTGCCTCCTGAACTACGGAATAGAATCGCCCAACTCTTTCGTTCTGGTGTGCCCGAATATCCCGCATATGGTATGCCCATACACATCGTCTATCCTGGCCAGATAAGACCACGGATCTTGGCGCGGGATAATTGGTACGTACGATTGTATAATCGCAAGATCGTGAGATTCAGAGATTCGAGAGTCCACGACACAGTGGTAACGGGCGGTCATACCGTCGGTCGCCTCGATGCACCGATCCACCACTTTTCTATTCGGTCCTTTGATCACCTGAAGACGAAGCTCGATGAACGTATGTCACTTTCGGCTGCGCATGCCGTCAGCCGCAGCCGGATACTTACCCTCTGCCGTCTGGCCATCGAATTTCCGATGAACTTCTACAAATACTATGTCATAAGGCGTCACATCACGGGCGGCATGATGGGATTGCGATATGCCGTAATCCAATCCTGGTTCAGGGCCATAAAAGTGTACCGCCTCTGGCGTCAGCCAAGAACACCTCATGTACAAAGGCGCGATCGCCCTGGAAATGAAGACGAAGTTACCCCCGGGTCTTCGCAGACATTAATGTGAAGGTTTAGCTGAGTCCGTTCTTCATCTTGACCAAATGTTGAAGAATACCTCAACTCTGCTAGTTGCGCCGTGGGGGCGGAGGGGTGGATGCCAACAACGACTGACCTGCTTAAGCGACTTTTGCAGGAGCACGGCCGCCGCTACGCGCCCCAATACGCGTTAGCCATCGTGTGCATGCTCCTCGTCGCCGGCGCGACGTCGCTCAGCGCTTATGCCTTAAAATATGTGATCGACACGATTTTTGTCCATCAAGACCGCGCGGCGTTGGTTGGTATTACGTTTGGAATTGTCGCTATCTTCGTGGTCAAGGGATTCTCCGCATATTTCTCGGAAGTCGTTGTCGGAACAACTGGCAACAAGATCGTCGCGGAAACGCAAAAACGAATGTTTGATCACCTTCTCAAGGTTGATCTCGCATTCTTCGAGAAATATCCATCCGGGGACCTAGTAACTCGAATTACTTACAACGCCGGCTGCGTCCGAGACGTATTGAATATGGTCGCGCTCAACATTGGGCGCGATGTGTTCACGATCGTCGGCTTGGTCGGCACCATGGTTGTGCTCGATCCCTTTCTAACGCTCATTGCTCTCGTCGGAGGACCGGTCGCCGCGATCTCGCTGCGAAAAATGGTCGTCCGCATCAAAAAGGCGATGCGCAGTGAGCTCCATTCCATGGTCGGCATCGTTCAAGGGACACGGGAACTCAGTCAGGGGGCCTACGTCGTCAAATCGTTCCAACTTGAACCGGCTCTACGCAGCAAAATGTTTGCCGCCATCGAGGCCGTGGAGCGGTTGGCGAGCAAAATGCTCCGTATCCAGGCGAGCGTAAATCCGCTCATGGAGACGCTCGGCGGAATAGCGGTCGCCGCTGTAATTTTCTATGCTGGCTGGCGCAACCTTTATCACGGCGAAACGCCCGGTCAGTTCTTCGCGTTCATCACCGCCCTGTTGATGTGCGCCGATCCTGGCCGCAGGCTTTCTAAAGTTCAATTGCAGATGGCAACGGCAGCCGTCGGCGTCCGGTTGATGTATGAGCTCCTCGATGCGCCTGCCAAGGAGGATGAACCGGCAGGAAAACCTGACCTGATGGTCAGCGCGGGTCACATTCAGTTTAAAGACGTCGTTTTCAGTTATGTCAAAAACAAGCCGGTCTTGGATAATCTCGATATCGAGATTCCGTCGGGGAAAACCACGGCCCTTGTTGGTCAGTCCGGTGGTGGAAAGTCGACGATACTGGCTTTGCTGCAGCGTATACGGGAGCCTAAGGCAGGAGCTATACGTATAGACGGCCAGAATATTGCTGACGTTTCCCTACGCTCCCTTCGGCGCAATATCGCATTCGTCGGGCAGGACTCGTTTTTGTTCGAAGGCTCTGTTCTGCAAAATATTCAGGCCGGCGGCGCCGACGCCTCCACAGAAAAATGCGTAGACGCTGCCAAAGCAGCTAGTGCAGATGAATTTATCACTGGATTGCCGCAAGGCTACGACACTCAAGTGGGGGAACTCGGGTCTCAGGTGTCGGGCGGACAGCGACAACGAATTGCATTGGCCCGAGCCTACTTGAAGGAAGCCCCGATTATCTTGTTGGATGAACCAACATCCGCCCTCGACAGCGAAACCGAGGAAATCATCCAGACACACTTGAAGCGGCTGACGAAGGGGAAAACCACACTGGTCATCGCCCACCGCCTTTCGACAGTTCTTCATGCCGACCTGATTCACGTCGTTGAAGCTGGCAAGGTCATCGAGAGCGGTTCTCACGATCAGCTCATGAAACTTGGTGGCGCCTACAGCCGCCTTTTCCGACTGCAGTTTGGAAAATACGCTCACGAACCGGCACACGCGACCGCGGTATAGAACCAAGTTTAGCTGGAGAACCGTGTGCGCATTTTGATTTTTATGCCTCGAAATATGAGGTTCGGACCGACCAATGCAACGTCCATCGATCTCTGCGCCAGCGAACTGGTAAGCAGGAGTCGTTACCGCGACAAAACCACGATTGTCTGCTGCGAAAACGAATCCCTATTTCAGGGGTTCGATATCAAGACCTACCCGCCGTCCGTCGACGCTCATAAGCACCGAAAGGTCGCATTCGCAGTAAAGCAAGCCAGAGAAAACTCCGCCGACGTTATTGTCGTACACAATCACTTACCCACGGCCGCAGCACTGGCGCGGCGTACTTCGATTCCCGTTATTCTGCACAAGCACAACATGACGAAGGCAGTCGGCACATCTGGGGCGGTCAATGCTCTGCGGCGCCGATGGAAGCTCATGCAATATCGGTCTTTGGGCGGCCTCATCTTCGTAAGTGAATTCTGCAGAGCCGATTTCGTAAGAGATTGGCCCGAAGTTCGAAAGCCATCGGCGGTCGTATATAACGGACTGGATTTTGAAGAGTGGCAGCCCGCTGCCACCCGCCGCAAAGAAATAATCTGCGTCGGGAGAGCAGCGCCGGAAAAAGGGATAAAAGAAGCCGCTGAGGCGATTGCGCGTGTTCTGAAAATCGAACCGTCGTGGTCAGCGCGATTGATATTGAGTGAACCCCAAAGGCATCCTTCGTATTTGCAGGAGGCCCTCACATCCCTGCAGCCTGTTTCTTCTCGCGTGTGCGTCGAATACAGCCAGCCGCTGGCTGTCGTCAGAGAACGGCTTTCGCAAGGCGCAATTGCAATTGTGCCTTCCAAATGGGAAGAGCCATTCGGCCGGACCGCATTGGAAGCTCACGCTGCAGGCTGCGCAGTCATCAGTTCCGGAACCGGTGGATTAAAGGAAGTGGGCGGCAGCCATGCAATGTTTCTGCCGAAAAATTTTGGCGCCAACGACATTCTGGACAAATTAGAAAGTTTGATAACGGATGACGCCAAGAGAGATCGCCTAGCGCACGAGGGGCGCAGCTACTGTCTACAGAGGTTTTCACTCGCCTCAATTTCCAACAGCGCCGATACGTTTTACGAACGCGTGTATTGCACTCTAAACGCTGGAGATTCAAAACATTCGCTAGATACCAATGAAGACCGATCATGGAATGCGCCAAGAAGCGGCGAGGAACTTCCCTAGCTCCTCTGCAAAGTCTGGCCGCGTACTCGATGGTCCATTGCTTCTCGAGAACGTCCGCCCGGTTTCATCGCCGCCGATTGCACGAAACGTCGCCCCAGACGTTACAATGAAGTGACCATATCGACCCATGGGTATCATAGTCTTGCATGATCGACGCCCTCGAAAGTGCCGCAATACGCGCCCGAACTCTGAGAATGTCTCCGCCCTTCTGTCGATGATCCGCCGACATCGGCGCCGAACGGTGAACCGCTCGCTGACGGAGTAGTTATCGTCATTGTCGCGTAAGGCTCTCTGGTCGTCGTTTCTCGACGACATCGCACGAAACCAAAAGATCTGGCGATCGAGGTGAAGATGAGCACGAAAACTTCGATTTTTTCTAGCGTTACCGCCTCGAAGGTAGCTCAAGTCACCATCTACTTCTGGATCATGAAGGTTCTCGCCACAACGCTCGGCGAGACAACGGGCGACTATATCTCCATGACGCTTAATCTCGGTTATTACGTCGGTCTGGCAGTCACCTTTTGCGCACTTGCCGTCATTCTCGCTGCGCAGATCGCTTCAAGACAGTATCATCCGCTGCTCTTCTGGACGGCAATCATCGCGACGACGACGGCAGGAACTGAAATTTCTGATTTCATGGATCGTTCTCTAGAGCTCGGTTATGTCGCCGGCAGCGCGATTCTCCTGTGTGGACTGCTCGCCTCGCTAGCGATCTGGTACTATCGGGATCGCAGCCTGCGCATCTATCCGATCACGCGCAAAGATACCGAGATGATGTTTTGGATAGCTGTCCTCTTTTCCAACAGCCTGGGGACTGCTTTTGGTGACTTCCTTGTCGACAATTTGGGTTTGACATTTATTCAGGGTGCTGTCGTAACGGCGGCGGTGATCGTGCTCGTTGGCGTTGTGCACTATTATCGCGCCGTCAACGACGTCGCGTTGTTTTGGATCGCCTTTATTTTTACGCGCCCCTTTGGAGCAACTTTCGGCGATTTCCTCACCAAGCCGGTTTCAGATGGCGGTTTGAGTATTCCGCGAGAGTACGCCTCGTTGATCACTCTCGGACTACTCCTTTCAATTTTGTACGCGTCATCACGATTGACCCATCAAGAAGAAGCCGGAAACACATAGGTCCATGGGCTCGCCTGGATCTTTGATGTAGCTCACTGATCAAGCTCTGTTGCGATTGTCCCTTATTCAGTAAAAAATCCAGAAAGTAGAATCTGAATGGGAGGATCTATCGTGACATTTCCATCAGGCTGGGTCGCATGGGCTCTCCTTTCGGCTTTTTTTGCAGCGCTGACAGCCATCTTTGCGAAAGTCGGTGTCGCAAACATCAATTCCGATCTCGCAACATTCATACGGACGATTGTGATTGCGGTCGTTTTGTGCGCCATTCTACTGGCGCGCGGCCTCTTTCAGCCTCTCGATACGATATCGCCACGGACATACCTCTTTCTGGCGCTCTCCGGACTTGCGACAGGAGCGTCGTGGCTTTGCTACTTCCGCGCACTGCAGATTGGCGAGGCAGCCCTTGTTGCACCTGTCGACAAGCTCAGCGTCGTGCTGGTTGCGGTATTTGGCGTTATATTCCTTCGCGAGCAGCTCACGTCGGTGAACTGGATCGGCATCGCGATGATCGCGTCTGGAGCCATCCTCGTGGCTTGGCGATGAGAAAAATCCTCCGATCTTACTCTCGTTCCTCAGCTGCTCGATTTCGATAGGTTCTGCTTCACGTCGTCGAGACGCTGTTGCCCCAATGGTTCTCAGGACCGAGGTTTGGGCGCCTCGTCCGCGAATTTCTTGCCGTCGTGCCATATGCCATTCAATTATCGCCACGCGATAATGGTAAGGACTTTCTGCCAGGCTTTCGCTATCGGCCGATAAAATGCCGACCAAGTTGTTTCAGCCGGAGGGGGTGGCGTAACCGCGGTCTCTGCGCTCGGGCTTTGATTATCGGCCGTCGATACTGCGGGTTTCTCTCCCAGGATTGCGCGCTTCGCCTCCTTCAATGAAAAACTCTTCAACGGCCAGCTGGAACATGTCGCGTCCTTGGCAACGTGGCATCCGGATGCGCCAGCCGACGATTTAACGGCCATCACGCAGGCTCTTCCCAGCAATGCCGCACCAAATGGCAGTCCCTCAACTGATTGCGATTTTCTTATTTCACATCGAACATTCAGCAGGGGTTTAGTGCATGTCACGCAGATCGACCCCGCAAACACCGTCGACGACGCGACAGACAAGCAGGCGTGCCGCCAAAGCGAACGCTGGCCACCCCTCAGTCCTGCTAGAGTTATCATGATTGCCCCCCTGCAATCTCAAGGATTAAAGTCCCGCGACGGGGCGCTGGCAATAGGGAGATTGCTTCGCCAAGCTGTATAGGTCGCCGCGCGATGACGCGGCCAAGCGTGCGACCATTACAGATTTCTGATGTTTCGGCCGCAGTCTCGCCGCTTATGGCTTTGAGGTCATCGCGACCCGCACACGGCTTCCCCCTCAAGAACGGGAAGCCGTTAATTCTGAGCTCGAAGCGCAGCTGTTTTGGAAAGGCTTCGCCGTTTATCGAAGGCAGCAGTAGTTGTACGTGAATAGAACCAAGAAAGATTTCATGCTTGATCAACGCCAATGTATATCCTGATAATAGAAGACGACGAGCAGACTGCGCGCCTCGTCAAGCAAAGCCTCGTGGAGCACGGCCACAACGTCGAGATCTCCAACAACGGCGAAAGCGGCCTCAAGCATGCAGCGGTCGGCGGCTTCGACGTTCTGGTCATTGACCGAATGCTCCCCGGGCTGGACGGACTGTCTATCGTCCAACGCCTACGGTCGATGAATGTTACATCGGCAATCCTTTTTCTAACCGCCGTCGGTGGAATCGAAGATCGAATTGAGGGTTTCGAGAGCGGCGCCGATGACTACCTTGTAAAACCCTTTGCCCTCGGAGAACTCGTCGCGCGAGTAACGGCTCTCGGACGACGTCCGCCGTCATCGTACGAGGAATTTTTGTTCAAGATTGCGGATCTTGAAGTTAACTTGATCCGGCGGGAGGTCAAACGAGCGGGCGAGATCATCCATTTGCAGCCACGCGAATTTCGGATGCTCGAGGTCCTGTTGCGCAATCGTGGCCGGGTCGTCACGCGTACAATGCTACTCGAGCAGGTTTGGGACTTGGAGTTGGACCCCAAAACATCCATTGTTCAAACCAACGTTAGCCGGCTACGGCTCAAAATAGATCGCCCGGGGGACATACCGCTGATACGCACAGTGCGAGGGCTTGGCTATCGTATCGATGATAAAGACTAGGCTGACACAGCGCACAGCGTTCCGTTTGGCGGCACTTGTCGCGGTGATCATTTCACTGACAAACCTCGTGATATTTTCGGTTCTGTTCTTCGTCATCAGCGAGCAACTCAACGAAAATCTCAAAGCTCATGTCAACGAGGTACGCCAAACTTTGGCAGACGTGGAAGTCAGCGGCGGGTTCGAGGGACTCGCTGCGATGGTTAACCGCCACGCGCAGGTTGCACAGTCGAACGAAGATATTTACCTGCTGACGGATACCTCTGACCGGTATGTGGCCGGCAACATCAAGGTGATCCCACGATTCCCCGGCTGGAAGACAATTGCGTGGAATGAACTGCCATTGATCGGCTCATGGACGGTCCCACGCGCGAGCACTGCGGTGGTCGGAAGATGGACACCCGTGAAGAACGGCGCTCTCTTCGTCGGAGACGGCAACGGAGATATCAACGACGCGCAGCACCTCCTCCTCAAAGGACTTCTCTGGGGAATTGGACTGTCGATGCTATCCGCAATTGCGGGCGGCTATATCCTCGGCCTGAGCGCACAAAAGCGCATCGCAAGGATGGAAGGAGTGCTTGGCGCTGTGGCATCCGGAAAATTGGAAGCCCGTGTGCCTCGCAGCCCGTCTGCCGATGACCTTGATCATGTTGCGGCGTTGATAAATGCCACGCTCGATCGATTACAAGCGCTCATCGCTAACTTGAGACAGGTCTCCACCGACATCGCACATGACCTAAGAACGCCCATCGCCCGTATGCGGCAGAAGCTCGAAGTCGTTCAAACCAAGCGCTCCGATTTGGCTATGTATCAATCGGCTGTCGAAGAAACCGTGCAGGAAATTGACGGGATTTCCGAAACATTTGATGCCTTGCTCAGAATTTCGGAAATCGAGGCGGGAGCACGGAAGACAAAATTCGTCGATGTCGAGCTCAACAGCTTACTCATCAATATCGTTGACGCGCTGGAAGCCGTTGCAGACGAACGGAACCATCGATTGATCGGGTCGATCAATAGTTCGCCGCCGGTTATCGTCCGAGGAGATCGGAAGCTCCTCAACCAGCTCTTCATCAATTTGATTGAGAACGCGATCGTGCATTGCCCTTCGGGCACGGAGATCCGCGTCGAGCTGACCGACGAAGATGGACGCCCCAATGTGAAGGTTCGAGACACCGGCGCCGGAATACCTGCCGAAGAACGCGAAAAAGTATTCAGACGACTTTATCGCTTGGAGAAAAGTCGCTCAACCAGGGGCAGTGGACTTGGTTTGAGCCTCGTGTTGGCGATTGCGGAACTCCATGGCGCCGCCGTCACGCTTGCCGATAACAATCCGGGCCTGATCGTCGAAGTGACGTTTCCCGAGCGTCGCGACGTTGGAAGCGCATAAGCCTCGAGACCGCTGTGTTGGAGTTCAATCTTGTGGGCTGGAACGGGACTCGGGCATAACCAAGCCGAAAATGAGTTCGATGACGGCGACCGTGAATGCCATCAGAATCCCCGCAAACACAACGTCGGAAAGAAAATGGGCGCCCTGAGCCATGCGGACAAATCCCGTGGCGCAGCCGAGCACAACGCCAAGTGCAATCAGTGTTCGAGACCGTCTTCTAAACATCAGGGCAGCGGCGAAGAAGATAACGAATATCGACGATGCTTCTCCCGATACGAACGAACAGTGGCTTTCGCATTGATCGGAAGGATGTATTGGCGAACTGAATTTTTTTGTACCGCCAAATTCCATGACATTATGTGGGCGTGCGCGATCCCAATGATCTTTCAAACCCAGGTTGGCGACAATTCCGGGGCCAACGCCCAAACAGATCGCCAAAAACAGCCACGTATAAAAGGGAAGACTGAGCCAGCTGCGACCCGACCGGAAAGCAATGGTCAAGCCTAGAGCCGCTACGACGCTTGTCAGCGCAAATGTAGCATTGAAGAAAGCACGCACAACGCTCAGGACGGCCGAATGACTGCCGACGAATTCGTGATTGCCTTTGTAAAGAAGTCGGGATGCCCAGAGATCGAGACCTGGAAATAGCCAGAAAAGAACAATGGCGCCGGCTAAAATTAGGAGCGTAACCGCGAGCAGACCGCCGCCAGTCAGACCCTGTCGCGCGTCGATCGTATGGTTCTTGCTCGGCTCATCGCCGACATGCTCTCCCGCCATCGTCCCGTGCCCGCTTCAAACCCGCCAGCCAGTGATCGATAGCGGATATATTAGTGGCATGTCGATATCGCTGCAGGATTGTAACGCTTATGACACGCGCTGTGTCACAGCAATTACCGCCGCGTGTCCGTCCTAGGTCGTCCCGACGTATTCATTTGACCCCGATTGCGGCGCCTTGCGATAGACGTTCATTCCGCTCTGCCTCGACGCCGTCGAAGTATGTCTTGATTGCCCGTATTGCCGCTTTGCGATCACGGTAAGCTCTTCGATTCCCGATGAATTGATTGGCAACAAGCGTCCAGGTCGCGGTACCCGCCGGAGCAGACGAAGCCAGCTCCGCCAGGCATGCATCAAAGGCGGGAGCATCGTTGGCCGTCGCGACAAGATCCGAGCACATACTTTTCGCCAGGCTCGCGTTGGCTGATTTGAAACGCCGCATGTTGGCGTTAGGCTGTTGCGGTGGCACCGAGACCTCCGCGAGAAAACTATCAACCGTTGCGCCGTGCTGCCCGGCGAACAGTCTTTGAATTCCGGAGAGAGCAATGCTCGGCTTGATTGCACCGGCTGCCCGCAAACCGATTTCTATGGCTTCAAGCGACTCTTTCAGTCGATGCGGGTAATGCGTCGACAGCGTAGAACGCTTTAGTCGGGCCGCGATCGTCTCATTCCTTCCGCGTTCGAGGAATGCCGCAAAGCGATGAAGCTCCTGTGAACGATCGAATTCAGCAATACTGGCAAACACGCGTAGCGCCCGTGCCAGCTCCTTCGTATGCATGCGAAACCGCCCCCGTCGGTCGATGACCAATACGAAAGCGAACGTCAGGGGCGGGATTCATTTACGGCGATACCCGCACAAAACTGTATGATTCATATGTGAAAATATGCGTTACTGAGTCATAGCGGCGGGTTTCGCGCTCTGTACGCACGAGCTAAAGCAAAACGCTCTCGCTCGAAGAACGAGAGCGTTTAATAAACCACCGCTTAGGTCCGGCGGCGTGCGTTAGTAGTCGAAGCGGACCATTGCCCCGCCGTAGATGCCTTCGCCGCCGTTTCTGGACTCGCCACTGCCGCTGACGAACTGATTGCCGACGTCGAACGTCAAGCGCATCGGAATTTTCGGCGTCACATGATAGCGCAACGTGGTGAAGGCGCCGACGCGCGTCGCAACGTCTCCGTCATCATCGAGCACCGAGGCTTCAGGTCCGAAGATGACGCTTTCGGCCTTGAACAGCTGCTGGAAGCTGTTCTGGAAGTTGTAGCCGATACGCCCCTGCGCCCAGTAAGAATTAAAGGCCATCGAATAGCTGGTTTCGAAATCCCCGTAGAAAGGATCGGTGCTTTCGTCATCTGTTTCGAGCTCGAAGGCTACCTTCAGGCCCGAGTCGGTGCCGCGAACGTCATTGTTCATGTCATTCGGAGACAGATGCACGTCACGCACTTCGTAGCCGATATACGCGGTCGCGCTCCAGTTGTTCTGGACCCACTGATAACCGAGCATCACATCGAGCGAACGGTCTCTCGCATCGATCCTCGTGCCGGCAGGTGCTGATGCAGCCGGATCAGGCGTAAAGGGGGCGCCCGACGCTCTGTAATCGTAGTCGGCGATGACACCTTCCGAGCGAAGGACGAAACCGTTGGTATAGAAACCGCCGTTCAGCTTAGCGAGGGCGCCGGAATAGAAATCCCACGCATGATTTGCACCGTCGATACCTGCGTAACTGATGTACTTCGGCCCCTGCGTATCGTCGACCTCGCTACCAGGGTTGGCGATCTCCGAACGGCCGATCTTGTAAACCAGCGATGCGCGCGCCGTCAGAAGCGAAGGAACTTCACCATCGACGAAATCCGTACCCTCGAACGTGCCGGCATTCGTAACACGCTTCGAATAATCCGCGTATCG
>DASZVX010000140.1:0-3308 GCA_035547255.1 Hyphomicrobium sp.
AGCCGATCTATGCCGTTCGCGCACTGCGCGGCGGAGCGCGGGGTTACGTCAGCAAAAGCGCGCCGGTCGAAGAACTGATCGCGGCGATCCGCAAGGTGCGCGCCGGCGAGCAGTACATCGACAGAGATCTCGCGTCGCGCATTGCGGTGAGCCAGATTTCGTCGGACGATCCGCTGCAATCGCTGTCGATCCGCGAGGTCGAGATTCTTCGGATGCTCGGACAGGGCAAGAGCATGACGGCGATCTCCGAAAGTCTCGGGATCGCTTACAAGACCGTCGCCAACATCTGCACGCAGATGAAGGTGAAGCTCGGCGTCGACCGGACCGCAGACCTCATCCGTCTCGCGATCGAAACGCTGAAGGCATGATCGCTCGACGAGCGAGGAAAAGAAAAAAGGCGCCGATTGCGCGGCGCCTTTTTAACCGTTTCGCGTGACGCTTATTTCTTGTCGTCGTCATCGTCAGGCTTGGTGCCCGCCGTTTTCTTGATGTTGTCGAGACCGGCCTTGAAGATGCCGTCGATCACGTCGCGGGATTCCTTGTCGGTCTTACCGTCCGCGGGATCGAATACGGCGGACCAAGCGAAATTGATTTCATCCTCGTCGTCGTCATCCGGCGTCAGGGCAAACTGCGCCTGATAATTTTTGACCGGCAGCGGGCTTTCGAGAATTTCATAGCGGTAGAAGTTCGGCTTCACGTCGAGCAGCTTTTCCTTGATCGTGCCGCCGCCCTTTAGCGTCAGGATGCGGACCTTGGCGTCGCCCTCGGTGGTCTCCTCGCATTTCGCGATAGCCGGATGCCAATCCTGGATCGCGCACCATCCTCCGTACTTGGCCCAGAGACGATCGCGCTCTTCTTTCATCTTTGCCGGGTCGACCTTGAGCTCCAGCTTTTTGCCGACGGCAATGCTGGCCGCGTTGGCGGCGGTGACGGCGCCAAGCGTTCCCACGAGCAGTCCGGCAATCAGTCCGGCGAAGACAGGACCCTGTGCCAATTTCATTGCGCTTCACTCCCAAGTTTTTTTGTCAGTCCCAACGCTCATACGAAAAAGCCGGGACACCCGGCTTCACAAGCGCGTTACTTTATTACTATGGGAAAAAGTCTGGCCGGAAGGGCTCCGGCTGCCTGGATTGTATATCCAGACTCGGAGCGCCGGCTTTAGATATCAGGCGGCGGCAGTCCGAGGATGGGCCTTGGTGTCGAAAAACAGCGCCTGGCTGATGATCGCCATGACGGTGTCGCGCTGAAACGGCTTTGAAATGAGGAAGGTCGGCTCCGGGCGTTCGCCGGTCAGGACCTTTTCGGGATAGGCCGTGATGAAGATGATCGGAACCTCGTCTTCGGCAACGATCTCCTTCGCCGCTTCAAGACCGCTGCTGCCATCGGCAAGCTTAACATCGGCAAGGATAAGCCCCGGCTTGTTGCGTTTCACAGCCGCGAGCGCTTCGTTTTTCGTGGTTGCCACTTCCTGCACGGAATGGCCGAGGCTGGTGACGATGGTTTCAAGGTCCATCGCGATCAGCAATTC
The DNA here is from genome assembly GCA_035547255.1 of Hyphomicrobium sp. Classification (GTDB taxonomy): domain Bacteria; phylum Pseudomonadota; class Alphaproteobacteria; order Rhizobiales; family Hyphomicrobiaceae; genus Hyphomicrobium_B. The sequence continues at coordinate 1,529 of DASZVX010000140.1, forward strand.
GTCCTCGATGATGAGAACGTTGGTCGCGACCTGATGAGCAATTTCCTGTCCGGCAACTTCAAGAAGCTTCTCCACGTCGGGTTCGGTGACTTCGAGAATGGCTGCCGTCTCGGCCGAGGTGAAGCCTTCAACCGCAACCAGCAGGAACGCTTGCCGGGGCAGCGAGCTGATCGAGTTTATTTTCCGCTGGGCCGCGACAAGCGCGCTGGTCACTTCGTCGCCGCCGTTCGAATCGAGCCGGACCGAATTCCAGACCTTCAGGAACAGGTGATAGAGCGCCATGCGCGGCGGCATGTTCGTCGGGAAGTCCGACGGCGTTGAAACCAGACTTTCGAGAAGCGTCGCAACGTAGGCGTCGCCCGTCTGCTGTGCGCCGGTCAAGGTCCGTGCGAACCGCCGTAAATAAGGCAAGTGCACGCGTATTGTCTGCGCAATCGACATAGCTTTGGACCTCCCAAGCCAAGCGGATGAGTAAACTCATCCTTGGCGAGCGGCAATGCCGCCCGCGCAACCTCCGCGATGGCCAATCTGTACCGGAACAACAACGAACCTGTGAAAGAGATGGTTCCCACCCGGAACAAAATCTCTTGTGCCACGTTCGGCAGACGAGCCCCCCTGCTGACAATGTTACAGGAGTTTGTCTCAATCGGGGCCGGTCGCAATCTTCAACAGGGCTCAAGATCACGTCATGCAGCATCGCCTCGACGCACCCGAGGATTGCAAGAGAACGGACGGCGACTTTCCGGAACCGGAAGGTCAGCCAGAACCCGAGGCCGCAAAAGGCCCTCTTCCGCAGCTTCCCGGATTTGCCGCGCAGCTCATCGGTCAGCGCATGCGGGCGATGTATGACACCATCGCCCAGGAGCCCGTTCCCGACGACCTCCTCGAACTTGTCCGCAAGCTCGAGGCCAAGGAGCAGCAGAAGTGACGGAAACTAAGAGTTTCGGGGACTCGCTGATCGAGGCGATCCCAAATCTTAGGGCCTTTGCACATTCGCTGAGCGGCGACGCGCAGCTGTCGAACGATCTTGTCCAGGAAACCTTGCTTAAAGCCTGGACGCACAAAGACTCCTTCGTGCCAGATTCGAACCTCAAGGCGTGGCTGTTCACTATCCTCCGCAACACCTATTTCACGTACTATCGGAAATCCCAGCGTGAAGAGCTCGATGAGGATCATGCGGCGATGAATGCCAGCGTGCCGCCACCGCAGCTTACCCATCTTGAATTCGACGACATGCAGAAAGCGCTGATGCGGCTCTCGCCCGACCATCGCGAGGCTCTGCTGCTCATTACCGCGGAAGGCTTCTCGTACGAGGATGCGGCCCGCGTATGCGGCTGCGCGGTCGGGACGATGAAAAGCCGCGTCAACCGCGCCCGCAATCGGCTTCTTGAGGAAATGACCGGTCAGCTCCCAGGCGAAGCTGTGCCGGACGATGAAGACGCCGTCAAAAGCTCGTCAGGCCGATAGCGCGTTTGCGTCAGCCAATCTTTGGCCACCTTGTTCGTTCTGCTTGCTGCGGCAGTTTCTTCACGGTCTCGGCAGACCGGCGGTTCGATGACCGCGTCTCAGCCGATCATGCTTATTACCGAACCGGTCATCATAAACGGCGGGAACGGTCGAGAGCGCCTGCAGGGCAATGGAACAAACTGCCGGGTTCGGGCGTTCTTCGGGGTTAAAACGCGACGCGAGGGGAGTTTTGAATGTCGGAGCAGATCAGCGCCGTTGAATCCGAGCGCTACCCTTCGGGTTCGGGCGGTGTGCTCGTCGAAATGCTCCAAAC
>DASZVX010000141.1:0-6691 GCA_035547255.1 Hyphomicrobium sp.
GGGTTCATCGCCGCCGGAGCAGCCCACGCCGGATTGTTCGCCGTTTGGCTATTGCCATAATACTCCGTCGTCGCCTGACCACCCGTCGGAGGCGGAGCAGCTTCTTCGGCCGTCTGCGCAGGAGCCTCGGTCGCGGCCGGCTGAGCCTGCTCGGCCGGCGCCGCGGGCTCGTTCGTGTAGTCCGGGTTCATCGCCGCCGGAGCAGCCCACGCCGGATTGTTCGCCGTTTGGCTATTGCCATAATACTCCGTCGTCGCCTGACCACCCGTCGGAGGCGGAGCAGCTTCTTCGGCCGTCTGCGCAGGAGCCTCGGTCGCGGCCGGTTGAGCCTGCTCGGCCGGCGCCGCGGGCTCGTTCGTGTAGTCCGGATTCATCGCCGCCGGGGCAGCCCACGCGGGATTGTTCGGTGTTTGGCTATTGCCATAATATTCCGTTGTCGCCTGCCCGCCCGTCGGAGGTGGAGCGGCTTCTTCGGCCGTCTGTGTCGGGGCAGCCTCCGTATTGCTCTCTGAAGGCGCCGCAGGCGCAGCGGATTCGTCCGTCGCATAATCGGGATTCATCTTCGCCGGAGCGGCCCACGCAGGACTTTCCGGTGACGCGGAATCATCCTCCGCAGTCTCCATCGCGTCTTCGGCCGTTTCGTAGCCGTAGTTGATGGTTGCCTCGTCGGCCAGTAGCGCCGGCATGGCGCTCTCGACGGTCGGCGTAAGGGCAGCGTCACGAGCGCCCGGCATCTCGACCGTGGTCGCCGCATGCACTATATCAACGCTGGCAAACTGAAACATCAGCCCGATGCAACAGACCCCTCCAAGGAGAGGGGCACGGAAATGGATCATCGCTTCCTCCTGTGGTCACGGCGCCGTTAGCAAGGCGCTCTTTTGCGACGGGATATTTTGGCACTAAATTATAACCTGAGCCACATAAGTTCCTGTTCGGAGCAACATGTCCAACGTAGAAGTAAACAAGGTCACCAGCCGTGACGGCAAAATCCCGCTGCATGACGCCGACGCTTTTGCTGCAATGCGCAAGGCAGGCCGCTTGGCGGCCGAGGCGTTGGATATGCTGGTGCCGGTGGTAAAGCCGGGCGTGACAACCAAAGAGATCGACGATCTTGTTCTCGCCTTTGCTCTCGATCACGGCGCACTGCCCGCCACATTGAACTATCGCGGCTACCGCTATTCGACCTGCACCTCGGTCAACCACGTCGTTTGCCACGGCATGCCAAACGACAAACCCCTGCGCGTCGGCGATATCGTCAACATCGACGTGACCCTGATCGTCGACGGGTGGCATGGGGACACGAGCCGCATGTATCCCGTCGGAGAAGTTTCGCGGCGCGCCGAGCGGCTGATGGATGTGACCTACGAATCCCTGATGCGCGGCATCGCGGCCGTTAAGCCGGGCAACACGACCGGCGACATCGGCGCCGCGATCCAGACGTTCGCCGAGTCCGAGCGTTGCAGCGTCGTCCGCGATTTCTGCGGCCACGGCCTTGGCCGGGTCTTTCACGATCGGCCCAACGTCCTGCATTACGGCGAACCCGGAGAAGGCGTAATCCTAGAGCCGGGCATGCTCTTCACGATCGAGCCGATGATCAATCTCGGGAAGCCGCACGTCAAAATTCTTGCCGACGGCTGGACGGCCGTTACGCGCGATCGCGAACTCTCTGCACAGTTCGAGCACACGGTTGGCGTCACCGAAACGGGCTGCGAGATTTTCACGACCTCGCCCGCCGGTCTGCACTTCCCGCCCTACGATCTTCGCGCCGCGGCTTGATCGGACGAGCCGATGTCGCATTCCAACGGGTCTGGCGACGATAAGGCAAGTGCCGCGGAACAGGGCGCGCTGTTTGGCGGTGCCGTCAAAACGAAGACCATCCCCGACGACAAGGCCGGTCATCGCCAGCGCCTGCGCGACCGCTTTACGAACGGCGGCGCGGACGCGGTGCCCGATTACGAACTCCTCGAAATGATTTTGTTTCGGGCCTTCCCGCGCATCGACACGAAGCCCATTGCGAAACGTCTGCTCGCCCGCTTTGGCTCGTTCGCAGAAGTCGTATCGGCCCCTGCGGAACGTCTCAAGGAGATCGAAGGCGTTGGCGACCGCGCCGTCCAGGAATTGAAGCTGATCAAGACGGCGGCCGAACGTCTGACCAAGGGCCAGATCCAATCGCGCCCGGCGCTCTCATCCTGGAGCGGTGTGCTCGATTACTTGCGCCTCGCCCAGGGCTTCGAAGACCGCGAACATTTTCGCATTCTCTTCCTCGACAAGAAGAACGCGCTCATTGCGGACGAAGTCCAAGGACGCGGAACGGTCGACCATACCCCCGTCTATGTGCGCGAGGTCGTGAAGCGTGCACTCGAATTGTCGGCGACCGCGATCATTCTCGTGCACAATCATCCGTCGGGCGATCCGACGCCCTCACGCGCCGATATCGACGTGACCAAACAGATCATCGATGCCGCGAAACCCCTTGGCGTCACCGTCCACGATCACATCATCGTCGGCCGCAACGGCCACGCAAGCCTGAAATCGCTGCGGCTGATTTAATCGCTTCCGCTCGTGTCGATCGCACTCTCATCGCGCGTATCACGCATCGTCGCATAGACGATGAGAGAAACCCCGATGCAGGCCGTGACGTACCAATAGAAGTCCGTCTCGCGGCCGGCTTGCTTGAGCCAAAGCGCCACGTATTCCGCCGTGCCGCCAAAAAGTGCGACCGTCAGCGCATAGGGCAACCCGACACCCAGCGCACGCACCGACGTCGGAAAGAGTTCTGCCTTCACGACGGCATTGATCGCCGTGTAGCACGACACGATAGCCAAGCCCGCGACGATCAAGGCGAAAGCCGCGAACGGGTCCTTCGTTGCCTGAAGTGCTGTGAGCAACGGCACCGTGCACGCCACTCCAAGAACACCGAACGCGATCAGCACCGGACGTCGCCCGATGACATCGGATATCCCGCCGACAACCGGCTGCAGCAGCATGTAGATGAACAGCGCCGACGCGGAGATCAGCGTCGCGGTATCCTTCGAGAACCCCGACGTGTTGACCAGAAATTTCTGCATGTAGGTCGTGTAGGTATAGAACGCCAGCGTGCCGCCGAGCGTCAGTCCGACGACGATGGCAACCTCGCGCGGATGCGCCGACAGCGCTCTGAGCGAGCCTTCCCGCCGCGTCGCCCGACGGAACGCTTCCGTCTCGTGCATGTCGCGCCGCATGACGTATGCGATGACCGCAAGTCCGGCCCCGATCACGAACGGAATGCGCCAGCCCCAAGCGTCAAGCTCGGCAGGCGTCAGCACGAACTTCTGCAGGACGACGAGCACCAGCATCGCGGCGAGCTGCCCGCCGATCAGCGTCACATACTGGAAGCTCGAATAGAAACCGCGGCGATCCGCCGTTGCCATTTCGGAGAGGTAGGTCGCGCTCGTGCCATACTCGCCGCCGAGGCTCAGGCCTTGGATCATGCGCGCCAGCAGCAGGATGACGGGCGCCGCAATACCGATCGTCGCGTAAACAGGTGTGACCGCGACCAGCGCCGATCCGAAGCACATGAGCAGCACGGACATTGTCAGCGCCACCCGCCGGCCGTGCCGGTCGGCCATGCGCCCGAACAACCAGGCCCCGATCGGGCGCATCAGGAAGCCGACCGCAAAAATGGCCGCCGTATTCAGGAGCTGCGCCGTCTGATCGCCCGCTGGAAAGAAGGCCTTGGCGAAGTAGAGGGAGAACGCCGCATAGACGTAGAAATCGTACCACTCGACCAGATTGCCCGAGGAGCCGATCAGAATGGCCTTGATTCGCTCAGCCATGCTGAGCGCCGACGGCGTTTTGGCCTGGTCCACGCGAGCGATTCCCCTCGATTTTGCCCGGAAAGCCGGAGAGTCGGGCCCTTAGAACCCTCCCAGATGCCCGTATTGCCGCGGGTTGCCCCGCCTGTCATTGACGTTCCGCTCCCCGGTCCCCTAATTATCAGCCCTTCCCGGAGCTTTGAATCATGACCAAGAAACCCCACCATTCCAAGGTGATCGTCCTCGGCTCCGGCCCTGCCGGCTACACCGCGGCCATTTACGCCGCCCGCGCCATGCTTGCGCCGACCCTCATCCAAGGCTCGCAGCCCGGTGGCCAGCTGACCATTACGACCGACGTCGAAAACTATCCGGGGTTCGCCGAGCCGATCCAAGGCCCCTGGCTGATGGAACAGATGCAGGCCCAGGCCGAACATGTCGGTACCAAGATCGTGATGGACCACATCAACAAGGTCGAGCTGCGTGCTCGCCCCATCCGGCTCGAAGGCGACAGCGGCGATACCTACACCTGCGATACGCTGATCATCTGCACCGGCGCACAGGCCCGCTGGCTCGATCTCCCATCCGAGGCCCACTTCCAGGGCCACGGCGTTTCAGCCTGCGCCACCTGCGACGGCTTTTTCTACAAGGGCAAAAACGTCGTGGTCGTTGGCGGCGGCAACACGGCCGTCGAGGAAGCGCTGTTCCTGACGAACTTCGCGAACAAGGTGACGCTCATTCATCGCCGCGATTTCCTGCGCGCCGAAAAGATCCTGCAGGAGCGCCTTTTCAAGAACCCGAAGATCGAGGTCATCTGGGACAGCGTCGTCGAAGAAGTCGTCGGCACGCAATCGCCGAAATCGGTGACCGGAGTCGTCCTGAAAAACGTGAAGACCGGCGCCAAATCTGAAATCGCGACGGACGGCTTTTTCGTTGCCATCGGCCATGCCCCGGCGACCGAGCTGTTCAAAGGCCAGCTTGAGATGACGCCGTCCGGCTATCTGATTACGGCACCGGATTCGACCGCGACGGCCATACCGGGAGTTTTTGCGGCCGGTGACGTCAAGGATGAGGTTTTCCGTCAGGCGGTGACGGCGGCCGGCATGGGGTGCATGGCGGCTCTCGAAGCCGAACGCTATCTGGCCAAAGTCGAAGCTCAGGCGGACGCTGCCGAATAATTCGTTGATCCACCAGCACTGCATTGCAACGTAACGGGGTTTCGCTAGACTTCGGCGCCGCTCAGGCCGCCCGATCTGGCGCAACATGGCCAATCACTGAAAGCGTTGAAAATGGATTGGGACAAACTGCGTATCTTTCACGCGGCGGCGGAGGCCGGCAGTTTTACGCACGCCGGCGAGCAGCTGCACATGAGCCAGTCTGCCGTCAGCCGCCAGATTTCGGCGCTCGAAGCCAACCTCAAAGTCACGCTGTTCCATCGTCACGCGCGCGGTTTGGTTCTGACCGAACAGGGCGAGCTCTTGAACCGCACCGTCGCGGAAGTATTCGCCAAGCTGCAGACGGCGGAAACACTGTTGTCGGATTCGACCTCGAAACCGTCGGGCGATCTTCGCGTCACGGCACCGATCGGCTTCGGCACGATCTGGCTGACGCCGCGGCTGCAGGAGTTCGGCGAACTCTATCCCGAAATTCGCGTCGAGCTGATCCTCAACGACGATCAGGTCGATATCGGCATGCGCGCTGCCGACGTCGCGATCTGGACGCGTGAGCCGGAACAGGCCGACCTGATCCGCCGCTCGCTGTTTGAAAGTCGCGTTCGCGCCTTCGCGTCCGCGCAATATCTTCGCAAGCATGGCACGCCCAAGACCTTGGCCGACCTCGACCAGCACCGGATCATTGCCTATTCGGGGGTCCCGGCGCAGCACCTCGACGCGATGTCGTGGATCGAAACGGCGGGCCGCGAAGGGGCGCAGCCACGGGAAGCCGCCCTCAGGGTCAACAGCGTCGTAGCGATCAAATACGCGATCCAAGCCGGCATCGGGATCGGGATGATCCCGGACTACATGAGCGACGGGCAATCGGACCTCGTGCCGGTATTGGCAGAAATCGAGCAGCCGTCGCTTAACCTCATCTTCGCATATGCTGAGGAATTGAGGTCTTCGAAGAAAGTTCAGCTTTTGCGGGACTTTCTGGTATCCAAGATCAACAGGCCGCGATGAAGATCCGAGCTTTCCTTATCGAACCTGCGACCACGGCTGATTTGCGAAAACGCCGGTCTGACGCTATCTAAACGGTTTCAACCCATTCGACGCCCGCTAAGGCCCTGAACACATGGCAAAAACGCTTTACGATAAGATATTTGACGATCACGTGGTTGAGCAGTCGCCGGATGGGACGTGCCTGCTCTATATCGACCGCCATCTCGTTCATGAGGTGACGAGCCCGCAGGCGTTCGAAGGTCTGCGGATGACGGGCCGCAAGGTGCGTGCGCCTCAGAAGACGCTGGCCGTCGTCGACCATAACGTTCCGACGACCGACCGGACGAAGGGCATTGCCGACGAGCAGAGCCGCGTCCAGGTCGAAACGCTGGCGGCAAACGCCCGCGACTTCGGCATCGAATACTACAACGAACTCGACAAGCGGCAGGGCATCGTTCACGTCGTCGGACCGGAGCAGGGCTTCACGCTGCCGGGAACGACGATCGTCTGCGGCGACAGCCACACCTCGACGCACGGCGCTTTCGGCGCCTTGGCGCACGGCATCGGCACCTCCGAAGTCGAGCACGTGCTCGCGACGCAGACCCTGATCCAGAAGAAAGCCAAGAACATGCGCGTCACCGTCGATGGTGTCGCGCCGAGAGGCGTCGGCGCCAAGGACATCATCCTGGCGATCATTGGCGAAATCGGCACGGCGGGCGGCACCGGCTCCGTCATCGAGTATGC
>DASZVX010000142.1:0-5111 GCA_035547255.1 Hyphomicrobium sp.
CGAGGGCGGCAAACTTAAGCGTCGGCCAACAGCAGCGCGTCGCAGCGGCGCGCGCGTTAATCGGGTCGCCGCAGATCATCGTCGCGGACGAGCCGACATCCGCTCTCGACCGGAACACCGAGAGTGCATTCTTGAAATTGCTGTTTGCGCAAAGCTCGTCCGCAGGCGCGAGCGTCATCATGGTCAGCCACGACGAAGGGCTTGCCCGCTACTTCGATCGCGTCGTGCGGCTCGATGAAATCGCCGTCGCAACGCGAGGTGCGCTCTCATGATGATCGTTCGCCTCGCTCTCCAATCGCTTTTCAATCGCTGGGTGACGGCGCTTTTGACGGTGCTTGCCATTGCCGTCAGCGTCATGCTGCTGCTCGGCGTCGAAAAGGTCCGTACCGGCGCCAAGCAAAGCTTCGCGGATACGATTTCAGGCACCGATCTGATCGTTGGCGCGCGCAGCGGCAGCCTGAACCTGTTGCTCTATTCCGTTTTCCGCATCGGCAACGCGACCAATAACGTGACGTGGAAAAGCTATCAGGACATCGCCAAGCTGCCCGAAGTCTCGTGGATTGTGCCGCTCTCGCTCGGCGATAGTCACCACGGGTTCCGCGTGCTCGGCACGAACACCGACTATTTTACGCATTACAAGTTTCGCCACGGCCAGAGCATGACGTTTGCGGCAGGCGGTCCTTTCAAGGATCTGTTCGACGCCGTAATTGGATCGGACGTTGCGGAGGCGCTGCACTACAAAGTCGGCGATAAGATTGTCATCGCGCACGGTGTTGGGGACATTTCCTTTATCGAGCATGAGGACAAGCCATTTCGCGTCGCGGGCATTCTTGCCAAGACGGGAACGCCGATTGATCGCACGGTGCATGTGAGTCTCGAAGCGATCGAAGCCATTCACATCGACTGGCAAAACGGTGCACCGGTTCCCGGACAAAGCGTGTCTCCGGACGAAGTTCGCAAAATGGATCTGACGCCGAGGGCGATCACGGCTGCAATGATTGGCCTCAAGTCGAAGCTTGCGACATTCAGAATCCAGCGGGCCATCAACAACTATGAGGAAGAGCCGCTGTCGGCAATCATGCCGGGCGTAGCGTTGCAGGAGCTTTGGGGTCTGATCGGCACGGCGGAAACGGCCCTTTCGGCTGTGTCGGCAATGGTCGTCGTTACTGCGCTCCTCGGCATGGTGACGATGATCCTGACGACGCTGAATGAACGTCGGCGCGAGATGGCAATTCTGCGATCCGTCGGCGCCACGCCGGCGACCGTGCTCGGTTTGCTGGCTGCAGAGGGCGGCCTTCTGACGCTTGCTGGAGTCGTCCTTGGCACGATCGGGCTTTACGTCGGGCTCTATTTTGCGCGGCCATATATCGATCACGCATACGGATTGAGCCTCGCGATCGATCCGCCGCGTGCCGATGAGTGGGTGAAACTTGCACTGATCGTTCTCGCAGGCTTTGTCGCTGGTTTGTTGCCGGCGCTCAGAGCTTACCGCCTGTCACTCGCTGACGGCATGATGGTCAGAACGTGATCGAACGTAGCCGCTATGAGAGGAGGCGGACATGATGTCGGGATATAGAAGATGGCTGCAAGGCGCGCTTTTGCTGTCAGTGGTCGCAGGAGCGGCGTCGGCATTCGCGGCCGATGTGCCGCGGCAGCTCAAGTGGGCCGATCTCGTGCCGAAGACGATGCCTGCAGAACCGCTGCGAGGTAAGACATTCTTCGGCGGCTCAACGCCGATGCCGGATGGCGCTCCGCCGCCCCCGCCGCTGCCGGAAGGCAAGTTCATGTCGGTTAAGCGCTATCAGCCCGGCAGCGATCGGCCGCCAGCTATCGTTCCGGAACTGGACGGTCAGGACGTGTCGATCGGCGGCTACGTCGTACCGCTCGATTTCGATGCGACGACGGTGAAGGAATTCCTTCTCGTGCCGTTCGTAGGGGCATGCATTCACGTACCTCCGCCTCCGGCCAACCAGATCATCTATGTGAAAACGGACAAGGGCTTTGAGGTCGGCGGCCAGTTCGACCCCGTCACGGTGACAGGCAAGATCAAAACGACCGTCGCGTTCACCGGCTTGGCAGACGCGGGCTATACGATCACTGCCGACAGCGTTGAACTGCGCAAGAAATGACGTTCAAGGGCGCTGGATTCGGACCGTCGGGGTCTGGCGCCCGTCGTTTTCCATCAAGGTTCCATCGAGGCCAGGGCTCTCAGTATTTTTGAATTTGCAGTGTCGGTGAGTTCAAAATCACATTCAGAAAGCTGGATGTAGTTTGCCATTTCAGGGGACGCCAGCGGCCCGCAATGTGATGGCGGGCTGGCGAAGACACGAATAAGCTCAGCAATTCTTCTTCGTTCGCAGATGCGAGGTCGGCCAATAGGGTCACTCTCAAGTTAACGTAACTTGAGAGGTTGATATGCCCTTCACGACCCTGACGCGCAGATCGGCGATCGTCGCTGCATTCGGCCTCGGCATTGCCGGGCTCACCGGCCCAACCCCATCCGCAGTCGCAAAAGACATCACGCTCCTCAACGTGTCCTACGATCCGACACGCGAACTTTACGCTGCCTACGACAAGGAATTCTCGAAGTACTGGAAGGAAAAGACGGGTGATAACGTCATCGTCAGGCAGTCGCACGGAGGTTCCGGCAAACAGGCGCGCGCGGTAATCGACGGGCTAGAAGCCGACATCGTGACTTTGGCACTCGCGGCCGATGTCGACGCGATTCACAAGAATAGTGGCCTTGTCAAAGCCGACTGGATTAAGCAATTCCCCGATAACTCGGCGCCCTATGCATCGACGATCGTGTTCCTGGTACGCAAAGGGAATCCGAAGGGAATCAAGGATTGGCCCGATCTCATTAAAAACGGCGTCGAGATTGTCACGCCCAATCCCAAGACATCGGGGGGCGCCCGCTGGAATTACCTTGCGGCCTGGGGATATGCGCTGAAGCAGCCGGGCGGCAGCGACGACAAGGCAAAAGCATTCGTCACCGATCTTTACAAGCACACGAAGGTGCTCGACTCTGGCGCACGCGGATCGACGACGACATTCGTCGAGCGCGGCATCGGCGATGTGCTGATTGCCTGGGAAAATGAAGCCTATTTGTCTCTCAAGGAATTCGGTTCCGATAAATTCGAGATCGTCACGCCGTCCGTCTCGATTCTCGCCGAACCCAACGTTGCGATCGTCGACAAGGTTGTCGACAAGCGTGGTACGCGCGCGATCGCGGAGGAATATCTGAAGCATCTCTATAGCCCTGAGGGCCAGGAGATAGCGGCGCAGAACTTCTATCGTCCGCGCGACCCGAAAATCGCCGAGAAGTACGCAAGCCAATTCGGTCCGGTAAAGACCTTCACCATCGATGATGTGTTCGGCGGCTGGGGGAAAGCGCAGGCCACGCACTTCGCTGACGGCGGCATCTTCGACCAGATCTACACGCCGGGCAACAAGAGCTGATCCAGAACGGACCACCAGAATTCGTGCGCTGCTCGTCCGAAGAGCAGGAACTCCTCCAACCGTCCAGGCATCCGGCCGGGCAGTGCACGAAGCAGATCACGGAGCGTGGAATGATGCCGAGCCGAGAGACGTGTAGCGGTGCGCATCCCTGATGGAGCCGCACTAAAGCCGCTTCGGGAAAAGTGCGCCAGTCGCCAACCGAAGCGGTCCCAAATACAGCAATGAAGGACGAATTCCATGCCGACGACCATAATTGTACCCGGTCTGAAATCGAGCGGACCGACACACTGGCAGACCTGGCTTGAGCACCGCGTGGCGGGCAGTCTGCGCGTAACCCAACGCGACTGGAACGACCCGCATCTGCCGGACTGGTCGGGCAGGGTTCGTCGTGAAATTACACGCGCAACAGGTTCCATTTTTATTGTTGCCCATTCTTTCGGCGCCTTGGCTGCGGTGCAGGCGGCAAGCGATCACATGGAGCGAATCAGTGGCGCCCTGCTCGTTGCACCCGCCGATCCAAACAGATTCGGAATAGCGGAATTTCTTCCGTCAAAGCCATTGGAATTTCCTGCCATCGTTGTTGCGAGCACAAACGACCCTTGGATGACCTCCGAGCGCGCAGCGCATTGGGCGCGCCTGTGGAAGGCAGACTTCATCAGCCTTGGTGACGCCGGTCACATCAATGCCGAGGCTGGATTTGGCCCCTGGCCGGAGGCCTTGGCATTGCTCGAACGAGTGAGGCGTGCGGCGGAATTTCGTGCAGCTGCAGAAAGAGTTGCGGCGTTCAGGCTGTCGCGCACGCGTCAGCTTCAGGGCCACCGGTTGGCGACCTGAGCAGCGTTTGGAACGGTGCACGAAAAAACACCTTCGACGGACGGCGAGATTGGACCGCTGGGGCGTGTCTCTGAGAGGAGGGCGCCGCAGTTCATGCATGAGGATGCCCGTGTGATGCAAGATAGCTACGACAATATAGCAGATAAAACAAACGAATTAATTCCTCGATTGACACAAATAAGAAAGTCCAAAAAATCGAGCGAATAATGCGGGAATAAAACGGAAAATTATAAATAGAAATAAGACATTATAATAGATGGGGTTCCCGTATAATGAAATGGGGATTTGGGCTTCGACGCAATTTGCTGTTGGGCGTATCGGGTGCGCTGATCGGGGGATGGGCTCTACCTGCAACCGCTGCTGACCTTGGGGGTGACTGCTGCGCCGATCTTGAAGAGCGCATAGCGGAACTCGAAGCAACTGCCGCACGCAAAGGTAACCGAAGGGTCAGCCTGACCGTAGGGGGGTGGGTGAGCGAAGAGATCGCTTTTTGGGATGATGGCACCGAACGCAGAGCTTACGTCGGAACGAATCCCGTCGAGCAGTCTCGCGTCCGGTTTGTCGGTGAAGCTAAAATCGATAAGGAAAACTCGGCGGGTTACCTTCTCGAGCTCGGCGTCTTCGGCGGTAACGGCGGCAAGTGGGACCAGAACACTCCTGACGGCTCGAACCCGAATAGCGTCGCGGTTCGCAAAAGCAGCTGGTTCTTGATGAATAAGCAACTGGGCAAGCTGACGGTCGGTCAGGACGGTACGTCCACCTATCACCTCCTCGACGAGGCCGACACGACGATGACACGAAACTTCTTCGATGGAGAA
>DASZVX010000143.1:0-5620 GCA_035547255.1 Hyphomicrobium sp.
AAGCCGCAGCAGGGCGAGGTGGTCGCCGTCGGCCCCGGCCTGCGCAACGAAGCCGGCACCCTCGCCGCGCTCGACGTGAAGCCCGGCGACATCGTGCTGTTCGGCAAGTGGTCGGGCAGCGAAGTGAAGATCGACGGTGAGGATCTTCTGATCATGAAGGAGAGCGACATCCTCGGCGTTCTCGAAGTCTCGGCAAAGAAAAAGGCCGCCGCTTAATTCAATTTCCCCTCCGAAGCATTCAGCCAAACTCAGGAGTTGCTTAAATGGCAGCTAAAGACGTCAAGTTCGCCCAAGACGCTCGCGAGCGCATGCTCCGCGGCGTCGACATCCTCGCCAACGCGGTGAAGGTGACTCTCGGTCCGAAGGGCCGCAACGTCGTCATCGAGAAGTCCTTCGGCGCGCCGCGCATTACGAAGGACGGCGTGACGGTCGCCAAGGAAATCGAACTCGAAGACAAGTTCGAGAACATGGGCGCGCAGATGCTGCGCGAAGTTGCGTCCAAGACCGCAGATCTCGCCGGTGACGGCACCACGACGGCCACCGTTCTCGCTCAGGCCATCGTTCGCGAAGGCGCGAAGTCCGTTGCGGCCGGTTCCAACCCGATGGATCTGAAGCGCGGCATCGATCTCGCTGTTCAGACGATCATCGACGATCTGAAGACGAACTCGAAGAAGGTCACGAAAGACCAGATCGCACAGGTCGGCACGATCTCGGCCAACGGCGACGAAGTCGTCGGCAAGAAGATCGCCGAAGCGATGGACAAGGTCGGTTCGGAAGGCGTCATCACGGTCGAGGAATCCAAGACCCTCGATTTCGAGCTCGATGTCGTCGAAGGCATGCAGTTCGATCGTGGCTACCTCTCGCCGTACTTCATCACCAACGCCGACAAGATGATCGCGGAGCTCGAGAGCCCCTACATTCTCATCCACGAGAAGAAGCTTTCGGGGCTGCAGGCGATGCTTCCGGTTCTCGAAGCCGTCGTTCAGTCGGGCAAGCCGCTTCTCATCATTGCCGAAGACGTCGAAGGCGAAGCGCTCGCGACGCTCGTCGTCAACAAGCTGCGCGGTGGCCTCAAGGTTGCTGCCGTCAAGGCTCCGGGCTTCGGCGATCGCCGCAAGGCGATGCTCGAGGACATCGCTGTCCTGACGGGCGGCACGGTGATCTCGGAAGATCTCGGCATCAAGCTTGAGACCGTGACGCTCGACATGCTCGGCCGCGCCAAGAAGGTGACGATCGACAAGGAGAACACCACGATCGTCGACGGTTCGGGCAAGAAGGCCGACATCGAAGCACGCGTGAAGCAGATCAAGGCGCAGATCGAAGAGACGACCTCCGACTACGATCGCGAGAAGCTCCAGGAACGTCTTGCAAAGCTCGCCGGCGGCGTGGCTGTCATCAAGGTCGGCGGCGCGACCGAAGTCGAAGTCAAGGAGCGCAAGGACCGCGTCGATGACGCGCTGCACGCGACCCGCGCAGCCGTCGAAGAAGGCATCGTTCCTGGCGGCGGCGTTGCGCTGCTCCGCGCTGCGAAGTCGCTCGATACGCTGAAGCCCGAAAACGACGACCAGAAGGTCGGCATCAACATCGTCCGCAAGGCCCTGCAGGCTCCGGCCCGCCAGATCTCTGCGAACGCTGGTGAGGATGGCTCGGTCATCGTCGGCAAGATCCTCGAGAACTCGAAGTACGCGTACGGCTACAATGCGCAGTCCCACGAGTACGGCGATCTCTATGCCCAGGGCGTCATCGATCCGACGAAGGTCGTGCGTTGCGCGCTGCAGGATGCTGCTTCGGTCTCGGGTCTTCTGATCACGACGGAAGCGATGATCGCCGATGTGCCGAAGAAGGACGGCGGTCATTCGCACGCTGCTCCGGGCGGCATGGGCGGAATGGGCGGCATGGACTTCTAAGTCCAGCGCACGTCACGCATCAAAATTAGAAAGCCCCGCAGCGATGCGGGGCTTTTTGCATTTGTACGCTTGTGTTCAGGACTCTGCAGTCTGCGCCGTCACTGAAACTCGAGGAGCAACTGCAACAGATTTATAGCTGTGTACAGTTCGCCGCACCTGTTCGGCTGAGCCAATAATTCCTGTACATTTATTCTTGCGCATTACTGGAAAATTTGAAGTCGAGCATCCGCATGAACAGTCATGCGCTGATGAAGGGATAACTTTTTCTCAAAAACCAAAGAAGAAAGGGAAGAATAGATGTCGGAAGATATTCTGTCCAAGCTCAAGGAGTTACATCAAGGCGTTCAAGCACGCATTGAGGCGACTTCGGACTACAAAGCCATGAAGGCCGTCGAGCGAGCGATTGGCGAGTTGGCTGCCGCGCTCGCGCCCGCTGAAGCGGCGCCTGTTGAAGAGCAAGCGACCGAACAGCAGGCGGCAGAAGAAATGGCGGCGGAAGCTCCAGCGGCGGCGAATGAAGATGCTGCTGAAGCAGCACCGGCAGCAGAAGAGGCAGTCGCCGAAGCAAGTGCAGAGCCGGCAGCGGCTGAGTCTGAGCCGGCAGCGGCTGTAGAGACGGTGACGGAAGAGGCTCCTGTTGCTGAAGCTGCAACCGAGCCGGCAGCCGCGGAAGAAGCAGCGGTTGATGCAAGCGCTTCGGAAGCTGCGCCTGCGGAAGCCGCCGCAACGGAGGCCGCACCCGCTGAGGCCGAACCGGCGTCGGAACCCGCAGCAGAAGAGCCTGCTTCGGCAGAGGCAGCAGAAGCAGCCCCGGCAGAGGCGGCTTCAGCCGAGGAGTCTCCCGCGGAAGCCGCACCAGCAGAAGCCCCACCTGCAGAAGCCGCAGCAGAAGAAACCGCACCAGCAGAAGCTGCACCGGAAAGCCCAGCGGAAGCAGAGGCGGCCCCTGCCGCAGAGGCAGCAGCCGAATCGGCCGAGCCCGCTGCAGCGGACGCGCCTGCCGCTGCAGAAATCCCAGCCGAGGATAAGGCCCTCGTAGCTGAGATCGTCGCCAACGGCACCGGAAAAGCCAAGCCTGAAGCAGCGGCCGCCAAGCCCTGATAAGACGCGTCTCGTTCTGATACGACCGCCAGAAGCACGTCGAAAGCCCCACGGGATCGGGCTTTCGACGATGATCGTCGTTCAAGCGCCTCGATCAAATATTGTTTCCAGGGCTTTGTATTGCGAACCCGCGCCCCAAAGTGAATGATAATCGGATAGTGACCAAGAGGCGAAGCTATGGATGCTGTCGAAATTCAAGCGCACGCACGCAAGCTCTATGAAGCTCACGGCGCGAAGGCCTTGGCCGAAGCCGCTCAGATGGTTCGCGAACTCGAGGAACGGGGCGACAAGGGTCTTGTCGAAGATTGGCGTCGAATCCAATCGGCGCTGCAGCTGATGCGCGGCCCGCACGTAAGCTAGCAACCATTAGGGAATGTTCGGCCGTGCCGTGCGCCTGCGTCAGCGGCCGATTTTCGCGAGCGCCGCGTAGCCGAAACGGCCTTGATGAAACGATGATCCAAGGGCGTGGCGTTCCGCGACGGAGCGAACGACAGCTCGAAGATTGGGGCGCGGCGTCACGCTGAAGTGCGCGAGCCAAGCATGCATCGCGCGCCGTGCGATCCCAGGCAGACCATCCATCGTTCCGAAATCGACGACATGAAGTGTGCCGTTTGGCGCCAGCTTGCCGGCTGCCTGATCGAGAACGGCCTCCCAAGGCGGTATCATCGAGAGCGCGTACGAAATGAAAATCCTGTCGAATGAAGACAGGTCGAACAGCGCCTCTGGGCAGAATGCCGTCGCATCGGCTTGTGCAACTTGAATCGCGCTGTGCGCAGGACTTCGTGCAATCGAAGCACGTGCTGTCTTGAGCATCTCTTCCGAAACGTCGATGCCGAACAGCCGGGCGCCGGGGTAGCGGCGTGCCGCACAGATAAGATTGCGCGCCGTGCCGCAGCCAATTTCAAGAATCGATCCACCGGGCGGCGGCACCAGGTCGGCAATCAGCTGGTCGCGCCCTAAAAGGTAATGTCGCCGCGTCAGATCATAAATATAGCGCTGGTGCCGATAGATGGCGTCCATCGCGCCGGCAGCGGAGTCTGACATCGGCGCTCCGTCAGTCGGATTTTACGTAGAGATGGAAGCCGCCATAGATCGCGGAACGGTCCTTCGCGTGAATCTCGGCCGAGCGAGCGGCATCGTAAGTCCATTGGTCGAGGAGCGCGCTCGAAACGCGTCCCGGCAGGATGCTGTCTTCGCCAGCCGTGCGGAAGATGACGCGCGCCCTAGGCCGCGCCGTTCGCGTGATCTCGCGCCACAGCGCGTTGAGTGCTGCATCGTCCATCCAGTCTTGAGCGTCGAGCAACACGTAGCGATCGAGGCTTTCGGCCGGTTCGTTCGACAAAAAGCGGATCATGTTGTCGTGCACGACGGCCACGCGGTTGGTCCGCGTCTTGATCGCCAGGTAATTCGCTTTTTCGAGATAAGGCGGACACGGGCCTTGGCCCTGCGGCGCATAACGGCGGCCGAACGCCTGCCAGGCGAAATAATTATCCTTGAGATCGAAACCCGTTGCGAGGCGTTCCGCACGCTCCTTCAGGACGGTCGCCATCGGGCGCGTGCCACCGTCTGACAGGGCATCGTATTGAACGGGAGGGATGCCCAGACCGAAGAGCGAAGCGCGATTCGATGTGATCCAGCGCAACAACGGATGATCGAACGCCGGTGCGATCTCGCGGGCGAAAATCTGGCGCTGCTCCTCGACCGTCTGCGCACTGAGGATCCGCTTCGGATTGGCACCGAGAATGCGAGCTACGATGTGTCCGCTCGTAATAAAGCGCCCGAGCAGCCCGTAACGATAGAAATTGCGTGCAAAGCGGGAGATACGTCGCCGTCCGGTGAAATCCCGGCCTTCCCAATAGGCTCGCGTTTCGGCATCGAGATGCGGCGCGACGAGATCGCGATAGAGATGCACGTTGCGGTGATCGTCAGCGGAGCCGAAAAACCGATAGAACGTCGCGTGGTTCGGAAGGTGCTGGGCTGCCGCGAGCTTCAGCTTCAAAAGCGCGATGTGCGTCTGGTTGAGGTCGATCGCGGTGATGCGCGCCGGATTGGCGGTGAGATAGCTCATCACGTTGCAGCCGCCGGACGCGATCGTCATGACGCGGCTCTGCGGCGTGAGCTCGAGCGCTTCCATGTCCGCGCGCGGATCTTCCCAGATTTGCGGATAGACCATCGAGCGGAAGGCGAAAGTGAAAGTTCGTTCGAGCAAGCCGGCAGTGCTCAGCGCGCGGTTCTGATGCACCGCTTCGCTCAACAGATCGATGCTGGTCGGCTCAAAAACTTTTGCGGATACGTTCACTCCCGATCTCCATTCATCGCCACTTTTCGGCGCGGCGTTTAAGGCTTTATGCGGCCTCGATCAGCCAGCGGCCGGATGTGGCTTGCGAGGCGCGCTGGCCGAGCTGTTCTCTCCAGCGGATGATTTCGAATTGACCGTCGAAGCGCTCGCCGATCGCGGTGCAGCTTTCGACCCAGTCGCCGCAGTTGAGATAGTGAATGCCGTCGATCATGCGTTCGTTGGCATGATGGATATGGCCGCAAATGAGGCCCTCGGCATCGCGCCGGCGTGCTTCCGCAGCAAGCGCATCCTCGAACTCGCCGATGTAGTTGAC
>DASZVX010000144.1:0-42482 GCA_035547255.1 Hyphomicrobium sp.
CTTCTGCCCCTTCTCGTCGAGGACGAAGCCGTGGGTCAGCACGACGTCGTAGGGGGCTTCTCCGCGCGTACCGCAGGATTCAAGCAGCGAAGAATGGAACCAGCCGCGATGCTGGTCGGAGCCTTCGAGATACATGACGCGGTCCTGGCCGCCGTCCCGCTTGCGGCGCAGGCCTTTGAAGCCGGGGAACGCAATCGGGTCTTCGAGCGTGAATGCGTGCGTCGAACCTGAGTCAAACCAAACGTCGAGCACGTCCTTGACCTGCTCCCACTTCGGCAGATCCTTGTCGGGCACGAGCCCTTTCAGGAAGCGTTCCTTCGCGCCCTCCTCGAACCAGACGTCGGCACCCTTTTCGGCAAATGCTTTTTCGATGCGCGCGGCAAGTTCGTCCGACTTATCGAAATCAGGACCAGGGATGACCTGATCGGTTTCGACGTTGCGGAAAACGGTGATCGGCACGCCCCAGGCGCGCTGGCGCGACACGACCCAGTCGGGCCGGTTCTCGATCATTCCGGTGATGCGGTTCTCGCCCGCAGCAGGCACCCATTCGACGCGCTTAATCTGGTCGAGTGCGATGTGGCGAAGGGTGGGGGCGTTGTGTCCTCTTTTGTTTGCGCTCGGCGACTCCCCTTCGGGGAGCCGGCCGCCGAGCGCGGCAAGAGCACGGTCCATGCTGATGAACCATTGCGGCGTGTTGCGGAAGATGACCGGCTTTTTCGAACGCCATGAATGCGGATACTGATGCTTCAGGCGTCCGCGCGCGATAATGTTGCCCGCTTCTGCGAGCGCCTTGATGACCGCGTCGTTGGCATCGCCTTTGTCGCCATTCTCTTTGAGCACGCGCTTGCCTTCGAAGCCCGGCGCGGCCTTCGTCAGAACGCCGTCGGCATCGACGGTGAACGGGATTTCCGTGTCGATGCGACGATCGCGAAGCTTTTTCTGGTTGGCGATCCAGATGTTGTAGTCGTCGGCGCCGTGACCAGGCGCGGTATGAACGAAGCCCGTGCCGGTATCATCGGTGACGTGGTCGCCGTCGAGCAGCGGAACATCGAACGTGTAACCCAGATCGCGCAGCGGATGCTCGCAAACGAGATGGCTAAGCTCGAATGCGTTTACGCTCCAGCGCTTTTCGTAAGCTTCGACCTTTGCGGTCTTCATCACGTCGGCGGCAAGCTTGTCGGCCAGGATG
This sequence comes from Hyphomicrobium sp., assembly GCA_035547255.1. Lineage (GTDB taxonomy): Bacteria > Pseudomonadota > Alphaproteobacteria > Rhizobiales > Hyphomicrobiaceae > Hyphomicrobium_B. Next base: position 1,190 of record DASZVX010000144.1, read on the forward strand.
TAGCGGTCGCCCTTCTTCGCCCAGTTGCCTTCGGGCGCCGCCGTGACCTCGTAGAGCCCGTAAGCGATACGCGACGAAAAACTGATCGCGCGGTTGCCGGGGATCGTCCACGGCGTCGTCGTCCAGATGACGACGGAGGCGTCGACCAGATTTTCCGGCGTCAACTCGGGATGGATCTCGGGCGGGATATCTTCTTCCGCCGGTTCCTCGTTGACCGGCAACGGCTTCACCGGAAACTTCACCCAAATCATGTCGGACTGGTGGTCCTGGTATTCGACCTCGGCTTCCGCGAGCGCCGTCTTCTCGACGACTGACCACATCACGGGCTTCGAGCCGCGATAGAGCTGGCCCGTCGCCGCAAACTTCATCAACTCGCGCGCGATGATCGCCTCGGCGTTATAGGCCATCGTCGAATAGGGGTGCGCCCAGTCGCCGATGACGCCGAGCCGCTTGAATTCCTCGCGCTGCACGTCGAGCCAATGGGCCGCGAACTTGCGGCATTCGTCGCGGAAGGCATTGATCGCAACAGGGTCGAGGAAATTCGGCTTCTCTTTTCCCTTGGCGCGATACTGTTCCTCGATCTTCCATTCGATCGGCAGGCCGTGGCAGTCCCAGCCCGGCACGTAATTGGAATCGTGGCCGAGCATCTGCTGCGATTTGACGACGAGATCCTTCAGGATCTTGTTCAGCGCGTGCCCGATGTGGATGTTGCCGTTGGCGTATGGCGGGCCGTCGTGCAGCGTGAATTTCACACGGCCTTTCGACTCGGCGCGCAGCTTTTCGTAAAGACCGATCTCGGCCCAGCGCTTCAGGAGCTTCGGCTCAAGCTCGGGCAATCCGGCGCGCATCGGAAAATCCGTCTGCGGCAGAAACAGAGTTTTGCTCCAATCGCGGCCTGCTGTGTCGGCCCCGGGCGCTCCCGCGGCGCTCGGTTTGGCGGCGGCCTTTTGGTCTTTCGACATCAGGTGATCTTTCTGCTCAAATCAGCGGGCGTTCTAGCAACTGCGCCGCGCCTTAGCAAAGCGGCATGGGGAGCCCGTTTGCCGGACCGGTGGGGCGGCACTGACAAGGCTCTCCCGCCCCGACAAACGAGCGCAGGCGATGGCTGCGGGTTTTTTCGTCTTTATCGCGCAATCTTTTGTGCTAGAGGCGGGGCGAAACAACGGAGAACACCCATGCAGATGACCGATTCCCGCCGCCGCCAGATCCAGGCCAAGCAGCGCAAGGCCAAGAACGCAGCCAAGCGCGCCGCGAAGGCCGCAAAGCGCGAGCGCAACCAAGCCTGAGGCGACGCTCAGGCGCCTCTGAAATCACCCAGCCGACAATACCGCTTTCGCCTGGGCGATATCGGCTTCCATCTGCGCCACCAGCTCTTCGACCGAGCGAAACCGGCGGTCGCCTCGGATAAAGTCGACGAACTCGATTTCGATCTCGCGGCCGTAGATGTCACCGTTGAAATCGAACAGGAAGACCTCGAGCACCGGCTGACCATCATCGAAGGTCGGGCGCGTGCCGAGGTAGGCCGCAGCATCGTGGGCCATGCCGTCGAGGTGCGCCCGGACTGCGTAGATGCCGTGGCCGAGGGTCGTACCCTTGGGCATCGGCAGATTGGCTGTCGGGAAGCCCATGCCGGTTCCGCGCTTGGCGCCGCCGATGACCTTGCCCGACACGCGCCAAGGCTCGCCAAGCATGTGCGTCACGCCTTTGACGTCGCCCTGTGCCAAATGCAGGCGAACGGCGGAGGATGAAAACACTTCGCCATCTTCCGCAATCGGCGGCATGACGGTGACGCCAAAGCCAAGCTCCTCCCCTGCCCGCACCATCAGCTCGGGATTGCCGCCGCGCTTATGGCCGAAATAGAAATCGTAGCCGATGACGACGTGCGTCGCGCCTAAGCCAGCGACCAGAACGCGCTCGATAAAGGCTTCAGCGGGAAGCCCTGCCAGCTCGGCATCAAACGGTTCGACGAAGACCAAGTCGACGCCGAGCTTCTCGAAAATCGCGAGCTTACGCTTCAGCGTCGTCAGCCGGAACTGCACCTCATCCGGCTGAAAGAACTCGCGCGGGTGGGGTTCAAAGACCATCACCGCCGACGGCACGCGCTTGGCTCGCGCTTCTGCCTTGGCTTCTCTGATCAGCGCACGATGGCCGCGATGAACGCCATCGAAGTTGCCGATCGCGACGGACGCGCCGCGATACTCCTGCGGCACATGCTTGTGGCTCTGGATAACGTGCATGCCCCGCGCGTTCCTTCAATCTCCAAGGCTGCTTGAAGAATTTCTCGCGCCTATCCTGCCCTTACTTCGGGCGAGAGGGAACCATCAGGATGGCTTCGCCGGTCAGCACGGGCTTCCCCGCGACAGTACAGACGCAATCGAAACGCGCCCGCTTCTTCTCGGGAATAAGCTCGACGATACGGACGAGCGACTCGACGCGATCGTCGATCTTCACCGGCCCCTTGAAGAACAGAGATTGCGAAACGTAGATGGCCCCGGGTCCCGGCAGTTTCATGCCGAAGATCGCAGAGATATAGCCCGCCGACAGAATGCCGTGGGCGATGCGCTCCTTGAAGATCGTCTTGGCGGCGTACTCAGCGTCGAGGTGGACCGGGTTGTAGTCCCCCGAGAGTGCCGCATAGGCGACGATGTCCGCCTCGCTGACGATGCGCGACATCGAGGCTTCCTGGCCGACCTCTAAGTCCTCGAAATATTTGGTTCGACCGGCTGTCGCGAGCATCCAATTATCCTCGTTGCATTTACCAAGCCCAGGCGGCCCCGAACCCGTCGGCGTGACACTAACGCCTCATAAACGCTGGCCGCAACTCCGCGGCGGCCGTTCCGGCTGCGGCGTTCTTGCATGTTACCGCCCAATCGAGCCTTGCGTCCGCTGGCGCGAAAGCGCTATAAGCGGCCATTCCCTTCATTTTACCTTTGCAGTGACTTTCGCGGACGCCCGCGGAAGACCGAAAGAGGATTATCCATGAGCGACCGCCGCCCCCTTATGCCGAAAGCCACCGCCGTTTGGTTGGTGGAAAATACGGCGCTGTCATTCGACCAGATCGCGGAATTCTGCGGCTTGCATCCTCTTGAGGTTAAAGGCATCGCTGATGGCGAGGTGGCCCAAGGCATCAAGGGCATGGACCCCGTCACAAACGGGCAGCTGACGCGCGAAGAGATTGCACGCGCGGAGAAAGATTCGTCTCACAAGTTGCATCTCGCCGAAAGCAAGGTGCAGCTGCCGCCGCTGCCGCAAACGCGCAAAGGCCCGCGCTATACGCCCGTCTCACGCCGTCACGATCGGCCGAACGCCGTGCTCTGGCTCCTGCGGAACCATCCGGAACTCAAAGACAGCCAGATCATGCGGCTGGTCGGCACGACGAAGCCGACCATCGCGCAGATCCGCGACCGCACGCACTGGAACTCGGCACAGCTGACGCCGCAGGACCCTGTGACGCTCGGCCTTTGCTCGCAAATCGACCTCGACGCCGAGGTAAAGAAGGCCGCGAAACGCGCCGAGCGCGAGCACAAAGACGGCGACACCGACCACGAGAGGGCCGGCACGCTGCTGCCCGCCTCCGAGACGACGGCGTCTACAGCGACCGCCGAAATCCTGGCGCCGAAAGCCGCCGAAGAAGCTCCGGAAGAAACACCGGAACAGGAGCAGGCCCGCGTCTTTGCAAAGCTCAAGGGCATGACCTCCCACAAGGAGGAAGAGACCGACGAGGACGAAAACAAGGACGAGAAGAAGGAGAAGGACGGCGAATAAAGGCCGCCGGACCTTATCTTCCCGCCGGCGCTTCCTCGCGAGCGGCGGCGAGCGCATCCTCGATCCGCGCCGCGTAATGGATCAACGGCTTTCGCAAGCCGGCGCGGAGCAATGCACGGCGGATGTTTTTCTTCGCTGACGTGAAGTAGACAGTTGTACCTGCGCGGTTGAGCTTCTTCACGAAGCCTTCAAGGGATTTGGCGGCGGTGCTGTCGACGAGCGGCACCTCGGAGAAATCGAGCACGAATGTCTTCGGGTGGGCGCCGATCCGGTCGAGCACGGCGCCGACAGTCGCCGTCGCGCCGAAGAAGAAAGCGCCCGAAATCCGATAGACCATGACGCCGTCATCGGTGATTTGAGGCAACTCGGTTCCGTCGCCTTCGGCACTGTCTGCCATATCGTCGGCGACGAGTGCGCTGCCGGTTTCGACCTCAACGGCTTCGGCCATGCGGTGCAGAAAGAGAAATGCGCCGAGCGTGACACCGACGGCGATGGCGGTCGTCAAATCCACGAAGATCGTCAGCAGGAATGTCGCGAGCAGCACGGCGGCGTCGCCGCGGGATGACCGGATCAGGCTCGCGAATTCGCGCTTCTCGGCCATATTCCACGCGACGATGGCGAGGACGCCGCCAAGCCCGGCGAGCGGAATGTAGGCGGCCAGCGGTGCTGCAATCAGCATGAACAGCAGGACGCACGCGGCATGCAGCATTCCCGAAACGGGTCCGTGTGCTCCGGCTCGGATGTTGGTCGCCGTGCGCGCGATCGTGCCTGTCACACACATGCCGCCGAACATGACGGCGGTGAAATTCCCGACGCCTTGGGCGACGAGCTCGCAGTTCGAGCGGTGTTTGCGGCCCGTCATGCCGTCCGCGACCACGGCCGAAAGTAGACTTTCGATGGCGCCGAGGAGCGCGATGGAGACGGCATCGGGGATCGCCGCCTGGATCTTCGCGAGGCTCACGTCCGGGAAGTGGGGCGCCGGCAGCATGCGCGGCACGCCGCCGAACCGCGACCCGATCGTCGCGACATCGAGATGCAAAAGCGCCGTCAGGATGGCCGTCACTCCGACCGCGATGAGCATGCCCGGCCAATTCGGCCGGACGCGCCGCACGCCGACAATGATGGCGATCGACAGAACCGATATGAAAACCGTGGCTGGGCGGATCGAGCCTATGCCGGCGGCAATCGCCTCGACCTTCGGGATCAGGGCTGCCGGCTCGTGCGCGATGTCGAGGCCCAGCATATCCTTCACCTGACTGGCGAAGATGATCACCGCTATTCCTGCGGTGAACCCGACTGTCACAGGAAACGGGATGTATTTGATGTATGTCCCGAACCGCAGGTAACCCGCAGCGATCATGATGAGACCAGCCATGGCCGTCGCGAGCACCAAGCCGTCGTAACCTTTGCGTTCGACGATCGACGCGATCAGGACGATGAAGGCGCCGGCAGGGCCGCCGATCTGAAAGCGGCTACCGCCCAGCGCGGAAATCAGGAGCCCGCCGACGACGGCCGTGAACAATCCCTTCTCGGGAGACAGCCCAGAACCGATCGCAATGGCCATCGACAGCGGCAACGCGACAATCGCCACCGTGAGGCCAGCGACCGCGTCGGCTCGAAGCGCGGCCATGCCGTAGCCTTCGCGCAGGACCGTCACGAGCTTCGGCGTGAAAAGTTCCGCCAGGCTCGGCGCGGCGCGCTTCGTTCCAACCATCGTGGACGTGTCCATAGTCGTTCTCTCGAAAACGATGGATCGCTGGCGCCGAAAGCTCGGCCATCACATGGCGATCAATCGGACGTGCGCAGCAAGCCTCGCTTTTTGCGGACCCCAGGCGAGGGCATCGCAGTCTTCACGACTGCGCGCTCCTTCAAGCGGACGCCGCGGCCTTGACCGATGCTCGGCGTGCTCTCGCTGATCAGCTCGATGCCGGCCGCGTCGAAGGCGCCGACGACCTTCATCAGCGTATCGACGACGCCGCGCACATTGCCTTCGCTCGCCTCCATGCGCTGGATCGTCGGTAACGAGACGCCTGCCCGCTCGGCGAGCGTCTGCTGGTCAATGCCAAGGAGAGCCCTGGCGGCGCGCATCTGGGCAGCTGTGATCACTTGAGGTTTAAGCCCCTATCCAAGTCACAGATTTAACTTTTGATGTTTTATACATCAATATGTACTTTTGAAGCATGATACGAGAGTCGTAGCCCGCGGGCCTTAAATCGCGACAAAAACTGCGTACAAAGGCGCTTGCCGAACCGCCGTCGCGTCCGGAGTGCACGAACCCGTGCGCCGACGCTCCCGGCAGGTGAATCCAGGATTGCTGCGGCAAGGTGCATTCGCTAGCGTCACATCAATATGGAATCTGCGTGCGGCCGAACGCGATCGGCAGCGCCGGTCGTCGGATCAAATTTTCAGGGCAGCAGACGTGTCGAACCCTTTTGAACAAAACCTTGAGAAGAACCCCGCCAATTACCAGCAGCTGACGCCATTATCGTTCCTGTCCCGCTCGGCCATCGCGGCGCCCAATCACACGGCGATCATTCACGGCAAGGCGCGCATTTCGTATGCCGATTTCTATAGGCGCTGCCGCCAGCTCGCGAGCGCGCTTTCGGTGCGCGGCATCGGTCCGGGCGATACGGTTTCGGTTATGCTCGCGAACACGCCGGCGATGCTCGAAGCACACTTCGGCGTGGCGATGACGGGCGCCGTACTGCATACGATCAACACACGGCTGGACGCGGCGGTCGTTGCGTTTCAGCTCGACCACGCAGGCACGAAGCTGCTCATCACCGACCGCGAATTTGCGGCCACGATGAAGGCAGCGCTGGCGCTTGCGAAAATACGACCCATCATCATCGATTATGACGATCCGGAATTTCCGCAGACGGGCGAAGCGCTCTCTGCCGAGGACTACGAGGCCTTCGTTTCAAACGGCGACCCCAGCTTCGACTGGCGCTGGCCGGAAGACGAATGGGAAGCGATCTCGCTCAACTACACGTCCGGCACGACAGGTAATCCGAAAGGCGTCGTCTATCATCACCGCGGCGCCGCGCTGATGTGCTACGCGAATACGATCTCGACCGGGATGACACGGTTTCCCGTGTATCTCTGGACGCTGCCCATGTTTCACTGCAACGGCTGGTGCTTCCCGTGGTCGGTGACGCTCGCGCAAGGCACCCACGTTTGCCTCCGCTGGGTGCGCGCCAAGGCGATGTATGACGCCATCGTCGAACATAAGGTGACGCATCTTTCCGGAGCACCGATCGTGATGGCGACGCTTCTCAACGCGAACGCCGATGAGAAGCGTCCAATCTCGCACGTCGTCGCTTTCAATCATGCTGCCGCACCGCCGCCTGCCGCCGTGATCGCGGCGATGACGGACGCCGGCTTCGAGCTGACCCATCTCTACGGCCTTACCGAAACCTATGGTCCTGCGACGATCAACGAATGGGACCCGTCGTGGAACGATCTCCCGGCGCCCCAACGAAGCGCCAAGCGCATTCGTCAAGGTGTTCGCTACGTGGCGCTCGAAGGTCTGACCGTGATGGACCCCGAAACGATGACGGAAGTCCCCGCCGACGGCGAGACGCTCGGCGAGGTCATGTTCCGCGGCAACATCATCATGAAGGGTTATCTGAAGAACGCGAAAGCGACGGACGAAGCCTTCGCCGGGGGCTGGTTCCATTCCGGCGATCTCGGCGTGCTGCACCCCGACGGATACATTCAGCTCAAGGATCGCTCCAAGGATATCATCATCTCAGGTGGCGAGAATATCTCGTCGATCGAGGTCGAGGAGGTTCTTTACAAGCATCCGAGTGTTGCGTTCTGCGCCGTTGTCGCGAAGCCCGACGAAAAATGGGGCGAGACGCCGTGCGCGTTCATCGAGCTTCGCACCGGCACCGCAGCGACGGCGGACGAAATCCTGGAATGGTGCCGGCAAGGGCTGGCGCGATACAAGGTTCCGCGTCATGTCGTGTTTACCGAAATTCCGAAAACATCGACCGGCAAAATTCAGAAATTCAAACTTCGGGATATGGCCAAAGACACATGATGCATGGCGGCGCCCGTTCGAGACGCCCCGCATTAAGCAAGCGACGGGCCGATCGCTATTTCACGAACACCCGCTTCTGACATTCCAGCCAGTGCGCGATCACGCTCCGGTCGTGGAACTGGATCGCTCCGCAGTTCTGGCAAACGATCATCAGGACATTGACTGGCGCCGTAGAATTGGGGTCGGCGCGCTGACACGTCAGCGTGTGAACATCAACATCGCATTGCGAGCGAAACCGCCCGCAGACCGGGCAACCGGTAATGTGCTTGCCGAATAAAAAGCGGTCGACTTCGGCTTTCGAAATTGGCTGCGTACAGGTTTCCGTCATCAGAATCACCGTGTGACAAGCCGCTATACAATAAGGGTAAGGTGAGATGCCGCAGCTGACAAGAAGTGCAGCGACACACGGCTAAGAATTTATCGCGTCAGACCTCTGAACATTTGCTCCGCGTTTGTCTTTTGTACGCATGATATTGCACTGCAAAGACATTGCCATCCGATCGTTCGCAGGCGTTGTATTTCCCCTTCCGAGCGCTTGGCGCTTGACGGATATTATAACATAAAGTGTCCCGACGGTTCTGTTTTCGGGAGACATGCGGATGGATGCAGAAATCAGAGCGTACACGCAGGCTGAAACACCGACCAAAGACAAACGCTTACCCGTGACGGTTCTTTCCGGTTTTCTTGGAGCCGGCAAAACAACTCTTCTCAATCATGTTCTGAAAGCGTCCATCATTGCGAAGCTTGATGCCTGCCTTTTACCGCTCGCTGCAAACCGCGCGATCGACACGACTGCCTGGCGAAATCTTCCGGACCCATTTCCGGAGTGGCGGCGAGATGCAGCCTGAGCGCGCCATTCTACGACGCAGCAATCCTTCACGTTGCTTATGATCGCCCTGCCTTCACGACATGTTCAAATTGTAACAATTGAACGCTAGAGAACGAAGGCGCTATGACAGTGAGCTCGGCGGCCTCTGTCTATCTGCAATAATCAGCATAGCAACGTGAAGGATCGCACCATGATCTTTAAGCGGCTCGCACCCGTCGCGATTTTTATCGCGGCTTTATCCATTCTGCCCTCGCCGTCAGCTCATGCGGAGGCGGATGCGGAAAGTCTGATCAATGCGCTGAATGCGGTCTTCGGCAAACACGATGGCCTGCGTGCCGCGCACACTCATGGCTTCTGCGTCAGAGGCAGCTTTATGCCGACGGCCGAGGCCGCAGGCCTATCGAAGGCGCCGCACTTCAATTCAAAGTCGCCCGTCAATGTGATCGGGCGCTTCTCGATGGGCGGCGGAGCTCCCGATGCTTCGAACGCGCAGAAGGATAACGTGCGCGGTTTCGCGCTGCATTTCGATATCGGCAACGGCAGCATGACCGATCTCGTCATGATTTCGGCGCCGGTCTTTGTCGCCAAGGACCCGGATCAATTCATGGCGCTACTCACGACGGTCGCGACAAAGGACAAGGATAAGATCGGCGCATTCTTCAAAGCCAACCCGAACGCGACGCGGCAAACCGAATGGCTCAACGCACGACCGGTTCCGGCGAGCTATGCCACCGTCAATTACTGGGGCGTTCACGTCTTTACGTTCACGAACGCCGAAGGAAAGAAACAGGTCATCAAGTACAAGGCGCTGCCCGTTGGTGGCGAAGTCGGCCTGTCAGATGACGAAGCGAAGGCGAAAGATCCGGACTTCTACCGTCCGGAACTCAAGGATCGCCTCGCGAAAGGTCCGGCGCAGTTCAAGCTGACGGCAATCCTGGGGGAACCCGGCGATCCAGTCGACGATCCAGTCGACGATCCAACGGCGTTCTGGCCGGAAGATCAACGTAAGTCCGTGACGCTCGGAACGATCTCGATCACCGGCTTTGAAGACGACAAGACGTGCGACGCCGGAATTTTCGACCCAACGAACGTCGCCGACGGCATCGAAGGTCCGGCAAACGACAAGATCTTCCCGATGCGCTCCGCCGCTTACGCGGTGTCCTTCGCACGACGCACGAAGTAAGACGCGCTTAACGCGATGCGATGTCATTCTCGGCTTTATCCCGAGGATGACATCCCGATATCGTCAAGCTTTCCGCTCGTGCGACTTGAGACCGGCGAGATAGTGCTCGAGTTTCTCGAACGTGCCGCCCCAGCCCTGCGTCATGCTCTGACGACCGTCGTCGAAGGTCTTGCGCTCCGCATTGCTTTCATTGATCGGGAGCCAGCTGAGCGTAAGCCTGGTGCGGCCCGATCCTGCGTCTTCGAAAAGCAGCGTGGATAACAGTTCCAACGGCCATTCGCTATGCAAGGGGTGACGCGTGACGCCGCCTCTTTCGTCCGAAAACGAATCAACGAAGACGAGGCGTTCAGGCGCCGCGATCTCGCGATAGACGAACTTGCCCCACATTGTGCTGCCATCGGGCGCCTGGAAGCCGTAGTGGTATGCGCCACCCGAGCGAAGATCCATCGCGGACGCGATGACTTTGAAGCCCTTTGGGCCCCACCAATGTTTCAAGCGCTCGACGTCGGTAAAGGCCTTGAAGACCAGTTCGCGCGGCGCATCGAACGTGCGTGAAATAACGAACGGCTCGATATTCGGCTTTTCGCGGGTATCCGTCACGGCGTACTCCTCAAGCTGCGCGACTGGCCAATCGGAAGCGACGTCCTCCCGACCGAAATGCGCTCACGATGTGCTGTTTTCAGGAGGGTCCAGCCATGTGCGCGAGATGCTGGCCGAGCTGATCGAAGCATTCATTCCACCCGACGGCCAGCCCATCGCGCGATTCGATTGAATCGAAGCCTTCCTGCAAGAACGTCATCTTCGTCTTCTTGCCCACGTCCTCGAACGCGATGGTGATCAGCGTTTCGTGGGCGGGCTTTCCGGATTCGCCGAGCCACGCATGCGTGAGCACGATGCGCTTGCCCTCGACGATCTCAATGTACCTCCCCTGTACGCGATGATCCGTCCCATCGGCCGCAAACATGCGGGCATACCAGCTCCCGCCTTCGCGAAAATCGGTTCGCGCCGCAGGGATCGTATAGCCTTTCGGAGCCGACCATTTGCTGAGATGGTCGGGGGTCGACCACATCTGATAGACGAGCATGCGCGGCGCATCGAAAACGCGCACAATCTCCAGAGCCGGCGCCACCATTTGATCGGCACGCTGCTCACTTACTTTTCTTTGGGCCACGCATCTTCTCCGTTGCTTGTAGCTCGCGCAGATACGCATCAAGCCGATCGAAACTTTGCACCCAGAATTTCCGGTACTGCTCAATCCAATCATCGACGTCCTTCAGGGGCGTCGGCTCGAGTCGACATGGCCGCCATTGCGCGGCGCGTCCGCGCACGATCAGGCCGGCACGTTCGAGGACTTTGAGATGCTTCGAGACGGCAGGAAGGCTCATAGCGAAAGGCTCTGCCAGTTCTGTGACGGACGTTTCGCCGAGTGACAGGCGCGCCAGAATTGCGCGGCGCGTCGGATCGGCCAGGGCGGCAAAAGTTTCGCTGAGGTGGTCGGCAGGCATTTTAATTTATCTTCCAAGTTAAATAACTTTTTGGTTAAATAGTAACACCCTCAGCGAAGATCAAGCTCCGCGTCGAAACGAAAACCGCGAGCAGACGATGCCGAGATGGGGAGCAGGCAATTCCTCGCCAAGCTCTCCTTACGAAAAAACAATATGGAATTCCTGCGGCTAAACATAAAAGCCCCGCGCGGCGGACGCTCAATCGCTCCGCAGGCAGGGCTCTGGCTGTGAAATTGTTGCTCTTCCTTGCCGAACTAGTGGCGCGTTTCGCGCCTCAACCGTTCTATCTCGTCTTTTAGTTTCAACTTCTCTTGCTTCAATCGCCGGATCTCTATGTCGTCCGAACCGGGACGTGCGACCACTTGATCGATCCGTTCTTCAAGGGCGCGGTGCTTTTCCGCGAGTTCTGCAAGATGAGCCGTAATCGCCATCATTTGCCTCCAAGAGAGATTGCAGACATGGGAATCCTGCCACACGTTAGACGGGTTGTCCAACGCTGCGGTATGCGGGTCTGAAGGAATTGAACTTCATTGCGCCGCAATCGGTCGAGCGGCGCGTTAGAGATTTGTGAAATAATTTCACGCGATTACATTCATCCTGCGGCATCTCGCTTTTGCCAGTTGCCAGATCAAAAGCAATCGCCCAAAACGCTGCGAGCGGCCGGGCGGGGGTAGGGCATTTGCGATGGAGCGGCGTGACGAACGCGAGCTCAGGGAAGAGTTGGTGAACTTGCGGGCCGAGCATCGAAAGCTCGACTGCGAGATCCTATCTCTTGAAGATAATCCTCTGGCGGACCAACTTCTTGTCAAGCGGCTGAAAAAGAAGAAGCTCGTCCTCAAGGACCGCATTATTCAGATCGAAGACAAGCTGCTTCCCGATATCATCGCCTGAGCGGTCCAGCATGCGGACCGGCAAGGCGTATCGTAAGCCTTGCGCGTTAGTACCGTATGAATTCGCTTTCTCCTCCCGTCGATACCTGGCTCTATCCGAGCGAGGCCGGCCTCTACTGTGAGCCCGGCGGCTTCTACGTCGATCCGCATCGTTCGGTCGACCGCGCGGTCATCACGCACGGTCACAGCGATCATGCGCGCTCGGGGCACGGCGCGGTGCTCGCGACGCGCGAAACCATTGAAATCATGAAAGTGCGCTACGGCGAAAATTGCGCCGGCGCTTTCCAACCGCAGGCGCTTGGGGCGCCGATCACAATCAACGGGGTCAGCGTGCGGCTCGTGCCTGCGGGGCATATTCTCGGCTCGGCCCAGGTCGTCATCGAATGGGCCGGGAAGCGCGCGGTCATCTCCGGCGATTACAAGCGGGCGGCCGATCCGACGTGCGCACCGTTCGAGCTAGTGCCGTGCGATGTCTTCGTTACCGAGGCGACGTTTGCGCTGCCGGTATTCCGTCACGAAAAAGCGGAGCATGAGGTCGAGAAGCTTCTGGGCTCAATGGCGGCCGAGCCCGATCGCACGCATCTGATCGGCGCGTACAATCTCGGCAAGTGCCAGCGCATGATCCGCGTCATTCGCGATGCGGGTTACGCCGAGCCGATCTATCTGCACGGCGCCGTCATTGCTCTGACCGAGCTTTATCAGAGGCTCGGCGTCGATCTCGGAGACGTGCGTCCGGCCACGACGGAGGACGCCAAATCACTGCGCGGCGGCATCGTCATGTGCCCGCCGTCTGCGCTCGGCGACCGGTGGTCGCGGCGCTTCGGCGATCCGGTCAATGCGTTTGCGAGCGGATGGATGCGCGTGCGCGGCCGAGCGCGGCAACACGGCGTCGAGCTGCCGCTGGTTGTTTCCGACCACGTCGATTGGCCGGAGCTGATCGCGACCGTAACGGAGGTCGGCGCGGAAGAAATCTGGGTGACGCACGGGCGCGAGGATGCGCTGGTTCACTATCTCGCGACGCTTGGCCTCAAAGCCCGAGCGCTGGCATTGGTCGGGCGAGACGAGGAGGCCGAATAGTCATGCGCGCCTTCGCTCGTCTGCTCGATTGCCTCGTCTATACTCAAAGCCGCAACCGCAAGATTGCGCTGCTTGGCCATTACTTTCGGTCGGCACCGGATCCCGATCGCGGCTGGGCTTTGGCGGCGTTGACGGACGGTGTCCCGATCCGCCTGCCGTTGCGACGCATGCTGAGCGATCTCGTCGGCCGTTTCATCGATCCGGTTCTTTATCAGCTCTCGCGCGATTACGTCGGCGACACGGCTGAGACCGTTTCGCTGCTCTGGCCAGATAATCCGGTGGAATTCGCCACTCCCTCTCTGCAAGGGGAAGGGGAATTGAGTGTTGGATCTCCCTTCTCCTCGACAGGCAAGGGTCGGGAGCAAGGTGAAACGTCCGGCGAGCAACCGCAGCAGTTATCTCTTGATCTTGCCGCCACCCCTGCCTCCTCCCCGCAAGGAGGAGGGGAATTACGCGCAGCCAACACAGATAGCGCTCGCGATAATGAGGATCACGGGGCGAGCCTCGTGGGGCACAATTCCGGTGCGGAGCCTGCGTATCTTTCGCTCGGCAATGTCATCAGCGAGATGTCGAGCGGCACATCGGCGGAGCGCACCGAACGTCTCGGCCGGCTTCTGAATGCGCTCGATGCCTCGGGCCGCTGGGCGCTTCTGAAGCTGCTCGGCGGCGCGCCGCGCGTCGGCGTTTCGGCGCGCCTCGCCCGCACCGCGCTTGCGGAGAGCTACGGCCGAGATGTGTCCGAGATCGAGGAAATCTGGCACGCGCTGGAGCCGCCCTATCTCGACCTCTTCGCGTGGCTCGATGGCAAGGCAGAACGACCCGATCCCGGTGCGAAGCCTGTCTTCCGACCGGTCATGCTCGCGCATCCGATCGAAGAGGAAGACTGGCCGAAGCTCGCGCCGAAAGACTTCGTCGCCGAATGGAAATGGGACGGCATCCGCGTGCAGATTGCGGCGCGCGGCAGCGACGTGCGCATGTACTCGCGCCAAGGCGACGACATTTCGCGCGCCTTCCCGGAAATCCGCAGCGCATTTCACGGTCATGATTGCGTCGTCGATGGCGAACTGCTGATCATGCGCGACGGCGAGATCGCGCCCTTCAACGACTTGCAGCAGCGCCTCAACCGGAAAGCGGTGACGGCAAAAATGATGGCGAGCTACCCGCCGCACGTCCGGCTCTACGATCTTTTGTTCGACGGGCACGAAGATCTGCGCGCGTTGCCGTTCAGCGTGCGGCGGGCGCATCTTGAGACATGGCACGCCCGGCATCATCCGCGATTGACCGACGTCTCGCCGCTCGTCGCCTTCAAAACATTCGATGACCTCAACACGCTCTGGTCGTCGGCACGAGCCGAGGGCATCGAAGGCTTGATGTTGAAGCGTCGCGACAGCGCGTATCAAGCCGGGCGGATCAAGGGTCAGTGGTTCAAGTGGAAGCGGGCGGCGCTGACGCTCGATTGCGTTCTGATGTATGCGCAGCGCGGTTCCGGCAAGCGTTCGTCCTACTATTCCGATTATACGTTCGGCGTCTGGCAGGACGACGGTGAGGAAGGGCGCCAGCTCGTGCCCGTCGGCAAGGCCTATTCCGGTTTCACCGATGAGGAGCTCCTGGAACTCGACCGCTGGATCAGGAACAATACGGTCGAGACGTTCGGGCCAGTCCGCGCCGTCGAGCCGGGCATCGTCTTCGAAGTCGCGTTCGACGCGGTGCACTCCTCGACGCGGCACAAATCAGGCGTCGCGATGCGGTTTCCCCGCATTCATCGCATTCGCTGGGACAAGCCTGCGGCCGAAGCCGACACGCTGGAAACGGTTAAACGTCTCTTGAGCACCGGAAATCGCGCTGGCGAAGCCTCTTTACCGACCACCGATGGTTGATATCCGGTAAGTTGCCGCAGCAAAGCCTTGTAAACAGGGCCTTGCTCCTGTACCGACGCGCTTTCCCTCAGTTGCGGTTTTCGCTACTCCAGATGCGTAAAGTAGCGGGAATCGCTACTGGCGCAGATCAAGATCTCATCGTCATGAGCCGGGACCTATGAGCAAAGCCAAGCCGCTTGTCGGCATCATCATGGGCAGCCAGTCGGATTGGCCGACCATGAAGCACGCTGCCGATATTCTGACCGAGCTTGGCGTCGCCTTCGAAACGAAGATCGTCTCGGCGCATCGGACGCCCGAGCGGCTTTATGCCTTCGCGAAGGGCGCAAAAGCAGCTGGTCTCAAAGTTATCATCGCAGGCGCAGGCGGCGCGGCGCATCTGCCGGGTATGACCGCGTCGATGACGACGCTTCCCGTTCTCGGCGTGCCGGTCGAGAGTAAGGCGCTCAAAGGCCAGGACAGCCTTTATTCGATCGTGCAGATGCCTGCCGGCGTGCCGGTCGGGACGCTCGCCATCGGCGAAGCGGGTGCGAAGAATGCCGGGCTGCTCGCGGCTCAGATTTTAGCACTGGCGGACAACGCACTGGCCGGACGGCTCGATGACTGGCGCCGACGACACACGTCGGAAGTCGCCGAGACGCCGACGCAAGGATGACACGGAACGCAATGACCGCACTTCTCCCCGGCTCGACCATCGGAATCCTTGGCGGCGGACAGCTCGGCCGCATGCTGGCGATGGCGGCGGCACGGCTTGGATTCAGATCGCATATCTATGCGCCCGAGGCCGACAGCCCGGCGTTCGACGTCGCGGCGGCACATACGATTGCCGCTTATGAGGACGAAGCGCAGCTTGCGGCATTCGCGAAAGCGGTCGATGTTGCGACGTACGAGTTCGAGAACATTCCGGTCGGCACTGTCGAGTTTCTGTCGCGGCACATTGCGGTTCGCCCCGGCGCGAAAGCGCTTGCCTGCGCGCAGGACCGGCTCAACGAAAAAACGCTGGCGCGCGAACTTGGCGCGATGACCGCCGAATTCGTGGCCGTCGACGATCTCGGCGCGCTCGAAAAGGCGCTTAGCAGCGGTTTTGCCGTTCCGTCAGTTCTGAAGACGCGCCGCTTCGGCTATGACGGCAAAGGCCAGGCAAAAATTCTCGATCGCAAGGATGCTGCAACCGCATGGGCCGCGATGCGCGACGCGCCGTCGATCCTGGAATCCTTCGTCAACTTCCGTGCTGAAGTTTCCATTATCGCCGCGCGCGCGGCTGATGGAGCGTTTGCCGCGTTCAACGTCACCGAAAACGAGCATCGCAACCACATCCTGCATCGCTCCGTAGCTCCGGCGCGCATTGCTCCGAACGTTACGGACGAAGCGATCGCTACGGCGCGCAGTATTGCAGAACGGCTCGATTATATCGGCGTTTTTGCGATCGAGTTCTTCGTCGTTCCTGACAACGATCGTGACCGCCTTTTCGTGAACGAGATGGCGCCGCGCGTACACAATTCCGGGCACTGGACGATCGACGGCGCCATGACCTCGCAATTCGAGCAGCATATTCGCGCCGTTGCCGGATGGCCGCTCGGTTCGACGGAACTCAAGACGACCGGCGCCGAGATGATCAACCTCATCGGCAACGACATTCTCACGTGGCCAGAGATTGCCGCCGAGCCCGGCGCGTTCTTCCATCACTATGGCAAGAAGGACATCCGCCCGGGCCGGAAGATGGGCCACGTGAATCGCCTGCTGACGAAGGCGCCCGACTAACGGCGCATCCCGGATGGAGAATCAATTCGGGAAGTGTTCGACGTGCGTCTCGGCGGTCCGGCCGAAATAGAGCGCGCGGCGGCCTGAGAACGAGACGACGTAACCGGCGCAACCAGCAGCCGCCACTTTCTTGCAGAAACCCGTGTAAGTGTAGCCCGGTACCAACTGCTGCGCTTCCTTGATGGCGGCTTGGATCGGCGCCGGATCAAACGACGCAGAAACGGGAACGTCGACCTTGTGCGTCGGAAGATCGACGCTATCGCCGTCGGGCAGATAGTAAGTTGCGGCGCCCCGGCGGAAGTCGATGATGTAGCTTTCAAAGCCTTCGGCCATCAAAGTTCCGACGATCTGCGGAAAGGTCATCGTGTTGCGTTCGGCGCCTTCAAGGCAGGCCTTTGCGACGGACTTCCTGTGACTGTCCATGATTATTCTCCGTTGAGGTGGCGGTGACGGTCAATCGATCGGAACGGCGGTCATCCGGCCGTGCTCGACCATGTGTTTCAGAATCCGTTCGAGGCTTTGGCGCTCGCCCTCGGAGAGGCAGTCGAAAAACTCGCGATCATTCTGGTCGGCGAGCGCCGCCAAGTCCGGCACCAATTTTTTGCCCTGCGTCGTCAACGCGAGTGTCTGTGCCCGGCCATCGTCAGGGTTCGCGTTGCGAACGATCAGCGACTTAGCGATCAGCCGGTCTGCCAATTTGGTGATTGCGCCGCGCGTCATCGCGATCTCGTCTGCGAGACGGCTCGGTGGCATCGGGACTTTGTCATAGAGCGCCCGCATTACGACCCACTCGGCGACCGTCACGCCTTTGGCGTCGAGCTTCGCCGCGAACGCGTGGGAGACGTGGTTTGAAACGGTGCGCAACCAAAATCCGAGATGCGCCGACAGATCGGAAACGCGCGAGGCCGATGATGACATTCGATCCACCTTTGTTGACTAGGAAACTAGATATATTTAGTTTCCTAGTCAATCAAATATTTCTACGTCCATCCCCCCTCACCGAATCTTTGCATAGGCGGGTGGCCCAATTGCCAATCTTCACCGTGTTTGCTAGAAGGGGCCAAGAAATCAGCGCGAGCTCCGGTGGCTAGGCCCCGGAGCTGGTGTTTTTGTGCATCCAACACAGTCATAATTCTACAGAGGATACAACGGCTTGCAGGTTCTCGTCCGTGACAACAATGTCGATCAGGCTCTGAAGGCGCTCAAGAAAAAGCTGCAGCGCGAGGGCGTCTTCCGTGAAATGAAGCTTCGCGGACATTTCGAGAAACCGTCGGAAAAGAGAGCGCGCGAAAAGGCGGAAGCCGTGCGCCGGGCCCGTAAGCTGGCTCGTAAAAAACTGCAGCGCGAAGGTCTGTTGCCGAGCAAGCCCGCCGCAGCACGCGGCCCGGGTGGCAAGGGCGGTCCGGGTGCAGGCCGTGGCGGCGCAGGCGCCGGTGGTGCAGGCGGTGGTTTCCGCGGCGGCCAGTCGGGTGGCAACAGCGGCAGCGGCGGGTTCTAAGAACTCCGGCCTCCGACACGAAGATTTTCAAGGCTCGCGAATTTCGCGGGCCTTTTATTTTGGGCTGACGTTCATTTCGCGGCGGTTGCGCGCGCAGCGCGGAGCTTGTCTATCCAGCGATTGATGATCCCGAAGGTCACCTCGTCGTGCACGGCATGCCCGAGGCCGGGGATCGTCACGATCTCCTTCGGCTCGTTGGCGGCCGCAAACACTCGCCGACCCATCTTGACGGGGACGACGTCATCGGCTTCTCCATGAATGATGAAGACCGGCACATGAACGTCGCGAATGTGAACGATTGAGTCGTAACGGTCCTTGAGCAGCAGATTGACCGGCAGCCAGCGATAGATTTGTGCTGCAAGCTCGGCGATCGACGTGAACGGACTGTCGAGGACGACGCCTCCAACCTTCTTTTCGGCGGCAACCTGAATCGCCACGCCGCTACCAAGCGATTCTCCGTAAAGGATGATGTCTTCCGGGCGTACGCCCTCGTGAACGAGAGCATCGTAGGCGAGCTTGGCGTCCGCGACGTTCGCCGCTTCCGACGGTGACCCGGTCGAGCCGCTGTAGCCACGATACGACATCATGAATATGCCGAGACCATGGTCGAGGTATCTGCGGATGCTCGCGCTTCTGAATTCCAGCGCGCCGCCGTTGCCGTGAAAATAAAGGAGCGTCGGCTGGCCGGGCTTTGCCTTTCCGTACCAGGCGATGAGCTTTTCGCCATCCGGCGTCGCGATGATGCGCTCGGCGACGTCCGGGAGTCCGGCCGCTCGCGGGGATGTGCGGGCCGGTTCCGGAAAATAGATGAAGCGGCGCTGCGCGAAATACATCACGGTCGCGGCCACCGCATAAAGGCCAACAACGCCGATGATGATGATCTTGAGCAAGACGGAGCCTCAGGCTGTCTGGGCGCGGCGAAATCTACCTTTGGGCAGCCTACATTCACCTCGAACCGTGCCGCACCAAATATCCGATCCGGTTTCCACAATGCGCGCGAATGGCCTCAAGCGCCGAGAAGATGTCGAGGCCGTGCATCGGTATGCCGGTCTCCGTGACGATTTGATGGTTCTGGCGTTGCAACTCGTGATAAATCGGCTCGGCCGTTTTATGGAGCATCGCGACGACCGCCACCGTTTTCCTGGGCATGTTCGATGGAACACGCGGAAACACGGACGAAAGCGTCTGTTTCGCGCCGTCCGAGAAATGCGATGAAAATCGTCCGAGCAGCGACACGAGCTTGACCGCGGGTGTCTCTTCAAAGCGGTAGTTGTAACGCTCCATCCACTCGAACAGCTTGTCCATCGTGAAATCCTGGAGACGGATGTTGGACGTCTCGCGATAGTCCTGCCATTCGGCGACGAGATCGAAGCCCGATTCCATGTCGATGTCGGCGGGCGCAAACGTCGTGTCGGTCGCGACGCCGACACGATCCAGGAAGTCGCGGTTCTTACAGACGATACGAGTGGGATATGTCGGAAGGACAAATTGGCCGCCGCTCGCCTGAGCGAACGCCAGCCTGACGAGCTTCGAGCAGAAGAGATTGCGCGTCTCATCTGTCTGCATCGAGAAATCGTAGAGGATGCGCTTGCCGCCCCTTACGCGCGAAGCTGCAACGTAATCGAAAATCGACTTAGCAGCTCGCGCCGCGAGGTCGGCATCGCGGTTGCGATAAAGCACGGCGCGGACGATGTTGTGGTCGAGTGCCTTGCCAAGCGGATTGATGATCGCGCCATCCTCAATCAGGCTTTCGACCATCCAGTGATCGCCGTTGTCGTCGACATGAACGATGCCGATATGGCTGAACTGGCTATCGACGTCACCGATGCGGGCAATGGCGGCGCTGTTATGGGCGCGCCCGCGAACAAGAACGACGTCGCCCGATCGAAATGCCACCGACGCCCCGTCGCGATAGAACGCGTAATTGATCAGCGTATTGTTCTCGTCGCCCGTAAAGCCGCGCAGCAGGTAACCGCGGTCGATGGGATCCGGCCCAATACTCATGATCTCGCCGAGCATGTCGGACACGTAGCGAAGCACGCGGAAGACGTTGCGGAAGCCCTGTATGACGCCCGGTGTCATCAGGCCAAGCATTTCGTAGTGAGCGAGTTTCTCGCGCAGGCCGACGCGCACGTCGAAAAGCCGGTACATCAGCGAGGGCGCCGCCTTCACGATGCTGATGACGTCGTAATCGTCAAACCGCGCGGCTGCAGCCTGCTCGTAAATGCAGTTCAGGTTGCGTTCGAGGAGCGCCGTGCTCATGACGGGCGTAGCAGCGAGAATCTCGATGCGCTCGAGATCGTTTTCGAATGACGACGACGCCACGGGAGCCAACACGCAAAACCCTCAACCACGGAATGCTGCGCTTATACCAGACCGATCTCGCTGTCGCTCAGGCGATGCAGCGATGGCTGCGCACCTGTTGCAGATGGGTCTCGGAACGAGCGCAGAAACGGACTAATGGGCGAGCGCTTTAACGATCTCTTCGGTCATTTTCTTGGCATCGCCAAGGACCATGACGGTGTTATCGCGATAGAAAACCGGGTTGTCGATGCCGGCATAGCCGGACGCCAGCGAGCGCTTGTTGAAGAACACGGTTCCGGCTTTCCAGACCTGTAGAACCGGCATCCCGTAGATCGGCGAGCTTTTGTCCTCTTCCGCCGCCGGATTCACTACGTCGTTGGCGCCAATGACGTAGACGGCGTCGGCCTGGGAGAACTCGCTGTTGATGTCCTCGAGCTCAAAGACCTCGTCGTAGGGAACGTTTGCCTCTGCGAGAAGCACGTTCATGTGCCCCGGCATGCGGCCTGCCACCGGATGGATGGCGTACTTTACCTCGACGCCATTCTTCTTCAGGGCATCGGCCATTTCGCGAAGCGCGTGCTGTGCCTGCGCGACCGCCATGCCGTAGCCCGGGACGATAATGACCTTCCCGGCATTTCCGAGCACGTAGGCGGCATCCTCCGCCGATCCGAGCTTGACCGGCTTCTGCTCGCCGCCACCCGCGCCGGCCGCAGCGGTCTCGCCGCCAAAGCCACCGGCGATGACCGACAGGAACTGCCGGTTCATGCCTTTACACATGATGTAGGACAGGATGGCGCCCGACGAGCCGACGAGCGCGCCGGTGATAATCAGCGCGATGTTCCCCAGCGTGAAGCCGATGCCAGCCGCGGCCCATCCCGAATAGGAGTTCAGCATCGAGATGACGACCGGCATGTCGGCGCCGCCGATCGGAACGATGATCAGGATTCCGATTGCCAGGGAGAGAAGAACGATCAGCCAAAACAGCCACGCCGAGCCAGCGGACAGAATGAAGCTGTAGATCACGAAGATCAGGATCAGGCCAAGCGCCGCATTGATGAGATGGCGCGCCGGAAGAAGGATCGGCTTGCCAGACATGCGTCCCGAAAGCTTGGCGAATGCGATGACGGAGCCGGTGAAGGTAATGGCGCCAATGGCGACACCCAGCGCCATTTCGAACAGGCTGCCGCCCTTGATGCCGAGCGCGGGATTGGCGGGATCGGCCAGAATTCCGAATGCGGAAGGCGCATAAAGGGCGCTCGCCGCCACGAACACCGCCGCGAGGCCGACAAGCGAGTGGAACGCCGCGATCAGCTCGGGCATCATCGTCATCGGAATTTCGCGCGCCGTCTTGGCGCCGATGAAGCCGCCGATGCCAATGCCGAGAACGATCAAAACCCACGACATGGCCGTCGGCGCCGCGAGCCCGAGCGTCGTCAGGATCGCAATCGCCATTCCGATGATGCCGAACGTGTTGCCCCGGCGCGATGTGGCCGGACTGGACAAGCCTCTCAGGGCCAGGATGAAGAGAACGCCCGCGGCGAGATAGGATAATGCGGCGATATTTGCGGACATTGGATCGTTTCCCAGGCCTAGTTCTTCATGCTGCTTTTCAAATTCGTCGGACTCGGAGAAGGCGGCGCGTCACCCGTTCTTCTTCGGCGGCGCGTCTTTCTTTTTGTACATGGAGAGCATGCGATTGGTGACGAGGAAGCCCCCGAAGATGTTCACGGAGGCCATCGTCAATGCGAGAAAACCGAAGATCTTGGCGACGGAGCTATCCGACGTCGTCAGCGATACACCGACCGCCAGCAACGCGCCGACTACGATGACGGAAGAGATCGCGTTGGTGACGCTCATCAGCGGCGTGTGCAACGCCGGCGTCACCGACCAGACGACGTAGTAGCCGACGAAGACCGCAATCACGAAGACCATGAACTCGTAGACCGAAGGACTGACCAGCCCGCCGCCCTCCGAAGCAAAAGCCGCTGTCGGCAGCAACAGCGCGGCAGTTAATGCCGGCAGAAAAGCGCGCTTCATCGATTTCGGCTCCCGTGACGGAGTGGGATGGAGGGCTCGGCGGACGGTTTCATTTGACATGTCGTTACCCGCGTTTGTCGCGCTTCGATCAAACATCTGTCTTACGCCCGCTCCCACGCTCCACACCCGGAGTGAAGGATCAGACGAATGCATTTCTTCAGCTTCCCGTGGTCTGCAGGTTCGGATGCACGATCTGGCCGCCCTTGGCGACAAGCGTGCCTTTGATCAACTCGTCGTCCCAGTTGACCGCAAGCGTCTTTTCCTTTTTGTCGAACATCGTCCCATCGAGGAAAGCCAAGAGGTTTTTCGCGTAGAGGTTCGATGCGTTGACGGCGATGCTGCCTGCAAGATTGAGGGGCGCGAAGATTCTGACGCCGTTCGGCGTCTCGATCGTCTTGCCGGGTTCGGTGAGCTCGGTATTGCCGCCGCGCTCGGCTGCGAGGTCGACGATCACCGAGCCGGGCTTCATGCTTTCGATCATGGCCCGCGAAATCAGCTTGGGCGCCGGGCGGCCCGGGATCAGCGCCGTCGTGATGACGAGATCCTGATTCTTGACGTGCTGAGCGACGAGTTCGGCCTGCTTGGCTTGATACTCGGCACTCATCGGCTTCGCATAGCCAGCCGCCGTCTGTGCCTGCTTGAACTCGTCGTCCTCGACCGCGATGAACTTCGCGCCCAAGGACTGCACCTGCTCTTTGGTTGCGGGGCGTACGTCCGTCGCCGTCACCTGCGCTCCGAGACGTCGCGCCGTCGCAATCGCCTGCAGACCTGCAACGCCAACGCCCATGATGAACGCTTTCGCCGCCGGAACCGTCCCGGCGGGCGTCATCATCATCGGCAGCGCCTGGCCGAACATCGCGGCACCGTCAATCACAGCCTTGTATCCGGCAAGGTTTGCCTGGCTCGAGAGCACGTCCATCGACTGCGCGCGCGTGGTTCTCGGCATGAATTCCATGGAGAAGACCGTCGCGCCGGTGCCAGCGAGCGCTGCGAGCGCGCCCCTATCCCCGTAAGGATCAACCATTCCCGCAACGATGGCGCCGGGCTTCAACGCGGCGACGTCCTCGATGCTTGGGCGGCGGACAGTCAGCAGGATGTCAGCGCCATAAAGCGCTTCGGGGCGGGCTACGATATCGGCGCCTGCTGCGCGATAAGCGTCGTCCGAAAAGCGCGATCTGGCGCCAGCACCCGATTCGATACGCACCTTGGCGCCAAGTGCGGTGAACTTCTTCACCGTATCGGGCGACACCGCAATGCGCGGTTCGTCCGCCGATTCACTGGTGACAGCTATCGTGACCATGTCTCAGCCCAATTGAGGTGATTCACCGACCGGGAGCCGGTATTAGAAAGGGCAGACTTGGGAGAGCCTGCCCTGCATGAATTCACTTGCGTCGTTGGGCAGGCCTCAGACCAAGAAGAATTTCATGCCGGCTAGCACTAGTGCCCCAATCACGACGGCAAATTTCAGCAAGCGTACGAAGCCGGCATAGGTTTTCTGATGCTCGGCATAGTCCATGGCCGGATGGCCATTCGTTATATCGACACTCACGTTTCATCTCCCCAGATGCGGCCAGTCAAAGTTTCTTACCTTGGTTGGTACCTTAAGACTAGGTGACCTGCAAGTCGTTCAGAGCTTTGACTTTTAGTACTGAGACAGATTGGCAGAGATTATTCGGTAGACGACGTCACTACTGAAATAGATGCCCTCAATGAACGCAGCTAAATCGCGACCTGGGTTCCGACCTCGACGACCCGGTCGGTCGGGATCTGGAAGTAGGTCGTGGCGTCTTCGGCGCTGGCCGCCAGGGCGATGAACAGACGCTCCTGCCAGCGTGGCAACTCGGACTTCGGCGTCTTGCGCAGCGAGCGGCGCGACAGGAAGAACGAGGTTGCGCCGATGTCGATGTTGCAATCCTTGCGGCGCGCGTGCTCCAGGATTTTCGGCACGCTTGGGGTTTCCATGAAGCCGTATCTGGCCACGATACGGATGAAGTGATCCGAAACGCGCTCGATCGTAATCCGCTCGTGCCTCGGCACCCTCGGCGTCTCCACGGTGCGTATCGAAAGCAGGATATTGCGCTCGTGCATGACGCGGTTGTGCTTCAGGTTGTGCATCATAGACGTCGGTGCTGCATAAGGATCACCAGTCAGGAACACTGCCGTTCCGGATACGCGGTGCGGCGGCTTCGCCTCGAGCTTGCGGACGAGCCAATCGAGATCGGCCTCGTTGCGCTTCGTCAGCTTCACCAATAGGCGCGACCCTCTGACCCACGTAAACATGATGGTCGCCAGCATGAGGGCGATGACGAGCGGCACCCAGCCTCCTTCGAGAACCTTCAAGACGTTCGCGGAGAAGAAGGCCTGCTCTATCAGCAGCAGCGGAACGACGATGAGAATGACGCGCCACAGCGGCCATTCCCAGTACTTCCAAATCACGAAGAAGGCCATCAGCGTGTCGATGACCATGGCCGCGGTGACCGAGACGCCATAGGCCGCCGCCAGGTTGGACGACGTGCGGAATGCGAAGATCACCACCACGACGAAAACGAAAAGCAGCCAATTCACGCGCGGCATGTAGATCTGGCCGGCGACGCTTTCCGACGTGTGCCTGATTTCGAAGCGCGGGATGAGACCAAGCTGGATGGCCTGTCGCGTGAGCGAGTATGCGCCGCTAATGACGGCCTGGCTGGCGATCACCGTTGCGAACGTCGTAAGGATCAGCATCGGAACCAGCATAAATTCCGGGTAGAGCCGGTAGAACGGGTTCTCGATGGCGTTCGCATCGTTCATGACGAGCGCGCCCTGGCCAAAATAGTTGAGAACCAGCGCGGGCATCGCGAAATAGAGCCACGAGACAGTAATCGGCTTGCGCCCGAAGTGACCAAGGTCTGCGTAAAGTGCCTCGGCGCCGGTACAGGCGAGGAACACGAGGCCCATGACCGTCAAACCCAAAACACCGTGCTCATAAACGAACTCGATGCCGTAGAGCGGGTTGAGGGCGAGAAGAACGTGGAGGTTATCGGCGATATGCATCAAACCGCCGAGCGCCATGACAATGAACCAGACCGCCATGATGGGGCCGAAAAACCGCGCCACCTTTTCGGTGCCGTGCGATTGCATCCAGAAGAGCCCCGTCAGCACGACGAGTGCGACTGGTATGATGGCGGGCTCAAATTCCGGGGTGATGAGCTTCAGGCCTTCGACGGCCGACAGCACCGAAATGGCGGGCGTAATGACGGCATCGCCGTAAAAGAATGAGGCGCCCGCAATCCCGAAGGCGCCGAGGAGCGGAGCGCTACGCCGCGCGACGCTCTGGCCGAGCGCCATCAACGCGAACATGCCGCCCTCGCCCTTATTGTCGGCGCGCAGCAGAAGCAGAACGTACTTCAGCGTTACGACAAAGGTCAGGCTCCAGACGATCAGCGACAAGACGCCGAGCGTCACCTCCGCTACCGTGCCCCGCTGCGAGGCCGCTGTGATCGCTTCCTTGAAAGCGTACAGCGGACTCGTGCCGATGTCGCCAAAGGCGACGCCGACCGCGCCTAGAGCCAGAGTCCAGAAGTTCTTGCTGTCATGCCCTTCCGCCGCACCGAAATCAGCGGACTGGAGAGAGGCTTGTGGTTGTGCCATTCAGGCGCCTCAACCTGTCGAGGAGCTGCAAAGCAGCAAAAGTGGCGGGCTGTCTACTCCGAGAGGCTGAGAATGGGAAGCGGCAAAATCGACCGCGGCCCCCCTGCGACGGGTTGACATGCTCAGGCTTCCGGATTCGTTTCCGCCCGCTACCCTATTTCCAGTCGAGCGTGCCTAATTTGCACTCATGTCATGGTTTCGAGCTCGTCGATCATACCCTCGATGACTTTTAACCCCTTGTTCCAGAACTCGGGATCGCGGGCATCGAGGCCGAACGGCGCCAGTAAGTCAGAATGGTGTTTCGACCCCCCTGCTTTCAAGAGGTCGAAATACTTCGCGACGAAGCCCGGATGCGCTTCGGCATAGAGGCCGTAGAGCGAATTCACCAGGCAATCCCCGAAAGCGTAGGCATAGACGTAAAACGGGGAATGGATGAAGTGGGGGATGTACGCCCAGAACACTTCATAGCCGGGCTTGAGGTCGATTGCCGGTCCGAGGCTTTCCGCCTGCACTTCGAGCCAGATGGCGTTGATCCTGTCGGACGTCAGCTCGCCTTGCCGCCGCTCCTCGTGGACTTTGCGCTCGAAAGTATAGAACGCGATCTGGCGCACGACCGTGTTGATCATGTCCTCGACCTTGCCCGCGATCATCGCCTTCTTCTCGCGCTTGTCTTTTGTCTCGGCGAGGATGGCCTTGAACGTCAGCATTTCTCCGAAGACGGACGCCGTCTCGGCGAGCGTCAATGGCGTCGGCGCGAGTAGCGGGCCCTGAGCGCGCGCCAGCCATTGATGTACGCCGTGCCCCAATTCATGGGCGAGCGTCATCACATCGCGCGGCTTGCCGAGATAATTCATCATCACGTAGGGATGAACCGACGGCACGGTCGAGGCGGAGAATGCTCCCGGCGCCTTGCCCGGCTTCACCGCCGCATCGATCCAGTTCTTATCGAAGAACTGTTTTGCGATCGTCGCCATTTCCGGCGTGAAACCACCATACGCTTTGAGCACGATTTTCTCGGCTTCGGCCCAGCCGATCGTGCGCTCGGGCTTATCGGGAAGCGGAGCGTTGCGGTCCCAGGACGCGAGCTTTTTCTTGCCGAGCCACTTGGCCTTCATTGCGTAATAGCGATGGGATAGTTGCGGATAGGCGGCGCGCACGCTCGAGACCAGTGCATCGACGACAGGCGCCTCGACCCGGTTCGCGAGGTTGCGGCTATCGGCGACGTCCTTGAAGTTGCGCCAGCGATCCGAAATTTCCTTGTCCTTCGCCAGCGTGTTCGTAATCAGCGTGAACAGCGGCAGATTGGCCTTGAAAACCTTGCTCAGGGCTTCGGAGCCGGCCTTGCGTTTCTTTTCGTCGGGGCTGGAAAGGAAGTTGAGCGTCGGCTCAAGCGTCAGCGGTGTCTTTTCGCCTTTGACCTCGAACTTCAGTGCCGACATCGTTTCATCGAACAGCCGATTCCAAGCACCGCGGCTCGTCTGCGATTTTTCAGTGAAAAGTCTTTCGAGCTTTTCATCGAGCTGATGCGGCTTCTCCTTGCGCAGGTCATCGAGCCACGGCTTGAAGCGCTTCAGAGTCTTGTGCTCCGTCGCAGCTTCGAGCGTTTCGTCGTCGATCTGATTGAGTTCGAGTTCGAAGAAGATGAGATCGGAGTAAAGCTTGGTCAAAGCCTCAGACACGTCGCCGTTGAACTTGGCGCGCGCCGGATCGGTCTGATCGAGCACATAATAGAGTCCGGCATATGAGCCGAGCTTGCCGACCAGATCCGAAAGCTTCTCGTAGTCCTTGATCGCGCCAGCGAGCTTCCCACCGTCTTTGGCGAGTTCGCCAAGGCGTCCCTGGTAGGCCGCCTTGATGCGTGTCGCTTCCTTCGCCGCAGCCTTGAGATCGCGCTGAACTTCCGGCGCGTCCGGCGCCTTATAAAGATCGCTCAGGTCCCATTCCGGCATCGTGCCGAGCCGCGGAGTTTTCGTCGCACGGCGGACTCCCGTTTTCAGCGCAGTGTTCGACTTCCGGGAAGGTTCGCGGCCCATGGGATTCCTTTCGGGATGCTGGCGAGGTCAAGCGGTCGGGAGCGTTATCACACCTGAAGCGCGGGGCAAATTTGGTTATCACGCTCTGTGCACACAAGGCCTTTAAGCCGGCTTCTCTCGGCCCGACAGCCCGCTTGACCGCACGATCGCGGCTGGAGATCCTCGGGGTCACCGTCTGACAGGTGCTTTCTGCGGCTCCAGAAAATGCATCACATGGAAACTTTCCATTTACTCAATTGCGGCACTCTCGCCCCTGTTGCGTAATTTGCCGGTCACCGAATGTCAGAAGCTGGGTCAATTCCAGCCGCGGCGCCCTCGGCGGCATCCAGTGTCAGTAAATGTAAAGTTGCGTGCCCATGTCCAAGCGTGTTCTGATCGTCGATGACGATCCTGCCCAGCGGCGTATTCTCGAAGAGACGATCAAGCGTTTCGGTTTCGAAACCAAGACGTGCGGTTCGGGCGAGCAAGCCCTCCAAATTCTCGAATCCCAGGATCGCGATCCCCTTGCCCTCGTGCTCCTCGACCTCGTAATGCCCGGCCTCGACGGCATGGCCGTCCTCGAGCGCGTCGGGCACGCCCAAGGTATGCCGCCGATCATCGTGCAGACTGCCCATGGCTCCATCGAAACGGCGATCAACGCGATGCGCCGCGGCGCCGTCGATTTCGTCGTCAAGCCGGCCTCCCCCGAACGGCTTGAAGTGTCGATCAAGAGCGCCTTGAAGATCGAAGCGCTTGCGGGTGAAATCAACCGCATCAAGAAGAAGGCTGAAGGCACGCTGACGTTCGGCGATCTCGTCATGCGCGGCGAAGCGATGAAACGCGTGATCTCGCTGGGCAAACGGACAGCCGCTTCCAACATCCCGGTTCTGATCGAAGGCGAAAGCGGCGTCGGCAAGGAGTTGATCGCACGCGCCATCCAGGGCGAAAGCGATCGTGCGGGTCGGCCGTTCATCACGGTCAACTGCGGCGCCATTCCTGAAAATCTCGTCGAAAGCATTCTCTTCGGACACGAGAAGGGTTCGTTCACGGGTGCCGTCGACAAGCGGATCGGAAAATTTCAGGAAGCCGACGGCGGTACGCTCTTCCTCGACGAAGTCGGCGAGCTGCCGCTCGACGCGCAGGTGAAGCTGCTTCGCGCGCTGCAGGAAGGCGAGATTGATCCCGTCGGCTCGAAGAAGCCCGTGAAGGTCAACTTCCGGCTGATCTCGGCGACGAACCGCGACATGATCCAATTGGTCAAGGACGGCAAGTTCCGTGAAGACCTCTATTACCGGCTGAATGTCTTCCCGATCTTCGTGCCGCCGCTGCGCGAGCGTATCGACGACGTTCCGGAGCTTGCGCGTCATTTCGCAGCCCGCTTCGCAGCCGAAGAAGGAAAGCGCGTTGCCGCGATTTCCGAACGCGCCATGGCGCTGTTGCAGGCCTACTCATGGCCTGGCAACGTCCGCCAGCTCGAGAACACGATTTTCCGCGCCGTCGTACTTGCCGACGGGCCGGAACTGACGGTTGCCGAGTTCCCGCAGATCGCCGCCCACGTCGATGGTTTCGAGGCGGAGATTCCACCAGCGCCGGCTACTGTCCAGAAACGGCCTGCCTATACGGGTCCGGCGCTCATCGGCGCAGAAAACACGGTTCCCAATACCGTCGAAATGAAGTCGGCGGCATCGGGCAGCTCGCTTGGCATCCAGGCCGTCGCCGAGGATGGCGAGATCCGTTCGCTCGAAGCGATCGAAGCCGACATGATCCGCTTGGCGCTCGGGCGCTATCGCGGCCACATGACGGAAGTCGCCAAGAGGCTGAACATCGGCCGCTCGACGCTTTATCGGAAAATGCAGGAATACGGACTCGAACCGAGACCCAACTGAGATTTCTGTCTGCGTCATAGCGCGGATGGGAATGCGTGCGCCCGGGTCCGGTGGGACGGCCGCGCGCAACCGGAGAGCATCCGTCCCACCACCAAATTTCCCCTGTCGGCTCGACATCAATTCTGTCGAACCCAAAGCGAGAGCGAGCCCCTTTCGCCCTCGACGCAAAAGCCTCGGCTGCATCCGGGGCTTTTGCACTTTTTGGCGAGGTGCCATTTGTCTGAACCAATCGCCGGGCGCGGCGTTTGGTTATCGAAAACAGCAACACTTTCGCCATAGCTTCATGCAATACAGATATCCGACGGCTGGACTGGTCAGGCGGCAGGTCGGCGTCTAACAGTGAAATGCGCCGATTCCGGCGAGTGGAAGGTGAATTTCGTAATGCGGGTGTCGTGTCTTGTAGCGGTCGGCTTGTTGCTGACTTGCGGTTCGATTTCAAATGTGTACGCGGCCAATCCCGACGAAAGTTCGGAAAGTTCGCCGACTTACGACGGCACCGAGACGGCAATGCGGCCCGAGCCCGCGGCCGTTGACACGGCACCGGCCAGCACGGCAGCGGAAGCGGCTCCAAGCTCTTCGCCTGACGCCTCGAACGGCGCAAATTCTGCGGCTGCGCCTCACGTTGTCGCCGTCGACCGTCTCGTCTACCTGCCGGTCGGACGCTATCTCGACGCGAACAAGAAGAAGCTGTTCAGTAAGGTCGATGACGGCGACCGCGAGGCCCTGCAGCAGTTCTACGGCGCACGCATGGGCTCGACGCTTTGGGTCGACAAAAACGGCTATACTCCGGATGCGCAAAACCTGATCGCGGCCTTGAAAGACGCTGACAACTGGGGCCTGCGCTCCCAGGACTATACAATTCCCGACCTCAAGCCGTCGGCGAGCGGCGAATATAGCCTCGACGATCTGACCGACGCCGAGACGCGGCTGTCGCTCGACGCTTTGGCTTATGCGCGCGACGCGCGCGGCGGGCGCATTATCAACCCGCCCGAGCAGCTCTCCGGGTATCTCGACCGCAAACCGCAGCTGCTCGATCCGCGCACCGTCATCGCGGCGTTGGCGACGGCGCCGGACAAGGGCGCCTATCTCAAGTCGCTGCAGCCTCAGAACAAACAGTTTGAGTTGCTGCGGCAGAAGCTCCTGGCGCTGAGATCCGGCTCGAGCGGTGAAACGGTCAATATCCCCAACGGTCCGAACCTTGCGCCCGGCAAAAGCAGTCCGCAGATCGCGTTGATCCGCAAGGCGCTGAAGGTATCGGCGCCGTCGGTTCAGGCCGACGGAAAGCCGGCCGATGAAACCTATTATGACGATGGTCTGGCGCGCGCTGTTGAAGCCTACAAGGAGAAGAAAGGCATCCGGCCCGTCACACCGACGATCACTGCGACCCTCCGACGCTCGTTGAACGGCGGCGACGGCATCAGCGAATGGAAGCTCCTCGCCAACATGGAAGAATGGCGCTGGATGCCGGAAGACCTGGGCAAGTTCTATGTCGCCGTCAACATCCCGGACTTCAAAGTTCGCGTCGTCAAAGACGGGAACGTCGTGTTTGAAGAACGCATCGTGACCGGCAGCGTCAACAGGCAGACGCCGATCTTTTCCGATCTGATGCGCACAGTCGTCTTCCAGCCGCGCTGGAACGTGCCGGACTCGATCAAGATCAAGGAATTGCTACCCGGCCTCAGAGCCGGCGGCGATCCGCTCCGCCGCCAGGGTCTGGTGATGGAGCGCAATGGCCGGCGCATCAATGCGTGGGACATCAACTGGTATCAGACCGACATCCGGAACTTCAACGTCTACCAACCGCCGGGCGGCGGAAACGCGCTAGGCGTCGTCAAATTCCTGTTCCCGAACTCGCACGCGGTCTACCTGCACGACACACCGAGCAAGGGGCTGTTCAACGAGAGCGTCCGGGCATTCAGCCACGGCTGCATGCGCGTGCGCAATCCAGTCCACCTTGCTGAGATCATCCTCGACCATGACAAGGGTTGGGATAAGAGCATGGTCGACAGCTTGGCGGTCAAAGGCCCGGAGGAAAACCAGATCTCCCTCGATCATCCGATTCCGGTTCACATCACCTACTTTACCGCGCATGTCGGCGACGATGGTGAGGTCGAGAGCTTCAACGACATCTACGGTCATGAGAAGCGCATAACACTGGCTCTGCAGGGCAAGTGGAACCAGATCGATAGGACTAAGGAACCGAAGGTCACGCCGGACGATCTCGACTTCGACGAATATGCCGACAGCCGCCGTCGCGGTGACGACGATTGGTTCGGGGTCAGCGATGACGACGATCGGCGCCGCGGCCGCAGGCGCTATGACGGCGGCCTCAACCACTTCTTCCAGAAGGTTCTCGGCGGTCTCTGAGAACCCGAGACTTTCCGCGATCGCCAATGGGGCTGGCCGCTATTCGGCCGGCCCCTTTTTTCGCTTCCGAGCACACCCGCCCTTTTATCGCCCCTTCTGAATCGTTAGATGCGCCGATGGGATAGTTACCGGGTCTTAAGGGTTCAGGGGTTATCCAATTGGAGCCGAGCATTTCGGCCCCAGTCGGGCTCGGGATTTTGCGTTGGGACGGGGGAATTCGTGCTGCTTCGCCGCTCAGGCGTCGTGTTTGGTTTTGCTGCGCTGGTCGCGGCCACATGTTTGCACGCCGACAACATCGTAGCAGCGAGCCAACCCAACGAACGCACGATTTCGCTTTATCATATTCATACCCACGAACGCCTGACAGTCACGTACAAGCGCAACGGGAAGTATATTCCCGAGGCCATGAAGCAGATCAATTGGATCATGCGTGACTGGCGCAAGAACGAGGTGAAGGAGATCGCTCCCGCCACCATCGATCTTGCCTGGGAAATGCACGAGGAACTCGGCTCCAAGGAACCGATCAACATCATCTGCGGCTATCGTTCTGCGGGCACGAACGAAATGCTGCGCCGAACGGTCGGCGGGCAGGCGAAATTCAGCCAGCACATCACAGGCAAAGCGATCGACATCACGTTCCCGGACATCCCGCTCAAAAAGATGCGTTATTCGGCGCTGATCCGTGAGCGCGGCGGCGTTGGGTATTATCCGACCTCCGGCATTCCGTTCGTTCACGTCGATACCGCTAACGTCAGGATGTGGCCGCGGATGCCGCGCTACGAGCTCGCCCTGCTCTTTCCGAACGGACACTCGAAATACGTGCCGACCGATGGCCGCCCCATCACGCCTGCCGACGTCAAGGTCGCGCAGAGCAAATTCCATGAGCTTGCGGTTCAAGTGGCGGAGTTCTTTCGCGATCGCGTGATGCCCGGCTCGCGCACGATGGTCGCTTCGGCAGAAGTCGGAACCGGCAGCAAGCGTCTCTCTGTCGTAGCTTCCCTTGGCAGCGGCTCGACGCGGCGCAACGTCAATCTGACGACGGAGCCTGATCCGGCGTTGAACGATCCGAAGCCGTTCGCTCCAGCGCGCGTCGCATCACTTTCATCTGCCGAGAGCGACGTTGGCGCGCCACATCTCTTGTCGACGCCGCGTCTCGTGGAGCGACCATCGCACTTCACGCCGACGCCGTCGAAAGCCGATCGCAGCAAGCTCGATGCGCTGGTGACGGCCGCTGCGACGACGCCGATCCCGGAACTCGTCTCCGGTCCGAAGCCTGCTATACGTCCGCAAAAAGCCCTTGCCGCCGCGGCACTGGCTGAAGCCGGCCGTACGCCGAAAGCTCAACCGACGGCACGCATCGCCAGCCTCGACCCGGCCGCTGCAGCGAGTGTTTCGGACATGAGCCCGGACAGCCTTGGCAACGGCTGGGCGGAAGCTCCGGCGTTCGACGAAGACCATCCGGAAGAGCTCTCTTATCGGCCATTTCCGTTGGCGCCCTTGTTGACCGACAACGCGGCCTCGCGCGATGCGCCGCTCGCGGAGCTGCAACGGCCCGATGTTGCAGCTACGCTCGACGCTCTCGACGATACGGGCAGCATTGCGCCGATGAAGTTCCGGCCGGGCCAGCAGCTTGCCGAAGAAATGTGGGCGCAGCAGTTCCAGGGCAAGGCCGTCCACGCCGAAGCATTGATGGAACTGACGCAGCGTCCGCCGCCTGCGGGAATCCAAAACCGGTCCGTGCAGACCAGCGCACGGTGACGCGCAGATAGAAAGCGCTGCCGGAAGCCCTTCGAGCCTACGCCTGCATCGCCGTTGCGCCGCGCTTCAGCGACGCCTGCCACGCAACCGAGATCAACTTCGAGAGGGCCAGAAAATCGTCGCGCCGCGGACTTGACCGGCGCCAGGCAAGGCCGATTGCACGCGAGGGCTCGGGTTCAACGAAGCGTATGACTTTGATCTCGCGGCTCCGCCCTTCGACGCCGACGCAGATCTCGGGCAGCAGTGTGATGCCGAGACCCGCCGAGACCATCTCGACAATCGTCGATAGGCTCGACGCGCCGAACGTGTTGACGGCGTCGACCTGCTTCAAGCTGCAATAGGTCAATGCCTGGTCTCGGAGGCAATGTCCTTCTTCAAGCAGCAACAGACGATCGCCTTCGACCATATCTTTCGTGGCGCGCACGCGGCCGGAGAGCTTCTTCGATTTCGGCACCGCGAGCAAAAAGCGATCGTCGAAGATCGACATCGTTTCGACGTCGGGGTTCTTGATCGGCAGCGCCAGCAGCAGGACGTCGAGTTTGCCTTCGACGAGTTCGTCGGTCAGCACCTGCGTCTGCGTCTCCCGAACGTAGAGTTCGAGATCGGGATATTTCTCTCTGAGGAGCGGCAACAACGGTGGCAGCAGATAGGGCGCGACCGAGGGTATGACGCCAAGGCGCAAAGTGCCTGAGAGAATGCCGCCGGCATGCTGCGCGTAATCGACGAGATTTCGCACGTCATTCAACAACCGCTGGGCGCGAATGGCGATCTGTTCGCCCTTGGGTGTCAACTTGATGCCGTTTCGCGTGCGCTCGACGAGAGCGATGCCCAGCGACGCTTCAAGATCCTGGATCTGCATCGAGAGCGCAGGCTGGGTGATGGCGCAAGCATCCGCCGCCCGACCGAAATGCTGTTCCCGCGCCAGGGCATCAAAGTAGCGCAACTGCTTCAGAGTAATGTGGACCATCAGCTCGTCTAATGCCCATGACAAGAAATGACGATTTGTTCTTATCACAGGCCAGCGCTACCTTTCCATCACTGGATGCGCAGGAAAGGCATCACTTTTCCGAGCGCACCTACTGAGAAGGCAGCCGCGAGGCTGTCGCTGCCAGCGCCGCCTGACCCTAGCGCCGAATAGGGCCAAGCGGCGCTGCTTTGTTTCGAAAGCGCCAGATAAACGATCGGGCCGCAGCGACGGATGTCGCGCGGCCCTCTCGATTTGCTGATTTCATGTCTCAGAGACTGCCAGCGCCGCAGTCTCGCGGAGACGTTTATTCTGCCGCGATCATCGCGTCGACGACATGCTCCGCCGGAGCTTGCTCAAGCATGCCCAGCGCGTGCATGTAGACTTCCAGGATGCTTTCTTCTTCCTGGCGCTCCTGGTTCGATTTCTTGCGCAGACGCACGATCTGGCGAAGCGCCTTGACGTCGAAACCAACAGCCTTCGCCTCCGTGTACTTGTCGCGGATATCGCTTGCGATCTGCTTCTTTTCCTCTTCGAGGCGTTCGATTTGCTCGACGAACTGCCGCAATTGGTTCTGCGCCGAGGCCTGAAGCGTACTCATGAAGGCTCCTTGCTGATTTCAAGCTTTGCCGGAAGCTATCGGCGCGACGGAAGCGCAGCAAGGCAATGAACTCAGCAATCCAAAGGGATATGTTGCACGGGCCGCTTGACGTCGCGGATGCCGCACACCGACTCACGAGTCGTCTCGGCTTTGTAACGGCATGGCCTCCGCTAATGTCCTTGCGGGCGAGACTTCTCGAATGTGGCCTGCTGCTCGGCCGTCGCGTCTTTCTGGTATTTGGCCTGCCACTCGCGATACGGCATTCCGTAGACGATCTCGCGCGCCTCGTCTTTCGACAGCTCCAGCCCCTTGGCGGCCGCCGCTTCGGCCATCCAGTTCGACAGGCAATTGCGACAGAAGCCCGCGAGATTCATCAAATCGATGTTCTGTACATCGGTTCGCGAGCGCAAATGCTCGACGAGACGCCTAAAGGCTGCCGCCTCGAGCTCAAGGGTCGTCTGGGCGTCAAATGCCTTCATTGCTGTCTCCTTGCGAACGTCCCGATACGACGGGCCTCACCCACAAAGATAGGCTTGAATTGGCCCAACGCACAGGGTTGGTGAACGCTGGGTGGGCCTGCGGCCGATAATGCCTTGACGGGCGGAAGGCTATTACGCAAATCACACCGATAAACACAAAGATATTAGCTGGGGATGCACATGGCAGACGGAACAAACGGCAGCGTTCGCCAGACACTCGGCGCGCTGTTTGAGGCCGCCTATACCACCGCGCATCCCTCCACATGCCTCCCCCCGCACCTCCCGCGGGTGCCGGAAGGCGGGCGCATCATCGTCATCGG
The DNA here is from genome assembly GCA_035547255.1 of Hyphomicrobium sp. Classification (GTDB taxonomy): domain Bacteria; phylum Pseudomonadota; class Alphaproteobacteria; order Rhizobiales; family Hyphomicrobiaceae; genus Hyphomicrobium_B. The sequence continues at coordinate 37,975 of DASZVX010000144.1, forward strand.
CGCCGGCAAGGGCTCGGCTGCGATGGCCGTCGCGGCCGAGGAACATTACATCGCGACCGGGCAGGCCGAGGGCATCTCAGGGCTCATCTCGACGCGGCACGGGTTTGGGCTGCCGACGAAGATCATCAAGATCATGGAAGCCGGGCATCCGGTGCCGGACGCGAATTCGGTCACCGGAGCACAGCGCGCCATCGAACTTGCGAAGAGCGCCGGTCCGAAGGATCTCGTTCTGTGCCTCCTCTCAGGCGGCGCCTCGGCAATCTGGGCGGCGCCCGTTTCGGGCGTCAGCTTCGAAGCCAAGCAAGCGCTGACCAAGCAGCTTCTCAAATCCGGCGCGCCCATCTCAGAGATGAATTGCGTCAGGAAGCACATCTCGCAGATCAAGGGCGGCAAGCTGGCAGCGGCCGTCTATCCGGCGCAGCTGCTGACACTCGCAATCTCCGACGTCCCCGGCGACAATCCGGATGAAATCGGATCGGGGCCGACGGTCGCCGATCGCTCGACGCTTGCCGACGCGCGCGCCGTTCTCGCCAAGTGGAAGATCACGCCTGATCCGGAAATCGCAAAGGCGCTGGCTGACCCGCAAAACGAAACACTCAAGATGGGCGACTCAAAACTCGCCAACTCCAGCTACGCCATCGTCGCCGCTCCGAAAGCGTCGATCGAGACTGCGGGGCGCATCGCAAGCGGACACGGCTATCGCGTCATCATTCTCGGCGACGATCTCGAAGGCGAAGCGCGGGAGGTCGCGCGCAAGCACGCTGAAATGGCGCTCGATGCCAAGCGGCGCGGCGAAAAGATCGCCATCATGTCGGGCGGCGAGCTGACCGTCACAGTGCGCGGAAACGGCTCGGGTGGCCCCAACCAGGAATATGCGCTCGGGCTCGCGATCGCCCTCAACGGCACGCCGGGAATTTCGGGGCTTGCCGGAGATACAGACGGCATCGACGGTGGCGGCGGCAATGCCGGCGATCCTGCCGGCGCGATGGTCTTTCCCGATACCCTGAAGCGGGCGGAAGCCTTCAACCTCAATGCTGCCAGGATGCTGGAGAACAACGACTCGACGGGCTTCTTCCGCCCTCTTGGCGACCTCATCCTGTGCGGACCTACGCAGACCAACGTCAACGATTTCCGGGTCATTCTCGTCGATCCGTAAGCCGGCCGGGGTCGTCATCGGCACGCCTGACGGCGTACCCGAAGCGTCCCACATGCAGACGGAGGGCAAACTTGCCGCCACATTTCGTTTCGCGCGCCGTCGCACATCCGCTTGTGCTGTCCCTTAGTCTCCTCCTCTCGGCGACTGTCGCGCACGCCGACCTGAAGTTGTGCAATATCACCTCGAGCCGGGTTGGCGTTGCAATCGGCTATCAGGACAAGACGGGCTGGGCGACGGAAGGATGGTGGAACATCGCCTCGCAGACATGCGAAACGCTGCTTAAGGGTGCGCTGCCAAGCCGCTATGTTTACGTTCACGCCGTCGACTACGATCGCGGCGGCGAGTGGGGCGGCAAAAACGACATGTGCACGAACGATAAGTCGTTCGCGATCCGGGGGGTTCAGGATTGCGAGAAACGCGGATATAAGCGCACGGGATTTTTTGAAGTTGATACCGGAGAGGCGAAGGAGTGGACCATCCGCCTCACTGATCCGGGGCAAGGAAAAGCAGAAAAATGAGACGTAATCGGCGGGTCAAGATCGTTGCAACGCTTGGACCCGCGTCTGCCGCTCCGGAGATGGTGGAGCGCCTTTTCATCGCTGGCGTCGACGTTTTCCGCATCAATATGAGCCACTCGTCGCACGATGGCTCGAAGGCGCTTTACAATACCGTTCGCGCGTGCGCGGCGCGGCATCGCCATCCCATCGGCATCCTCGCCGACTTGCAAGGTCCCAAGTTCCGCATCGGCAATTTCGAAACCGGGCGCGTGCAGGTCAAAACCGGCTCGATCTTCAAATTCGACCGCGACGAGACGCTCGGCACGACCGACCGCGTTTACCTGCCCCATCCGCAAATCTTCGAGTCGATCAAGCCAGGGCATATGCTGGTGCTCGACGACGGCAAGCTCAGGATGCGTGTCGTCGAAACGTCAAAAGTTCAGATCCACGCGGAAGTGACGACGGGCGGCATGCTCGCGAGCCGCAAGGGCATCTCGATGCCCGATACGCTTTTGCCGATCAGCCCGCTGACCGAAAAAGACAAGGCCGACCTCGCGCATGCTTTGAAGCTCGGCGTCGACTGGGTGGCGCTGTCGTTCGTGCAGCGCGCCGAAGACATCCATGAGGTCCGCAATCTCATCGGCACGCGCGCCGCGATCCTGTCGAAGATCGAGAAGCCGTCGGCCGTCGCAGATCTCGAGAATGTCATTGCGGCATCCGACGCCATCATGGTCGCACGTGGCGATCTTGGCGTCGAAATGCCGGTCGAGAGAGTGCCCGGAATCCAAAAGAAGATGACGCGCATGGCGCGTGCTGCAGGCAAGCCTGTGATCATCGCGACGCAGATGCTCGAGAGCATGATCTCGTCGCCGATGCCGACGCGCGCCGAAGTCTCCGACGTTGCCAACGCCGTGTTCGACGGCGCGGACGCGATCATGCTGTCGGCCGAGAGCGCCGTCGGGCAGTACCCGGTCGAAGCAATCCAGATGATGGACAAGATCGCCATCGAGGTGGAGCACGATCCCGTCTACGAGGCGATGCTCTACGCGACGCAGACCGAGCCGCAACCGACGGGTGCCGACGCCATCGCGGCCGCCGCCTCCGCAATCGCGGATACGGTGCAGCTCGGAGCCATCGTCTGCTACACGGCCACGGGTTCGACGGTTCTGCGCGTGACGCGCGAGCGGCCGGGCATTCCGGTCATCGGACTGACACCGATCGAGTCGACAGCGCGGCGGCTATCGCTGGTCTGGGGCGTGCAAACGATCCTGACGGGCGACCCTGAAAACCTTTCGCACATGGTGCGCAAAGCCTGCCGCATCGCCTTCGAGGAAGGGCTGGTGAAGGCCCGCGAGGGCGTCCTCATCACGGCCGGTATTCCGCTTGGAAGCCCCGGCGCGACCAACATGATCCGCATCGCGTTCGTGGATGAATCCGGCGCGCCGATCGCGGAAGAAGTCTAGCTTAGGGACTTGGGTTTAGGGATTAGGGACTGAGGTCATCCTTGGAGCGGATTCCAGGGTGAGCCCGGAGGCCGCGCCCCGTGAGCAGCCACCAACACCAAGTGACCTATCCGCCGCTCAATACGTTAAAGAGCGTCGCCCAAAATGTATGGCTGGTCGACGGGCCTATGATCCGCTTTGGCCCGCCTGGGCTGAAGATGCCGTTCCCGACGCGCATGACGATCATCAGGATCGGCGCGTCAGATCTTTTCATTCATTCGCCGACCGCGCTTACGCCGGAGTTGAAGGCCGAAGTTGCAGACCTGGGACGGCCGCGATGGCTCATCGCGCCGAACCGGCTGCATTATTGGTGGGTGCCGGACTGGAAAGAAGCCTTTCCGGACATGGCCGTCTATCTCGCGCCGCGCGTGATCGAACAGGCGGGCCAGCGCATCGATCTCCCGTACTCGGACCTTGACCGCGACGCGGGTTATGCCTGGGATGCCGACATCGCGACGCTTTCCGTTACCGGCAGCTACATGACGGAAGTCGTGTTCTTCCACCGTGCGAGCCGAACGCTGCTCGTAACCGACCTCATCGAAAATTTCGAGCCCGGCAAACTTTCGCTCGGAATGCGGTTTCTGACGAGGCTTGGCGGCTGCCTCGATCCTGATGGCAGCATGCCTCGCGACATGCGCCTCTCGTACGGCAAGCAAAAGCCGGAGCTTCGCGCGGCCATCGAGAAGATGATCGCCTGGAACCCGGAGCGCATCATTCTCGCGCACGGTCGCTGGTATCAGCGCGACGGCGTGCAGGAACTCAGGCGGGCATTCCGGTGGGTTCTGCAGGCGGGCTGACGCTCTTGCGAAGCACGTGCCGGGCGGGTCAAATTCCCTGGCCTTCGACTTCTTTCTTCAGTTCGTCTCGGGCCGTCTCTCCACCCTCGATATTCGGGTGGATCTTCAAAAGCTGGTCGTAGGCTTCGAGCGCTGCTTTCTTCTCGCCTATCTGCGTCAGGATCTTGGCCATGCCGTCGAGGGCGCGGAAGTGGTTCGGATCGAGCGCAAGAGCGCGCCGCAAGTCTCCGAGCGCGGCCGGATAATTGTTCAACCGATATTCGATGTAGGCACGGTGGCTCCACGCTTCGGCGTAATCGGGAGCCAGGTCGACTGCCGCGTCGAGCAACGGCAGCGCTTTTTCATTTTCGTTCTTGGAAGAAAACAGCTCGGCGCGATCGATCAGCAGGTTGACAGTATCGCCGCCGGAGAGCCGCCAAAGCCGTTCGATGGCCGCGCCGATCTCGCCAGCCTGACGATGGTCGCCTGTCGTCGCCAGGAAAGCGTAGAGATTGCTGAGGGTCTTCGAGGCTTCTTCGGGGGACTTCGGCCAGGGCATGCCCATCATGCCGGGATC
>DASZVX010000145.1:0-9520 GCA_035547255.1 Hyphomicrobium sp.
GCGGTGACGCTGTCCGAGGAAAACGGGCGCCAGCTCTATATTCCGCGCGGATTCGCGCACGGCTTCCTGGTGCTCTCGGACACCGCCGACTTCTTCTACAAATGCGACGCCTATTACAGTCCTGCCGACGAGCTCGCGATCCGCTGGGACGATCCCGCAATCGGCATAGAATGGCCGGTTGCCGATCCAATCCTGTCGGCGCGCGATGCATCCGCTCCCCTGCTCTCGCAAGTGAGCCGGCTGCCGAAATTTTCCGCGTGATCCGTGCGCATCCTGATCACAGGCACGACGGGACAGGTCGGGTCCGCGCTTGTAGAGCGCTTTCGCGGCTTCGGCACTCTGATTGCCGCCGATCGCGGGATGCTCGATCTGTCGAAGCCGGTTGAAATCGCCAAGCAACTCGATGCGCTCAAGCCCGACATCATCATCAATTCAGCCGCCTATACGGCGGTCGATCGCGCCGAGGATGAGCGCGAACTGGCTTTTCTGGTGAATGCGAAAGGTCCCGAAGCCATCGCGCGCTGGGCTGCCGCAAGGCGCGTGCCGCTGGTGCATTTCTCAACCGATTACGTTTTCGACGGCATCGGCGAAAAGCCATGGCGCGAGGACGATCCTGTCGCGCCGCTTAATGCCTACGGCGCGAGCAAGCTTGCCGGCGAAGAGGCGATCCGCGCGCCCGGCGGCCCGCACCTCATTCTCCGCACCGCCTGGGTCTATGCCGCGCGAGGGACGAATTTCCTGCGCACCATCGCGCGTCTTGCCAAAGAGCGGGAAGAAGTGCGCATTGTCGGCGATCAGATCGGTGCCCCGACGTCGGCGGCAATGGTCGCGGATACAGTCGCGGGCATCGTTCGCCCAAATATCGCCGATCTTGCTCGCGCGTTCGCATCGGCGAAAAACGTCGTTCATCTCGCCGCAAGCGGGTACACGAGTTGGTGCGGCTTTGCCGCCGCTATCGTCGACGGACTGAAGCGGCGCGGTATTGCACTCGCGGCGCAGCGCGTCGTGCCGATTGCCTCGAAGGATTATCCTACCAAGGCGAAACGGCCGCTCAATTCGCGACTTGATATGCAGCGGTTGCGTACGGCCTTCAACATCGTGACGCCGCAATGGGAAGCGCTGCTCGAGCCGGAGTTGGACCTGCTGGCCAGCGCAATGCGCGAACGATAGGCATGAAACGCGGGATGTGCTTCAAGCAAAGCGCTCGTTGATCGAACGCAAGATGAGCAGACCGATCGCCCAGAGCGCGAAGGCAATCAATCCGACTGTCACAATGGACATGAACCGGTTCGGGTAGACGGAGCTTTGCGGCAGGCTGGGGCGAACGTAAGGCGTGATGTAGAGATGCTGTGAAGCCGCGTTGGCGCGCGCCTGATCGAGCGCCTGCATCGTACTCGTCACCATCTGCTGCGCGAACTGAATTTGCAGATTGAGCTGCTCATATTCGCCGACGACCTTGGACAATGCCGTGCCGTTTACACCCTTGCCGACATCGGCTTCGGTGGCGGCGAGTTGCTCCTTTACCGATTTAATCTGGTTCTTGAGCGTCACAACCACCGGTGCACTTTCCTGCAGGTTCTGTCGCAGATACGTCGCGAGCTGCGTTTCGAGTTGGGCCAGATTCGACCGTTGCAACTGAACGAGGGCGGAGTTGCTCGCCTGCACGCTGGTCGTCGGATCGATAACGCCGGACCGATTGCGGAATTCAGCCATCTTGGCGCGATCTTCCTTCAGGCGATCCTGGGCGCGGACGACCTCTCGCTCGGCAAAGCGCACTGCGTCGTTTTGCGAGCGATTGGAAAGCTTGTTGACCAACTCCTCCGACAGCGTGACCATCGAATTTGCGATCAGCAACGCGTCCTCCGGCGAAAACGCGCGCACCGTCGCAATCGCGATGCCGGTGACCTGATCGAAATTCGCCGTGACCATCGATTGCCAGTAAGGCACGAACTTCTCGATCGGCTTCGATGCGTCGTAACGCGACCACCAGTCAATGCTCGGCTTGGCATATTTGTGAATCACGTCGACGCGCTTCTCGAGTTCTTCAACAGCGGAACGGCTGAGGAGATAGTCCGTCACCAGATAATTGTCGTTGGCCACGCTGGTAGCGCCGCCTCCGAGGACCGCGGTGAGGCTGCTCGGCATCGTCGACATACCGGGCGTCGTGTCTTGCACCGAGAAGCGGAATTCGGCGACATACTGGCTGGATGCGAAGAAGCCGTAGTAGAAGGTTGCGATCAGAATCGGCAGCACCACACAAACGGCAAATCCGATGTATCCGGCGTAGGAGCGTTTCCGCTTCATCCCCTGTCCCGGCAACATCACATATTGGGGGCGTGCCGGGTCCCCGACGGCAAACCGCCGCGTCGTCACTGTAAGCCGCTGCTCAATTCGCCTGGCTGACGTCGGGACGCGTTTGGGCAAATGGGCCGGCATCGAGCTTTGCTGCCCGGAGGTTGCCTCGGCGGCGTGGGCCGCCTGCGCGGCGGCCTGGAGCGCTTGCGCCCTGCGGCCGAGACGGCGCGGATTTTGCCGTCCGAATTCCTCGTTCTGCGCTCCCGCGTCGAGCGAGGACGCGCCGTCAGTATCGACCAGCGGCTGCACGGTCCCTGGCTGCTCGCGACGCATCTATGGTCTGTCCTTCGCCGAAACACACCCCCCGGCGCCGGGTGGAGCGAGTCGAGGTCCTATAGCAAGAAGCACCCGACATTCCAACGCCATTTAACATGGGGATTCGCACGTTATATCGTAACATATTGATATTACGTATATAAAAATATAGAGAATGGGAAAGTCCTCAAGCCTATTGATTCAAAACCCTCAAGCCTATTGATTATTTACCGTCTAGCCCGGATGATGGGTATGTCGGGACGAGCCAATCCTTAACTCGGTGGTGTGAGGTCGATGTCACAGTCGCGCATCGTTTTGGGGGCGGGCGCGAAAAGCCGTGTGCAATTTGTCGCTTAGCTTGCAATAGGAAGACGAGTCTCATCTGCTGCGCTGAGTTCAGGTCGCACGGTTGCATTGGTTCAATAAGAGCGCGGGGGAGTTCGAAGGGTTTCCGGATTTAGTCGCGACTGGAGATCCGTCGAGTCGGTGAAGGGGTGCTGGGCTTGCGTATTGTCGGTCCGTCCAAAAGTTGTCGAGCGCGCTCTTGGTTGCGCGCGGCGTTGCTTTTAGCGCTGCCCGCCGCCGTGGCCGGATGCGGTTTGCCGGCGGCCGCTCCAACGGCGTTGGAGCTCGCGGCTTCCACCGATGCCGCCGACTTCAAGTACTCCATCGTCAATCTGGATACGCATGTCGTCGCGGAATTGAACCATTTCCAACCGACATTCGGTCCCAACTTCAGAACGACACACTATGTGGCGAGCAATGCGCTGCGCCCAGGCGACGTGATTGCGATCACCGTTTATGAGACAGGCGGAAACGCCTTGTTTCCACCGCCGGCGGTCGTTCCAGGTGCGGCTGCCTCCACTACGCCGCTTGGACAGGTGTCGACCGGCGCAAGCAATATTCCGCCGCAAGTTATCGAGGCCGACGGCACCGTCTTCGTGCCGTTCGTTGGCCGCGTGAAAGTAAGCGGCCTCACGCCCGGACAAGCCGGCGCGCGGATTCAGAGCGACCTGCAAGGCAAATCCGTCTCACCGCAGGTTATGGTCTCGCTGACCAACAACATCGGCAACGCCGCGACGGTGACCGGAGAAGTGAACGCGTCGCGTCCGGTGCCGCTCTCCTCTCGCGGCGAGCGTTTGCTCGACGTGATTGCGGCCGCCGGCGGCGCGAAATTCCCGGCTTACGAAACATACGTCCAGGTTGTCCGCAACAAGCAGGTCGGCAAGGTTCTGTTGCAAACCGTCATCAATAACCCTTCTGAAAACATCATAGTGCGCCCGGAAGATCAGGTTTACCTGACGCACGATCCGCGCCGCTATTCGGTCATGGGCGCAACACAACGCGTATCCACCTATCCATTCATGAGCGAAAAGGTCACGCTTGCCGAAGCGGTCGCGCAGGCCGGCGGCCCGATCGATCTGACCGGCGATCCGGGCGGCGTCTATCTATTCCGCTTCGAGCCCTGGTTTATCGCCAAGGACGTGCTCGACACGCAGTACGTCGCCTCGTTCGGATCTACGCCGCCCGAGTTTGTGCCCGTCCTCTATCGCCTCAATCTGCGCGGCGCCGAAGGTTATTTCCTCGCGCAATCGTTCCAAATGCGCGACAAGGACGTCATTCTGATTGCCAACGCGGAGACGACACAGCTGCAGAAGGCGCTTGTGGTGATCCGCGGCTTCACCGGCATCGCATCGGACATCGGCACACTGCGTCGGCAATATCTGATCGCAAATTAGATGCATCAAAAAGTCTGAGAGGCTGATCATCCTGCACCGTCGGCGGAGGTGACATGACATGCATGCGACACAGCGCCAGAAGCAGGAAGGCCGGGATCACTTACGCCATCGCCTTGTGCATCGGCGTCTCGCTTTGTGACGTCGCGCTCGACGCCGCGCCGAAACTTCCGGCGCCGGTGCCGACCCCGGTAGATCTGTACTCCATCCGGGCGCCGTTTAAGGATAGCGAAATCGTCGCGACCGCGTCGCCATCTTTCGGCGGCGCCATCTACTCACTTACGTGGAACGGAATGGAGTTTCTTTCCTCGGCCGACTTCGGCAGCGAATTGCAATCGTCGGTTTATCTCAATGGCTTTGGTGAGAAGTGCAATCCGATAGAGGTTGGCTCATATCATGACTCGATTCCGAGCAGTGTTACTTCGATGCGCGTGGACCACAACGGAAAGGTACTGAGCACCAGTTCTCTCATGCGTTACGCCTATCAAACGCGACGAGATTGCGGCAATGATCCCGTGCACTTCCGCAAAGTTGTGACTCTCGGCTACGCTGGCATCCCTAACGTTATTGAACATGACGTCGTATATTCACTGCCAAAGGATTATAACCACGACCTCTCGAAATGGCCTGCATATAATCATGCAACTTTCATGGCTCTGTCGGCCAACTTGCCCTTGGCGAATTTTCCGAAGCAATATTACTATGATCCGAGAACAAAAATTTTAAGTAGTATTCCTGACACTCAACGAAACGCAGGTAGGAATGTTCCACCCATTATTGCGACGCAAGACGGGCAGCACGCTCTTGGTGTGTACTCGCGTGGCACGCCGGCAATCCAAAAAACAAATCTTATCTATACCCAATGGCGCTCTGTCGAAGGCGACATTGAAGCAGTCGAGCCATTGAACGAATGGATATGCAGATACAATCACCATGAGCCGATCAGCGCCGGTGACTATCGCTTTAAATGCTATTCGGTTATCGGAACATTGCAGGACGTGCAGGAAGGTATCGATCGTTTGTACGCCTTGACTGCGGCTCCTGATGTCTCATTCACCTCGCCCCAACACGGCGCGTACGTATCTGGTATCGTAACCCTCACAGCGAAAGCGGGGGACGAGGCCAATATCATTGCCGTCATATTTAAGGATGGCGATCAGGTTATCGGTGCCGAGGTGAGATCCCCGCCTTACACGGTATTCTGGAATACAAGCGACGTGCCTGACGGGTCGCACCGATTATATGCAATTGCCCGGAACCCCGGGCTAAAAAGCACGTCTACGAGCGTCGACGTGACCGTTGCAAATCGACGATAGAGAGACAGCCTCGTGATCAGGAAGCAGATATGGCGCCACGTCGCCGCAGGAGCAGTTTGGCTGTAGGAAACCGCCCGCGCGGCAAGGCTCCATCAAATTCTGGACCGTTAGCTTAGCCCATTTTCAATCCGTAAAGCCTGGCTCGGTAAAGCACGCAGTGAAGCGGAGTTGGCTTCCTTGTACCCTTAGGAAGTCCGAGATTTTCCGGGGGTGCCTGCAATTGGCCCCTATTTGCTGTTTAATTTACGGTAAATCGTCCGTAGCACCTCAGCGCCATAGCATCCGTTCATGTGAAAGTGCTCGTTGGGCGGATGCTTAATGTTTAAATCTCCAATCAATGCTACAGAGTTGATTGAATATTTCTTGGCGGTGTACTTGTTATCGACAATTGTGCTTTCCGGCTGGGCAAGGTATTCCGCACCAATTTGCTCAAAATATTCTTGCAATATACGATCCGTTTCTGCACGCTCTCCTCCGCTAATTATTTGATCACCGAAAAAAGCGCTTTCTTCTGAAACCAGTGGCTGCGGCGACACCAGAATGCGGCCCTTATAAGATGAGCGTATTTGCCGAATGAGCGCATTCGTCGGCTTGGCATGGAGGTGGCTTTTCATCCCGGCGACGAGGAATGAGGCACTGAAAGTGCCCGAATCTCTTCGCAGTTTCCGAAACCACACGATGAAGCTTGTGTAATTAATTGGGCCGTGGAAAACGAGCGCCCCGAAATCACTCGGGTTAATCGTCGCATGCGTCCCTCCCGAAACGACCAGCGCGAACTCAGGATCGGGAGAGACCAATCGTCCGCTCTCAAATTTAACTTCCAAAAATTTCCTGCCGCGAACTCCCCAAAACACAAATCCTAAGGTATCACTCTGGAAAAAGCTGTCGCGCACAGCCACCTTAAGGGCAGCAATATGGCTGTTTCCGATAATGCATATTTTTGTCGTCATCATCTCTTAATCCAGGCGTCTCGTTTGCCCAACGCGGCGATTATTGTGACAGGTCATCCGACTGTATTCGAGCGGTCGTTTCCGGCCGCTGCGCGAGCTGCGGCGTTTTCTGCCGGGTTTCCTGCCACAGCACCTTGGCGATATCGAGCGGCTCGATGTTGCGTTCCTTCCACCAGTTCTGTTCATTGCCAGCCTGATGCAATTGCCGGTGATGACCCCGACAAAGCGGGACGGTGAATTCATCACTCACCTTCATGCCGATAGCGCGTGGCTGGGCAAAACGCACATGATGCGGATCACAAGGTTGCCGTCCACAGATCAGGCATGGTTGGGAGGCGACGTATTTGAGATGTGCCCTGTCGCGTAGCCGCTTGGGCTCACCAAGTGGAAGCTCGCTCTTGTCAATCTTCGCGGATTGGGCGGGGACCGACTGTGCGCTTGCGAATTGTCGTGCTGGCCACTGAGCGGCTCCGATGTCAATTCCGTTTTTGGTTGGTTCAGTCCTTGTTCTGCCTGACGCCGCTCGCTCCGGAAGTGTTCGTCGAACTGATCGCGCCGGCGGCCGTAGTACTTCGAGGGCCTTGGGATCGGGGTGGTATCATCAGGATGGAAGCCGAGACGTTGTGCTTCATCGAGTGCAGACCCAGTAGCCGGCAATGGATGCCCTCGCTCGGCTCGTTGTTGGGCCGAAGGCCTGCCGCCACGATAAAGTTCAAGCCCGAATGGCCGGCCGAACGTTGCCAACGCCCGCTTGGTCGCATCGGTCTCGGCAGCCTTGAGCGCAATGTCATGCACTTCGCCTGGCGAGGCGCCATGCCCTTCGCCGGTCCCATGACCTTCACGAATGAGGGTGCTGCCATTGGCGTGCACTGTGATCCGCACCCGCGCGGTGTAGACCGCGATAAATGACCCTTTGTTCTCGCGAGCCAGCACGGAGCGGGATTCCACCGTCTCCCGGCTCCAGCCGTCAAATCCGAAAATCCGGTTGGCTTCCGAGATCGAGTACCAGCCTTCGAGATAGGTCAGCTCGCGGCCACGCGACTCCCGCGTTCGCACGTAACGGTGGTCCGGCCCCCGTTTGAGCGCCTTGATCTGCTTTACCGAGAAACCCATTATTTCGTCCTCACGCTCAGTACAGGTTCTGGATTGGACAGGGCCACGCCCCTGACCTCGAGGCCCTGCTTGAGGTCGTTGAGCAACTCCTGCCGATTGAGCTTGGGGTCCCGCAGTTCCCAATAAATGCTGGGGACCGCGGCTTCATCGAGCACCAGCAGGTTCGCCATGCCGGGCCTGATGGAAGCGGTAAAATCGGGCGCGGTGAGTTTTTTGAGATCGACCTCGACCATGGTCTCCTTGACGATCTGCCGGCGCTTGGCGGCACGGTCTTGCAACCGCGCAAGGCGGTCTTGCATCTCGGCCACACGGCCTTTAAGGCCATTAGCCAGTGCTTCATCGGCAAGGGCCCCGCGCAATATTGCGGTGAGAATCTCTGGAAGATCGCTGAGCCCTTCCACCGTATCGGCTAGCGTCCGCTCGTCGAGTTCCGGGTCTTCGCCGCAACGAAGCCTACCGCCAGATCGAGCGCCGCCGTGAGGTGTTTGCGCGTCGCCTGCGTGAAAACATCGAGCAAGTCGAGAGCGAGGTCCAGAGTGAGATCGAGGGCGAGGTCCAAAGGGAAATTGAGGGTCAGATTGAGCCCGAGGTCCCGCAGATCACGGATCAGTCGGAAAACGACGGTCAGGACACGGCGGAGATCTAGCCGATGAGCAACGACCAAAAAACCTGCCCCAATTGGAAAGTGGTCTACCGTCCCAAAGCCCACCCAATTGTTGCAAAGAAGCTCCGCGAATTTGGGGCGACGGATGACGAGATCGCCGCGGGGTTCAACATTTCGCTGCACGAACTTGCTTTCTGGCGACGCGAGCATCCTGATTTTGCCAAAGCCTGTGAGGTAACGGCGCAGACCCACGACGCGCGGATCGACCGTGCTCTGTTGAAGCTTGCCACTGGTTTTACTTACAAGCGCAAGCGACCGGTGAACTGCAACGGGATACTCGTCATGATAACGGACGAGGTATACGTGCCGCCCAATCTCGAAGCCATGAAACTCTGGCTCGAGCATCGTTCGCTCCAAAGTCATGTCGACGAGTTTACGCGAGGGCACACTAACCCGTACCTTCGTAGCGACGGCAATGAATAGTTATGGCAAGCACACGAAAGATCCTCGCCAACCGTCGCAATGCGCAATTGAGCACCGGCCCGAAAACCGCGGCCGGTCGCTTGCGTTCGTCGCAAAACGCGCGTCGCCATGGCTTGAGCGTCCCGGTCTCGGCAGATCCGCAGCTCGCACAAGAAGCGAAAGCTCTCGCCTTGGAAATCATTGCCGAGATCACGCGCCCTGATCTCGGCAGTCAGGCGAACATCGTCAGCGACGCACAGGTCGATCTCACGCGGGTGCGCCAGCAGAAACACCAGATGCTTTTGAGCATCATGCGGCCGGCGAGTAAGCCTGACGGCGGCTCACAACCGACCGACGCCACGACGGCGATTGGCCCTGCGCCCTTCGATACTGCGATGGGTCTGATTGAGGGTCTTGCTCGTCTGGATCGATATGAACAGCGCGCACGGTCGCGACGTAAGGCGGCAATCCGCGCCTTTGACGATGCCCATCGAGAAATCTTCACGAGCAAGTTGGCAAAACGAAGCCAAAAAGATTAGCGAGATCAATGGGCGCCTTTGTCATGTCGATCTGCGGAGCCTCCCACCTCTTTACATCTCTGATGTGACGAACCGTTCGATCTCATGAATCGGTTGCTTGACCATGTCCTTGGTGACCTCACGAACGATCGCCTGGCGAAGGCGCGGCGAGTAAACCGGCCGGATCATTCCGAGCGCGCGCGGTGCCGCA
>DASZVX010000146.1:0-50610 GCA_035547255.1 Hyphomicrobium sp.
CTTCATCGCGCACGGCACATCGAAGCTCTTTGGCTGGCCGAGCGCCGCCATGGAGCCGCCGCTCATGTCGATCTTCGGCCTTGCCGCGGTCCTCGAGGTCGTCGGCGGCATTCTTCTCGTCCTCGGCCTCTTCACGCGGCCGGTCGCATTCATAGTAGCTGGAGAAATGGCTGTAGCCTACTGGATGGCGCACGCTCCGAAGAGCTTCTTCCCGGCGCTGAACGGCGGTGACGCAGCAATCCTTTACTGCTTCATCTTCCTGTACATTTTCTTCGCTGGTCCGGGCCCTTGGAGCATGGACGCCAAACGTTCGGCGCTCTGAAACGAAACAGCAGCAATCACAACAGCAGTAAACAGTCCCGCCGGAAACTCGGGCGGGACTGCGTCTCATTCGGAATGGTCACATCACCAGCCGCGCTCGCAAGCGATCGTATTCTTGGCCGGTAATCGACCCAGCCGATTTCAGCTTATCGAGTTTCACGATTTCATCCGCTGGACTGTAGCCGACGATTCGCCGAAGTTCGTTTTGGGCATGCGTGACCTGTGCTTCCCTGCGCTCGGCCATTCCCCAGGATTGGGTAAGAATGTATGCAAATACGCCGAGATAAGGCAGCACAACGACTGCGATCACCCAAAGTACCTTACCGAACGCGGATATATCGTGACGGCTGAACAGATCACTGAAAATCGTGATCAACAGATAGAGCCACACGAACAACATGAATATCGCAAGCGCATCCACCAGAAAATTTGCGAACGTAAATCCGCCATCGAATAGCATTGGAAATCTCCATGGCCCAATTGAATGCAGGGTGAATTGGGGCAAGCGACGCTCTCAACGAGCGCGCCGCTTGCTTCAAAGTGCGAGTTTTCCGCTTAGCAGCCACGCCGCCAGACGCACCGGCGGAAGTTCGGGCCACCCCAGCCCCAACGCCATGCACAGGAACGTCTTACTGCCACGCAGCTACCCACAATCGCGCCGCCGCCATAGAATCCCCAGCCTGGCCCGTACCAGCCGCGGCGCCAGCGGCCTCCATACCAGCCACGTCGGTGCCATCCGCCGCGCCAGCCGCGATGGCCCCAGCCGCCGCCGCGCCAACCGCGATGGCCCCAACCGCCGCGATGGCCCCAGCCGCCACGGCGAACTTGCGTAACAATAGATTGATTATCTGGAGCAACGGGAACGATTGGTGCTGCCGTTGCCACCCCGGACAACATGATCACCGAAACGGCGATCGACGCGAGAGCGAGGTTTCTCATGAATCCTCCGGACCTGCCTTAGCGTGCCCCTGCGTCAAGCCGACCAGCGCACGCTATGACAAATACGAGGCCGCTGCCATTTATTTTCTGCAGCGATTAGTTCCAATTGCGTTCTTTTCGCCACGAGAGAAACCAACATGCGATCGTTAATTACACAGCGATCTTGAAGGTGCAGTCATAAGCGCATCGGTTCGAATTGCTTCGTGTTGTAAAGACCAGCTTATATATTTGAAATGATATTGAACGCTCTCTACGTCGCTATGAGAGTCGAGCGATCCTCAGAAACACACGTATTTTCAATGGTCCCCGCAGTGACAGGCGCGTGACAGCCTCGCGCACGCTTGCAGGCCTAAATGCTCCCATACGCTCGCCTTGTAATCAGCCCCTCAATAACCGTAGGCGCGCCGACTGAACCGATCGCGGGAGAAAGATATGTCGCCGCTGCATGGAAGATCCGCGCAAGTCGTGAAGAACCCCGCCGCTTTGCCCGAGGACAACGCAACGACACCATCTGCTCTCGATCTCCTGCAGCTTGGCATCCAAAACGCGAAAACAGGACAGCTCAACGCTGCCGCCGAACTGCTCGCACAATCAATCCTGAAAGATCCGCTTTCCGCGGACGCGCATGAAGCGCTGGCAACCGTAATGCTCGCTTTGGACAACATAGAGTACGCCTGCAAGGCCAAGGCGAAGGCCGTCGGTCTGGGCTACAATTCTTCCGCCGATTGGGAATTGCTCGGCGACATGTTCGTAGCGCTCGGACAAGCGGATGATGCAGCACAGGCCTTCGGCACGGCATTAGCACTGCGGCCCGCAGGCTCTGTGCAATTGGAACGAAAATTACACATAACCGCAGCCGCATCGAGCTTTGCCGTATCTGGCCAAGCGCCCGACATAGCGGCCGCGAGTACGGCGGCAATACCCGACGACATTCCGGCAGCCTGGCACCTCGTCAACCTGATCACGATCGAACCGGCCGACAACCCGCACACGGCGTCGTTCCAGGACCTCGTATCAAGCTTCGACAGCGCGCTCCGCTCGCTCGGGATCACAGTGCGCCATCGGAAGAACCAAGTCGGTCTCGAAGGCATGAACCTGGTGATCGGCGCGCATCTCATCACATCCCGCGAGAGCGCCAATCAGATTCCGCAAAACACGGTGATCGTGAATCTTGAACAGCTGCGCGGATTCAACATCGGCGCCCGCCCGATCTACGCGAGCTTGATGCGCCGGCTTGCCGTGTGGGATTTCAGCCCGCGCAACATCGCGCAGATCAAAAGCCTGATGCATAACCCCCACGTCAGCCGCTTCAATATTGGCTACACACCCGAAATGACACGCCACCTACCGCAGACCCACACGACCGACGTGCTCTTTTACGGCAGCCTCAATGACCGTCGCGCCACCATATTGAAAGGGCTTTATGAAGCCGGCCTCAATGTGAAGCATCTCTTCAGCGTCTACGGCCGCGAACGCGATGCCGCGATCGCCGACGCCAAGGTCGTGCTCAACATGCACTTCTATGAAGACAGCCTCCATGAAATCGGGCGCACCTCCTATCTCCTCGCGAACAGCAAGGCTGTCGTAACTGAATGTGGCACCAATACCGAAATCGAGGACGACATTCGCGAGGCGATGATAGCGGTTCCCTATCATGACATCGTCGAAAGCTGCGTTGCTCTGGTCAACGACGAGCCACGACGGCTGGCACTGGAGAAAAAAGGGTTCGAGATATTCTCGAAGCGCAATCAGGCCGACATGCTGCGCGACGCAATCGTTGCGACGACGTTTCCGCAGACTGCATAACCACGCCATAGCGCCGCTTTGCATTCGGCAGCCGGAATCCCCGCACGGCAGCGAATCGATCCGAACCGCCAGCCCGCTCAATGCGTCCTTGACATCCGATGCATCGAAGCCGGACAAGCATCGGCTTGACACGTGCGAGAAACCCACGCACGTCGGGGCTCTCCTGCCTTCGAGCCTGCTGATGAGACGGGGACCACACATGACCGCGCCAAAAATCAAGCTTCACAAGGGTGATCTACCCGCCGGGCTGACGTTTCCGAATGGCGTCGCCATCGATACCGAAACGATGGGACTCAATCCGCACCGCGACCGCCTATGCCTCGTTCAGCTGTCGAGCGGCGACGGCACGGCGCATCTCGTCAAGTTCGACGGCAAGAGCTATGACGCGCCCCACCTGAAGGCTCTCCTCGCCGATCCGAAAATCTTGAAGATTTTCCATTTCGCCCGCTTTGACATTGCCGTGCTTGAGCACTATCTGGGCGTCACGACGAGCCCGATCTACTGTACGAAGATCGCCTCCAAGCTCGCGCGGACCTACACGGACCGGCACGGCCTGAAAGACCTCGTTGGCGAAATTTTGGGCATCGAGCTCTCCAAGCAACAGCAAAGCAGCGACTGGGGCGCCGCCGAGCTTTCGGATAGCCAGCGGAGCTACGCCGCAAACGACGTGCTGCATCTTCACGCAATCAAGACAAGGCTCGACGAGATGCTGGCCCGAGTCGGCCGCCAGGATCTGGCCAATGCGGCGTTCGGTTTTCTTCCGACGCGGGCGAAACTTGACCTTGTGGGATTCGAGGACGACGATATTTTCGCCCACTAACGGTTGCTCAAGGCTGAATGGTACACGTCACCGGGGGCCGAATTCACTGGCCGGAATGGGGCTGTCCCAAAGTCACCCCAATTGCCGCCGACATTAGGGCAACTTCTGGGGGCAAAATTCATGGGCCGTGATGGCTGCCACATCTGACACCGCCATAACGAGCGGCCGCAGGCGCGCATCCAACGGCATCATGCTGGCGGCAGACCGTACGGTGAGCCGTCGCGTGGCGCACCGTCATACCAAGAACGTTCGACGTTTGAAGGTCGCTCTGCCGTTGGTTGCGGCAGGGACCATCGCCGGATTTTTGCTGACGGTGCTGAACGGCGCCGGAGTCGGTCCGAAATTGCCAGACCTTCAAATCCCGCAAATCGTTGCCGAAAATCTGAAGATGAAGAACCCGCACTACGAAGGGTTCCAGTCCGACGGCGGCCGCTATTGGGTGAAGGCTGAGACAGCACAGCAGGATTTGAAATCACTCGGCGTCATCCACCTCGACAGAATCACTGGCGACCTGCTCGACGTGAAGAAGCAGAAAACGCATCTCGTCGCAGCACGCGGCCTGTTCGACAACAAAGCAAACATCCTCGAGCTTTACGACTCGATTCACGTCACCGGCGACGGCGGTCTGAGTGCGACGCTGACCCACGCCAAGGTTAGAACCAAGGAAGGGATCATCACGTCCGACCAGCCGTCGACAATCGTCATGGGTGCAGGGCAGATTACTTCCAATCAGCTGACCATCCGGCAGAAGACAAAAGAATATTCATTCGTCGACGACGTCCACACCCACATCAAGCCGAAAGATCCGGCACCATCATCCGACGATCAAACGCCTGCCCAATCATTGCCCTTCGGCAAATCGGGAGAACCGGTGGATGTTGTCTCGAGTCGCCTTGATGTCGACGACAATAAGAAAGTTGCATTGTTCACCGGCCACGTCGTTGCGACACAGGCCGGCTCGACACTGCAGGCACCGGAAATGACGGTCACGTACGAGGGCGCCGTGGCTCCGCAAGGTGGCGAAGCTCAGAGCAATCAGCAAACGCCAGCGGACAGCGGGACCAAGGTAAAGCAGATCGTTGCGAAGGACTCAGTCACGCTGACACAGCCTTCCGGTGAAACGGCGACAAGCCGTACGGCGACGTTTGATTCTTCAGCTCAGCTTGCCGTTCTCGAAGGCGACGTCGTGCTGACGCAAGGCGCCGACAAGAAAGCCGTCGGAGATCGCGCCGAATACTACGAGGCCGACCAGAAAATGGTTCTGACCGGCCCCGTCGTCGTGACCCAGGGCCTGAATGTCCTGAAAGGCCGCCGCCTCGTTTTCAATCGCGCGACCAACAAAATGCAGCTCACGGCCGCGACCGACTCGTCCGCCGGACGGATCACGGCGCATTTCGTGAAGCCGGTGACCAAACAACCGGCACAGAACTCTGAATCGGATCAGGCCGACTCCCCAGAGGGTATCCCGTTCGGCCAAGCCTTCAAGACCGATCCCAACGCTCCCTACGACGTCACCTCCGATCGTCTCGATGTGGACGACAATGCCAAGACCGCGCTGTTCACCGGCAACGTCGTTACGGTCCAAGGAAACTTCACGATCCAATCCGCGGAAATGACGGCGTACTACACGGGACGTGCCGGGCTTGAAGCGTCGGACGACAAGGGCAAGTCAGGCGCCGCCCTGACGCGCATAAAGGCCAAGAAATCGGTTTTGGTCGTATCGAAGGACGGGCAGAAGGCAACCGGTGATTGGGCGGAGGTCAACGTCAAGACCAATATGGCGACGCTCGGCGGCGCTGTTGTGCTGACACAGGGAAAGAATATCGTAAGGGGCACGAAGCTGCTGATCGACATGACGACAGGCGAAGCCACGATCAAGACCGAGCCCACGGCATCGAGCGAGAGTTCAATGGTTTCCGCAACCGACGTCAGCAGCGACGGCCAAATCATCAAGGCCGAGCGACCGAGTGCGATTTTCTATCCCGGTCAGTTCGGAAAGAAGGTGAAGGACGCAGTGGGCGGGATAGACGGCTGGCAGGTCCGTTCGTCGCCTTGACCTCAATGATAACTTGAGAGCATTTCGCGGAATTCGGGACGCGTGCCGCGTGGAGAGGCGATAAGTGTTCAAGGCCCTACCGATCCGCCTCAAATCGAAAGGCGCCGTGGCCGTCCAGGGCGGCGCGAACGGCAGCGTGCGTCCCAACGGCCAGGCACCGCAAACCGCTTCAAGCGAGGAAGATCCGCACGCCATCGGCGCCGAAGGCTGGCTTACCGCTTTCGACATCAAGAAATCCTATCGCAAGCGGATGGTCGTAAAGGGCGTCAGCCTCGCGGTCGGCCGCGGTGAATCCGTCGGGCTTCTCGGCCCCAACGGCGCCGGCAAGACGACCGTCTTCTACATGATCACGGGCCTCGTCGCCGCCGATGATGGGCGCATCACGATCGACGGCGAGAACGTCACCAAGCTGCCGATGTATCAGCGGGCCCGCCTCGGCGTGGGCTATCTGCCCCAGGAAGCTTCGATTTTCCGCGGCCTGACGGTCGAGCAGAACATCATGGCCGTGCTCGAACTGATCGAACCCGACCGCAAGGCGCGAAAAGAGCAGCTCGACAGCCTTCTTGAGGAATTTTCGATCACGCGGCTCAGAAAATCGCCAGCGCTGGCCCTTTCGGGCGGCGAGCGGCGGCGATGCGAAATTGCCCGCGCTCTGGCCTCACGGCCCTCCTTTATGTTGCTGGACGAACCATTTGCAGGTATCGACCCCATAGCGGTCGGAGACATCCAGCAGCTCGTTCGCCACCTCACGGAACGCGGGATCGGGGTGCTGATCACAGATCACAACGTTCGCGAAACATTAAGTCTCATCGACCGCGCATATATCATCTACGATGGTCAGGTTCTGACACAAGGCAAGCCTTCGGAAATCATATCGAACGAAGATGTGCGGCGAGTCTACCTTGGCGATATGTTCGTTAACACGCGTTGAGTACAGCTGGCCGCAGGAATTGACCTACGGAGCAGCGGGTTAGCGCATGGCGCTTTCTGCCAAACTTGAGCTGAGACAAGGCCAGCAGCTGGTGATGACACCCCAGCTGCAGCAGGCCATTCGGCTCCTGCAGCTCTCGAACCTCGAACTTACCGAATTCGTTGACGCCGAGCTCGAGCGCAACCCCCTGCTGGAGCGCGAGGAAGCGAACGCTGGCCCGAAAGCCTCTGAAGAGGCCGCGCCGGATCGATCGGACGAAAAACCAGCGGGCGACGACGAGCGCTGGCTCGACCTGAGGCAACCCGTTCAGGATCATACCGGCGGCCTCGATGCCGATTTCGGCAACGTCTTCCAGGGGCCGGGGACCGGCGAACCCATTGGCGGACCTGCCGCTGGCCTCGGCTGGGCCAATCTCACGCAGCGCATGCATACGGGCGGCGATGAGGACAGCGATCTTGAGGATTACGTCGCCAATCAGGTTTCGCTTCGCGATCACCTCAGTGCCCAACTACCGCTGACGATCACCGACCCTGTCGAACGCCTCATCGGACAGTACCTCGTCGATCTCGTCGATGAAGCCGGCTACATCCCGCCCGACCTCGAACCGCTATCGCAGCGCCTCGGCGCGCCGATCGAGCTTATCGAAAGCGTCCTCGGCAAGCTGCAGACGTTCGATCCGCCCGGAATTTTCGCCCGCTCGCTCGCCGAATGCCTGGCGCTGCAGCTCAAGGATCAGAACCGCTACGATCCATTGATGGCACAGTTGCTCGCCAACCTGGATCATCTCGGCAATCGCAATCTCGCAGCCCTGAAGAAAGCTGTCGGCGTCGATATGGACGAGCTCGCGGACATGATCCGCGAGATCAAGCGGCTCAATCCAAAACCCGGCCTGAAGTTTGGTTCCGTGCAACTGCAGCCAGTCGTGCCGGATGTGATCGTCCGCGCAGCGTCGGACGGCGGATGGCACGTCGAGCTGAACAGCGACACGCTGCCCCGCGTCCTCGTCAACCGCACGTACTACACGCGCATCGCCAGATCCGCGACGAACGAACGCGACAAGGGCTATCTCTTCGATTGCCTGCAAACCGCGAACTGGCTTGTCAAAAGCCTCGATCAGCGTGCGCGCACGATCTTGAAAGTCGCCGAGCAAATCGTCCGTCAACAGGACAGCTTCTTCATGTACGGCGTGCAGCACCTGCGGCCGCTGAACCTCAAAGCCATTGCCGACGCGATCTCGATGCACGAATCGACCGTCTCGCGCGTCACCTCGAACAAATACATTGCGACGCCGCGTGGCATCTACGAGCTGAAATACTTCTTCACTTCGGCGATCGCCTCCGCCGCCGACGGCGAAGCCCATTCATCAGAGGCTGTCCGCCATCGCATCAAGCAAATGATCGATGCCGAACATACCGACGCCGTGCTGTCCGACGACCAGCTCGTCGACCGGTTGAAAAGTGAGGGTATCGACATCGCCCGCCGCACTGTCGCCAAGTATCGAGAGGCTATGCGTATTCCTTCTTCGGTCCAGCGGCGGCGCGACAAGAGATTGGTCGAAAGGTTGGGCGGTACAGCCTGACGCAGATGTTGCATAACACGTTGATTAAACAGAATTTTTGTTACAATTGCTCTTGAAGCGTGATTTGACAGCAGTCCTCTCCCGGCCTAACGCTTTGGCGAAATAATGGGCTTGTAGTCGCCGCATGCGCTTGCAATCGTGTGAGAGGGAAACGCCGCGACATTGCGGCGTAGGAACGCACGTAGAAACACAGCCCTAAGACCTCAGCGAGTGCAGATATCCATGACCATCCAAATTACCGGAAAGAATCTCGACGCAGGAAACGCATTCCAGACCTACGCCAGCGATAAGATTCACACGGTGCTACGAAAGTATCTGGATCGTGTGCCCGACGGACATGTCCGTCTTGAGCGTGAGCGCGGTTTCTTCAAGACATCGTGCTCGGTACGGCTGACGAGCGGTCTATTACTCGAGGCCCACGGCGAAGGTGACGACGCCTATACGAGCGTCGATTCCGCAGCACAGCGCCTCGAAACGCGCGTGCGGCGCTACAAAAGCCGCATCAAAAATCATTCCTCCGCGGAAGCTGCCGCCCGCCGCAAGGTCGACGTGGAGGCTCGCGACTATGTCGTCAGCTTGAGCGAGGAAGATCAACCCGAGCACCACGACGCGAATCCGCTTATTATCGCTGAAGGCCAACGTAACATCGGCCACATGACAGTCAGCGAAGCCGTGATGCAGCTCGATTTGTCCGAAGCGCCATTCATGATTTTTAAGAACGCAGCCCACGGCGGCTTGAACGTTGTTTATCGGCGTAATGATGGGCATATCGGCTGGATAGATGCAGAAACCCCGGCCGCTTCGAAACAGCTAGACTGAGGGCAATCGGGCCTTTGATTGTAGCGCTAGCCGCTGTATTGGGGCGCGTCACTGAACGCGATGGGCGCAGCGCTGTTATCGCGATGGAGCTTAGATGAATATCGAAGACATGCTCGCCCCGAACGGAATCGTCCCGAGGCTGAAGGCAGAGGACAAGAAGCAGGCGCTTCAAGCGTTGGCGACCAAAGCCGAGGCCGCGACCGGCGCTCCGGCGCATGAAATCTTCGCAGCTCTGCTTCAACGCGAGCGGCTGAGCTCGACGAGTCTTGGCCGCGGCATCGCAATTCCCCACATCAAGCTACCGATCATCAAGGCCATCACATGCCTGTTCGCGCGGCTCGAACATCCCATCCCGTTTGAGAGCCACGACGGCGAACCGGTCGACTTGCTGTTTTTCCTCCTCGCACCCGAGCAGGCTGGCGGCGATCACTTGAAGGCGCTTGCGCGCATCTCGCGTCTGGTGCGTGATCCGGCAACCCTCGAAGGCCTTCGCAACGCGAAGGATGTCAACGAGTTGCGGCTGGTTCTGACCAAGCCACTCGCGTCCAACGCGGCTTGACACAGACGTCCGGCGCTTGCCCTACAATCAAAAAGATAAACGCCCCGGCAACGGGGCGTTTTCTGTTTGTGGATCAATGCAGAACCGCGAGCGCTCCGAGCCCGATGCCGCCGACGAGAAGCCGCCACCAGCCGAAGAACGACAGGCCCTTTCGCGAAATGAAATCCAGTGCGTAGCGCACCACGACGACACCCGTGATGAATGCAGCAATGAAGCCCAGCGCGATGAGATGGATGTCATCGGGCGTCAGAAGCGACCAGTTCTTATAAAGATCGTAGGCGAAAGCCCCGGTCATCGTCGGCATCGCCAGAAAGAACGAGAATTCAGCCGCCGTGCGTTTGTCTGCGCCAAAAAACATCGCGCCGACGATCGACGAGCCGGAGCGCGAAACGCCGGGTATCATCGCAAGACATTGGCAGAATCCGATGCCCAGCGCGTTGAGCACCGGAATATCCATGACGTCATGATATCGCGGTCTGAGCGGCAGCCGGTCGACGAACAGAAGAATGATGCCACCGATCACCAGTGCTGTGCAGATGATTATCGGAGATTCGAAAAGGTAATTTTTGATGATGCTGTGAGCTGCAGCGCCAATCACGGCCGCCGGCAAAAACGCAATCAGCACCGCAAGCACAAAACGCCGCGACCTGGCATCGCTCGGAAGCGCACAGGCAAGATGCCAGAGGCGGCCCGAATAAACGGTGAGAAGCGCCAGGATCGCACCGAGCTGTATGAGAACTTCGAAAGTCCGCCCCGTCGACTTTACGCCAAGAAGTTCTTCGATCAGCAACAAATGTGCTGTCGACGATACGGGCAGATACTCGGTCAGCCCTTCAACCAGTCCAAGAAATACTGCTTCCCACGTATGCATATGTTCTGCTCTCCGTCAGGCGCAATGGCGCGCGAGCGTTAGCAGAATTCTCCTCCCCGCCAAAGAAGCGGTTTTGGCGCGGATGCCTTCGAATCGGCCTAGGCCGAAGGTATAGTCGCTATGTTGTAATCGAAGAGGCCCGATGCCCACACGTTTGACACAATACCGGCTCTGTCCACGCTCGCGTTCGATACGCCTTGCGCTTGCCGAATATGGCATCGAAGTGGCGCTTCTCGACGAAAACCCGTGGGAATGGCGGAAAGGTTTCCTGGCAAAAAATCCAGCCGGCGAAATGCCCGTTCTCGAATACGACAACGGCCTGACGCTCTGCGGAGCTTATTCCATCTCCGAGTTCATCGCGGATGAGTCGCTACCGAACACGACGGTGATGGGGCACAGGCCGCCGCCGCTGTTCCCAGGTAATCGGGAGGATCGCGCCGAAATCCGCAGGCTGATCGATTGGTACCACGGCAAATTCGACCGCGAGGTCACGCGGGAACTTCTGAACGAGAAGATCTATCAGACGATGCGCCGGTCCGGCGGTTCGGCTCCCGATCCCGCCATTCTGCGGGCAGTACGCGCCAATCTTCGTTATCATCTTGCCTATACCGGCTATCTGGCCGACGCTCGGCGCTGGTTGGCGGGCGACGATTTGAGCTTTGCCGATTTTGCCGCCGCGGCGCATATCTCAACCATGGACTATCTGGGCGAGATGCCGTGGCACGAATACCCCGCGGTCAAGGCTTGGTATCAAAAGATCAAGTCTCGACCGTCGTTCCGCGCGCTCCTTGCCGATCGCGTTCCGGGGGCTTCGCCGCCGCTCGCCTATTCCGATCTCGACTTTTGACCCTGGTTTTGACCTAGCGCCGTTGACCGTGCTCGATACCGTTACAGCAGCCGCCGATCTCAATGCTTTGATCCGCGACGAGGCCCGAAAGCTTGGACTCGACGCGATCGGGATCGCGCGCCTCGGTTCGTCCGGCGGTCTTGCAGAACGGCTCGATTATTTTCTGAAGCACGGCCGGCATGGCGACATGGACTGGATGGAAGAGAACGCCGACAGGCGCGGCGATCCAAATCGCCTTTGGCCCGAGGCGAAGACTGCGATCATGGTCGGCCAATCCTACGCACCGCCATCGAACCCGCTCGACGCCCTCGCCGAGCGCGACCGCGGGATCATCTCCGTCTACGCGAAGGGCCGCGACTACCACGACATCATCAAAAAGAAGATCAAATCGCTGGCGCGCACGTTTGCCGCGAAATCGGGCGCCGACGTCAAAGTCTTCGTCGATACCGCGCCGCTGATGGAAAAGCCGCTCGCAATGAAGGCGGGCCTTGGCTGGCAGGGGAAACACACCGTTCTCGTCTCACGCAAACACGGCGACTGGCTGTTCCTTGGCGCCATACTGACGACGGCCAACCTCGATCCCGACGCCGAAGAAGTCGACCACTGCGGGTCCTGCAGCCGCTGTCTCGACATCTGCCCGACGAAAGCTTTTCCGGCTCCCTATCAGCTCGATGCACGCCGCTGCCTCGCCTACTTGTCGATTGAGCACAAAGGCCATATCGCGCCGGAGTTTCGCGTTGCGATGGGCAATCGCGTATTCGGCTGCGACGATTGCCTGGCCGTCTGTCCGTGGAACAAGTTTGCAGCCGCGGCGACCGAGATGCGCTTCGCCGCGCAACCGGCAACCGACAACCCACCGCTTGCCGAGCTGTTGGCGCTTGATGATGCTGCGTTCCGGCAGCGTTTCGCCGGCACTCCGGTAAAACGGACAGGACGCAACCGCATCATCCGAAATGCACTGATCGCGGCGGGTAATTCGGGCGATAGATCTCTGTTGCGATTGATCACGCCGTTACTTGCAGACGACTCTCCGCTCGTTCGGGCCATGGCCATCTGGTCGGCGAAACGTCTGATGAGCGATGCCGAGCTTGCACCGCTCAGGGCGGGTTACGAAACGAGCGAAACCGATCCCGAGGTCGCGCGCGAGTGGGCTACGCCCGTCGAAGGACATTCCACATGAACCGCCTCTTTTGCTTCGGCCTCGGCTATTGCGCCGGCGTGCTGTCACGCCGCCTGATGGCGCGCGGGTGGAGCATCTCCGGAACCGCAACGACCGCAGACAAGGCGGAAGCCCTGAAACATCACGGATACGAAGCTTTCGTGTTTGACGGCCGCAAGCACGATCCGGCCGTCGCCGAAGCGCTCAGCAGATCGACGCATGTGCTGCTGTCCATTCCTCCCGACGCCGATGGCGATCCGGCGCTGAGAGTTTACGGATCGGATATCGCATCAAGCCAATCGATTACTTGGATCGGATATTTTTCCTCCGTCAGCGTCTACGGAGATTCAAAGGGCGAATGGGTGGACGAAAAGACCATCCCGGAACCGGTAACGGAACGCGGCGTACGCCGCCTCGCCGCCGAGAACGCATGGATCGAATTCGGACGGGCGAGCGGCAAGGCTATCGTCGTCCTTCGGCTTCCCGGCATTTATGGCCCGGGCCGCAGCGCCATCGACCAGCTTCGCGCGGGCAAAGCACGCAGAATTTTCAAACCGGGCCAAGTCACAAACCGCGTCCACGTCGACGACATCGCGACCGCCACCGAAGCTTCGCTCGAACTTCCGAGCGGTGTTCACGTGTTCAACGTCACGGACGATCTTCCTGCGCCTCCCCAGGACGTTATCGCCTACGGCGCGGAACTCTTGGGTGTTCCTTGCCCGCCGGCAACCGACCCGAGCGATGCGAGCGTCTCTCCTATGGCGCGCAGCTTCTACGCCGAGAGCAAGAAGGTTTCGAATGTCCGGATGAAAGACGAGCTCGGCGTTAAGCTCGCATATCCCACGTATATCGAAGGTCTGAAAGCCATCGCCGGTTCATAACCGGATTTCTTTCAGCCGCCACACGTTCTCCGCCATTCCGCCGGAATGCCGCGCACATATGCTCGTGCGGACGCCACGCACTCTCCGAGCGCCGACGTTTCCGATACGCAGGCGATTTCCATGCGGCTCACTGTAGTCATAAGCGCCTTGCTGACCTTGTTGGCAGCGTCCCCTGCATGCTTGTCCGAGCCGATCGACCCGGCTCAGGCGATTGCCCAGAAATTTTATGAAGCCGATCAGCCAACGCCTCCTCAGCCCCAACTGAAACCCAAGCCACCACATGTGGCTAAGCCTGATCCCGAAGGCCCTGGTCTCGACTACGAGATGGACATGCTACGCCGCGCCCGCACCGAGGAAGCGGAACGCCAAAGAGAGATTGCAGCGGCAGCGCCGATGACAATCGCGCAGCCCACGCCCGCCGCAGCACCACAACCCGTTGCCGAACCGTTGCCAACGCCGTCGCCCGAACCCGAGGTACGCGCAATGGAACCGGCGCCGCGCCTCCAGACGCCGATTGCGGAACCACGCCGGACGGCCGACGCGCAACCGGCGCAGACCGATGCGGCCGCGCCCCCTGCTGGTCCGCGCGTCACGGTCTTGCTTGTTCTCGATCCTGAGGACACCGACCAAGCCCACGTCAAACCCGATCCGATCATCTGCTTCGATCAACAGTGTTGGATATCGAACGGACTCGACGCTCCGGCCAAACCGATGCCCCGCTCTCAGGCTGTTGCGCTCAAGACGACGGAGACCACGACCGGCGATTCCTGCAGCGGCAAATCCGGATGCGCATTCCGCAACGTTGCCTTTCAACCCGACAGCCAGATTCAGGTCGTCGAAGTTGGAGAAAGTCGCGGCGTCACCGGCGACGCCTATACCGTCGCCGCCGACCCGACATGCCGGGAGCTCGACGGCGAACTGACATGCGATAATGCGCTTGTTACGCACGCTTTCCGCATGTGGGTTGTGCCGGAGACCACGGCACGAGCTGTCGGACCGTCGACGCTCGAAGATGCCGTTGCCGACGGCTTGCAAGACGACAATGACGACAACGCAACGGACGGCAAGTAGACGGCCGATTAGCCGCTACACGAGCTTGCCGATCTCGTCGAAAAGCAGCGCCAGATCCTGCGGCCGCGACAGACGATGCTCGCCATCCGCGATCTCGACCAGCTTCACCCGTCCCCCGGTCAGAAATTCCGTGAGTTCGCGCGTGTGCGCGGCCGGAACATCCGGATCTTGAAGACCCTGCAAAATCACGACCGGCCGTCCTGGATCGAATGGCTCGCGAGCCAGAAGGTGTTTGCGCCCGTCTTCGATCAGGCCGCGTGTAATCGGATAAGGCGATCCATAGGCGGATGGTTGCTCATAAACTCCGCGTTCGAGGAGAGCGCGGCGGGTATCATCGCCGAAGCGCTTCCACATCAATTCTTCCGTCATGTCCCAGGCCGGCGCGATGAGAACGAGCCCTTTGATGCGCTGAGCTTCGGACGGTTGCTCGCGCAGAAGCTTGCGCAGAAGCAAAAGCGCGATATGGCCGCCCATGCTTGAACCAATGATGATTTGCGGACCGGCCGTGACGCGGGTGAACACCGCATACGATTCTTCCAGCCAGCGTCCGATTGTCCCGTCCGTGAATTGACCGTCCGAGACGCCGTGGCCCGAATAATCGAATCGCGTCGAAGCAAGGCCGTGCTCCGCGGCCCAGTCGGCGACCGCCGTCGCCTTGGTCGAGGCCATATCCGACATGAACCCCGAAAGCCAGAAAAGACCGGTCGCGTTCGCCATTGGCGCGGTGCGATAGGCAATCCCGCGCTTCCCCTCACCCTCGCCAACGATCAGCGTTTGCGGTTCATCGCTCGGCACCTTAAACAACCTCGTCCTTCAGTTGGAGCCATCCATGGGCTTGAAGCGCCCTACCATATTGCAAATCATCCCGGAACTCGAAACGGGCGGCGCCGAGCTTTCCGCTATCGAGATCGCTGCCGCGGTCGTCCGCTCAGGCGGGCGCGCCATCGTCCTGAGTGAAGGCGGTCGCATGGCAGATCGCCTTGCCTCAGTAGGCGGCGAGCTTCTTCTATTTCCCGCAGCGACGAAAAATCCGGTGAAGCTGATCGCGAACGGGACGGCGATCGCGCGTATCGCGCGCACGGAGAATGTCGATCTCATTCACGCGCGCAGCCGTGCACCGGCCTGGAGCGCACTCATGGCGGCGCGCCAGGCAAAACTGCCGTTCGTCACGACATATCACGGCATCTATAATGAGAAAGGCCGCGCCAAGCGGCTCTATAACAGCGTGATGGCCCGCGGCGATATCGTGATCGCCAACTCCCGCTATACGGCCGACATCGTCAAAAAGCGCTACGCGACACCCGAGGATCGCATTCGCGTCATTTACCGCGGCGTCGATCTCGAAGCTTTCGACCCCGCGATCGTTTCGCCGGAGCGCGTAAAAAAAATGCGGGACCGATGGGGTATCGCAGACCATCAGCGGGTCGTACTGCACGCCGCGCGCCTGACGAAATGGAAGGGACAGGGCGACGTCATCGCCGCTGCAGCGCAGCTTCGCGATAAAGTCCGCGATTGCGTTTTCATTCTCGCCGGCGATGCCCAGGGTCGCGACAACTATCGCGACACCTTATTGAAGCAGATAGCGAGCGCAGGCGTTGAAGACATCGTGCGTCTCGTTGGCCATGTCGACGATATGCCGGCCGCGTTTGCGGTAGCTCATACCGCGATTGTTGCTTCGATTGAACCGGAAGCCTTCGGCCGCGCCGCCGCGGAAGCACAGGCAATGGCATGCCCGGTCATCTCGACGAATATCGGCGCGCCCCCCGAGACGGTACTTGCCCCGCCCCGCGTTCCAGCGACGGAACGGACAGGCTGGCTCGTTCCACCCGGCGATATAGTGGCCTACGGAGCGGCACTTCTGGAAGCACTGTCGCTTGACGGTACGGCCCGTGCTGCGACCGGCAACCGTGCCCGCAAGCATGTAACGGCCGCATTTTCCACATCCGAAATGCAGCGCGCCACGCTTGCGGTGTACGATAGTCTGCTTAAATGCGAGATGGAGAGGGGTTTCCTGAAGACGGCATCCGCGTAACTCCAGACACATTCGATTGAAATAACCGCAGAGCGACCGGCTCGCGGCCTCCGCACCGATTAACGAACAGGGTCAAAAGACCAAACGATGCAGACGGTGATTTGTACAAAATGGGGAACCAAGTACGGGGTCGATTACCTCAACCGCTTGGCCTCGATGGTGCGGAGAAACACCGCGCGGGAGACGCGGCTTATCTGCTTCACTGACGATGGCCGTGGCGCCGATCCGTGGGTCACGATCGCACCGCTGCCGCCGATCAACCTGCCCGAACGCGAAGCTTCAACCCCCTGGCGCAAGTTGTCCTTGTGGCAATATCCGCTCGCAGATCTCGAGGGGGACGTCCTGTTCTTCGATCTCGACCTGGTCATCACCGGTTCGATCGACGACTTCTTCGATTACATGCCGGGACGCTATTGCGTCGCCCAGAACTGGACCCAGCTCAATCAGAACGTAGGCAATACGTCCGTCTACCGCTTTCCGGTCGGAAAGATGTCTCACATCTATGACGTCTTCAACTCCGACCCAGGCGCAATACTTTCGCGCTATAGAATTGAACAACAATACATTTCTGCTGTAGCCAACGATCAGGTCTTTTTCCCGAGAGAATGGTGCCTGAGCTTCAAGCACTCCCTCCTTCCAATATGGCCGCTGCGCTTCTTTGTGGCGCCGCGCTTGCCCGCAGGAACGAAGGTCGTCGCATTCCACGGCAAGCCCGACCCACATGAAGCTCGCGACGGTATTTGGCCCGTCAACGCGTCCTGGAAGAAGCTCTATAAGTACGTCTGTCCGACCCCCTGGATTGCCGAACATTGGCGCTAAAGGCGTTAACCGACGCCCGAATGGGACCGCGACGCGCGTTATTTTGCTCAATTCCAGGTTCTAACGGGCCTTATGCCAGCGTGGCCGCTTGACTTAATAGCCGGTTTTTTTTCAATGTCCGGCCGATTAGGGGGGCCGACGACTCATCCCCTGTCACAAATGGAACAATAGAAGGAATTCACCCATCCGTAGACCTATGCGACCCGAGCCCCAGAGCCGGGAAAACCAAGGGCCCCGCATTAACGACCAAATCCGGGCCCGGGAAGTCCGCCTCATCGACGAGAACGGGCAGAACGTTGGCGTCATCGCAAAATTCGATGCCCTTGCCCGCGCTGAGGATGTCGGACTGGATCTCGTGGAGATCTCGCCGGACGCCGAACCTCCGGTGTGCAAGATTCTCGATTTCGGCAAATACAAATTCCAGGAACAGAAGAAAGCCGCCGAAGCGCGCAAAAACCAGAAGATCGTCGAGTTGAAAGAGATCAAGATGCGGCCCGGCATCGATGATCACGACTACGACGTAAAGCTGCGCGCCATCAAGCGGTTCTTCGAAGAGGGCGACAAGGTGAAGATCACGCTTCGCTTCCGCGGCCGCGAGATGGCGCACTCACAGCTCGGCATGGCCGTGCTCCAACGCGTGAAAGTCGACACCGAAGCGATCGCCAAGGTCGAGAGCGAACCGCGTTTCGAAGGCAGGCAGATGGTGATGGTGCTGGCGCCAAAATGACCTTCGCGGCAGGGTGACGGCCCCGCCCTATTCCTCGGTCCACTGAACAATTTGACAAAAGCGATTCTGAGCCTTGCTCGGCCATGAGCAGGGCTCTAACTTTGTCAGGCGTCCGGTGGGAGTAAGGCGTTATGAGCGAAGACCGCCTTTTTGATTTTTCGATGTTGGATCAAATCGGCGCGCCATACCGGTATTTCGACGCGGGAGAAAAGATCTTCCTCGAGGACGACGCCGCGGACACAATGTACATGGTCCGCTCAGGCCGCGTCGACGTGATCACCTACGGTATGGTTCTCGAGAATGTGCGCCCCGGCGGCATCTTCGGGGAGATGGCGTTGATCGACAATGGCCGGCGCAGCGCCGCTGCCATGGCCGCCGAGCCCACCGAGGTCGTTGCCATCGACAAGCGCGCATTTCTCGCAATTATCCGCAACGATCCGCAGTTCGCGCTGCGGGTGATGAGTCTGCTCGCAAACAGACTTCGGCGGATGAATAGCGAGCACTGAGGGCGAGCGGCAACGTGCTCGCCGCCGTTCGCTCAAATCGTTCCGCTTTCACGCCTGGCAACCGTGCCGGGCCATACGGCGGCGAAGACGCCAGCCGCCCCAAGCCTTACAAATCTGTGATGTCGTGCTAGTCGAGATCGATAATTCCGAAAGCCGCGAGCGTCAGGAATGTTGCAATCATCAGAATGCCGACGACAATCACGAGCGCTGGATAAAACGCTGCGAACACAACGCCCACGCGCCAGCCGCTGGCGGAACGCACACTGATTGCAACTGTCGGCAGCGCTGCCACCAGCAAAATCATGACGACAAATGGATCGATTTTCATGGGCAATTCTCACGCGCCCAAATACCGGACGATGGTTAATTCTCGCTCCGCGGACGAACCGGCGCCACGCATTGGCGGCGAAGGAGACGCAAGGAGCGGCAAATGCATTTTGCCGGTGAATTCCGGTGGACCACTTCCCTCGCGCTAATCTCGCGATGTAAGCCTCCGATGTCGCGATCCACTCGCGCACGTTTCAAATTCAAATATGTACGCGCCAAGATCGTCCCCGGCTGCATCGTACGTCCGAATTCATCAAGTCTGAAAAAGCATCTCTGCTGCCACACGGGCGATATGGCGCAGATGCAAGCCCGCGAAGCAGTTTAAATAGGATCCGGATGAAGATTTGCGATTGGGGATCGCGTCGCGAACGGGGTTGAGTGTCAAGCACGCCGACGGCGTGGCGTGTAACTGCGATCTGTCCGTCCCGGAACTTGGGATTGGGGTCAACGAGGGGCTTGTCGCATGCATTCGAAGATCGAGCACCTGTTGCGTTACACAGGCACCAACGTGATATCGACGGTTGTCGACTACACGCTTCTTCTGACGCTGACGCATTTCTTTGGAATGCCGGCCCTGCAAAGCGCTTTCGCATATTCCGCAGCCGTCGTTGTGAACTATGGCCTGATGAAGAAATACGTCTTCGTCGGTGACATGTCGCACAAGAGCGAACACCGCATGTTCGTGGAATTCGTCGGCACCGGCTTCATCGGCCTGCTGCTTACCGCTGCCGTGGTGTGGCTGACGGTGCACGTGATGAAGCTGCCCGCCATCGAGGGCAAGACGGTCGCCCTGCTCCTCTGCTTCGTCGTGCTCTATTTCGTGCGCCGTCACGTCGTGTTCAACGAGAACCCGGCGAACTCGTCCGTGGCTTGAACCGACGGCCGACGCGCACGTCGCGTTAGAAATTGACGTGCTGGACGACGTAGCTTCCCGCGGCCGCAATCAGGCCGGCAATAAGCACGTAAGGCAGGATCGACACGAGCACCATCAACAGCTCGACAAAGGCTTTGAAGATTTGTTCCGCCGCGCGCCAGAGCTGAAAGAAGCCTTTGTAAAGCACGTAGACGATCGCGATCACGGCAACCGCGAGGATCGCGATCTTCCAGACCGGCAGGGCATGCCAGTTCGATTGAAAGATTGCGAACATCTGGCCGAAGGACCACTGCCAGACGAGTTCGACGAATTTGAAAATCGCTGTGATGCCCTGTTGCAGCAGATTGACGATTTGATCGATGATTTGTCTCATGCTTCGTCCCCCTCCCACGACGGGCGCCAAAGCGGTGCCCGAGCCATTCCCCAACGCCAAGCTTGTACTTGGTTCATGTCCTACCGGCGTTATTTTCCGTACGAAGAGACGGATTTGCGCCGGGATGTTGTGAAAATCACAACGGTTGATGCAGCGTGTTGCCGAGGTTGAGCATCGATGTTGCGATTTTCGCAACATTTCCGTATAAACCGACCCAGAGCCGCCCGGCGAGGCATGCCGTGGCGGTTCTTATGCTTTTGAAAAACAAGCGGAAACCGCAAAAAGCACCCTTCGCAGGACCGGCCGCAGTGATGCGGCCGAGAGGACCGGAGCAGTCATGCACCGGCACTTCGGCTCGCAAGAGCCGTGGGCGCGACCCGCGCCCCGCCGCTTAGCGGCGCCCCCGCGGAGGGCCAGGATGCGAAGCGCGTCAGCGCAAGCATTCGATGCGGCCCGCGAGCGAACTAAAGGACCAAAGCAAAATGCCTAAGATGAAGACCAAGAGCGGCGCCAAAAAGCGCTTCAAGATGACCGGCACCGGCAAGGTTGTAGCCGCCCAGGCCGGCAAGCGTCACGGCATGATCAAGCGGACGGCGAAGTTTATTCAGAAGGCGCGCGGCACGGGTGTGCTGAACGATTCTGACGCCAAGATCGTCAAGAAATACATGCCCTACAATCGGTGAGCTTCCGGTGCTTGCGGCCGACTCGCGGAACGCGAGTCGCAAGCGCCCGACAGAGACTCATCCCACGCACCAATCTTGAAGCATTTATTCTGAGGAGCATCCTCCATGGCCCGCGTAAAACGTGGCGTAACCGCCCACGCCAAGCACAAGAAAGTCATCAAGGCGGCGAAAGGCTATTACGGCCGCCGCAAGAATACGATCCGCGTCGCCAAGCAGGCGGTCGAGAAGGCACAGCAGTACGCCTATCGTGATCGCAAGCGCCGCAAGCGCAACTTCCGCGCCCTTTGGATCCAGCGCATCAACGCCGCCGTTCGCGAGCATGGACTGACCTACGGCCGCTTTATCAACGGCCTGACGAACCTCGGCATCGAGGTCGATCGCAAGGTTCTTTCCGACATCGCGATCAACGATCCGGCAGGCTTCAAGGCGCTCGTCGACAAGGCTGCGAAAGCCGCCAGCTCGCCCGTCGCCAAAGCCGACCAGGACAAGGCGAAGAAAGCGGCCTGATCCGCCTTCGCCTATCTACGCTGACGTCATCCCGGCGAAGGCCGGGATCCATCCAAGCGAGACCGAACCGCAAGAGCCACTTGGACGGATCCCCGCCTGCGCGGGGATGACGTTGGTAACTGGCAATCCAGCCATCTCACCGACGTCGGACGTGCCATGAGCCAAGACCTGAATACGCTTGAAGGCGAGTTGCTCGCTGAAATCGACGGCGCGAAAGACCTCGCAGCCCTTGAGGCGGTCCGCGTCTCGGCCCTCGGAAAAAAGGGCCGCATCTCGGAGCTGATGAGCAAGCTCGGCTCGCTCCCGCCTGAAGAGCGAAAAACGTTCGGCCAAACGGTCAATTCGCTAAAGGGCCAGATTTCTGCGGCGCTTGACGCGCGCAAGGCCAATCTCGAAACCGCCGCCCTTGACGAACGGCTGAAAACGGAACGGGCCGACGTGACGCTGCCGGTGCGCCCCGGTCCCGTCGCTGAAGGCCGCATCCATCCCGTTAGCCAAGTCCTCGACGAAGTTGTCGAAATCTTCGCCGATATGGGTTTCTCGGTTGCCGAAGGTCCGGACATCGAGACGGACGAGATGAACTTCGACAAGCTCAACATCCCGGCTGAACACCCGGCGCGTCAGGACCACGACACGTTCTATTTCGCCCCGAAGGCCGACGGTTCACGCTTGCTTCTGCGTACGCACACGAGCCCCGTGCAGATCCGCACGATGGTCTCGCAGAAACCGCCGATCCGCATCATTGCGCCGGGCCGCGTCTATCGCTGCGACAGCGATCAGACGCACACGCCGATGTTCCATCAGGTCGAAGGCCTCGTCATCGACGAGTCGACACACATGGGACACCTGAAATGGGTCCTCCAGGAATTCTGCAAAGCCTTCTTTGAAGTCGACGAAGTGAAGATGCGCTTCCGCGCTTCGCACTTCCCCTTCACCGAACCGTCCATGGAGGTCGACATCGGCGCCGAGGCGATCGGCAAGCCGGGTCAGTGGCTGGAAATCCTGGGTTGCGGCATGGTGCATCCGAACGTGCTGAAGAACTGCGGTCTCGACCCGGAAAAATATCAGGGCTTCGCCTTCGGCGTCGGCCTCGATCGCCTGACGATGCTGAAATACGGCATCCCGGATTTGCGCGCCTTCTTCTCAGGCGACCTGACCTGGCTCAGCCACTACGGCTTCTCGACGCTCGACGTCCCCACACTCGCCGGCGGACTGTCGTCGTGATTTGTGAGCCAAATCTCCTCGTCATTCTCGGCCGAGTGCGCATGGAATGCGCGTCGAAGGCCGGGAATCCAGCGCAAAAAGCGCCGAAGGCACAATATAGCGTCTGCGACGAGTCTCACGCTGGATCCCCGAACGCGCTCGCCGGGGCTCACACGTTCGAGGATGACGAAATATGAAATTCACGTTCTCCTGGCTTAAAGACCATCTCGATACGAATTCGTCGCTCGATGAGATCGAGACGACGCTGTCCGCAATCGGTCTTGAAGTCGAAAGCGTCGAAGACCCCGCAAAGTCGCTTGGCGCCTTCCGCGTCGCGCGTATCGTCGAAGCCAAGAAACATCCGAACGCCGACAAGTTACAGGTCGTCCAGGTCGAAGTCGCAAAGGGCGAACCTCTGATGGAGGTCGTTTGCGGCGCACCGAACGCTCGCGCCGGGATGGTTGCAGTCTTCGCGCCGCTCGGAACCTACATCCCCGGCTCGAAAATCACGCTCGAAAAGAAGCCCGTTCGCGGCGTCGTTTCGAACGGCATGATGTGCTCGGCCGCCGAGCTTGAACTGTCGGACGAGAGTGACGGCATTCTCGATCTTCCAGCCGAGTGGGCGAGCAAAGTTGGCGAGCGTTATATCGACGTCGCGGGCCTCAACGATCCCGTCATTGAGGTGAAGCTGACGCCGAACCGTCCCGACTGCACGGGCGTTCGCGGTATCGCGCGCGATCTCGCAGCCGCCGGTCTTGGAACATTGAAGCCGGAACCGAAGCTCGAACCGATCAAGGAAGCGTTCGAGTGCAACATTCCGGTGAAGCTCGAATTCACCCCGGAAACGGCAAGCGCCTGCCCGGTCTTCGCGGCGCGCACGATCCGGAATGTCAATAACGGTCCGTCGCCAGAGTGGCTGCAGCGCCGCCTGAAGGCCGTCGGCCTGCGCCCGATCAATGCGCTCGTCGACGTGACGAACTACATCTCGCTCGATCGCGGACGGCCGCTGCACGTCTACGACGCGCATAAGCTCAAGGGCGCGATCCATGCTCGGCTCGGAAAGAATGGCGAGAAGTTCCTCGCCCTCGACGGCAAGGAGTACACCGTCGACACCACGATGTGCGTCATCGCCGACGACACCGGGCCGCTGGGCCTCGGCGGCGTCATGGGCGGCGAAAGCACGGGCTGCACGCCGGAGACGAAAGCCGTTCTGATCGAAAGCGCCTGGTTCGATCCGGTGCGAACTGCAGCGACCGGCCGCAAAACCGGCCTCGTCACCGATGCACGCTATCGCTTCGAACGCGGGGTCGATCCGGCATCAGTTCGCCCGGGTCTCGATCTCGCGACCGACATGATTTTGAAATTCTGCGGCGGCGAAGTCTCGAAAGCCAAGGTCGCCGGCAAGGAACCGATCCAAAATCGCGTCATTCCGTTCGATTTCGCGCGCGTCGAGAAGCTGACGGGCGTCACGCTTCCGGAAGCTGAGATCTCGAAGATTTTGACGGCGCTCGGCTTCAAGATCGAAGGCAAGCCGAACACCGCAAAAGTCACCGTTCCGACGTGGCGGCCCGACGTGCACGGCGCAGCCGATCTCGTCGAAGAAGTCGTCCGCATCGCCGGCCTCGACCTTATACCCTCGACACCACTGCCGCGCCTTGATGGCGTCGCGCGCCCCGTGTTGACGGAAAAGCAGAAGCGCGCACGCCGCGCCCGGCGCTTGCTCGCGTCGCGTGGTTTTGTCGAAGCAGTCACCTGGAGCTTTATCCCGAAGGATCAGGCGACGCATTTCGGCGGCGGCGCGGAGGCTCTCGATCTCGCCAATCCGATCTCGACTGAAATGTCGTCGATGCGGCCCGGTCTTCTGCCGGGACTGCTGACGGCGGTCACACGCAATCGCAACCGCGGCGCCTCCGACGTCGCGCTGTTCGAGCTTGGCCAAGCCTATCGTGGCGAAAAACCCGAAGACCAGTATTTGAGCGCCGCGGCCGTGCGCGCAGGAACATCGCGCTTCAACGGCTCCGGCCGCCACTGGAACGGATCGGCCGCCGCCGTCGACGTCTTCGATGTGAAGGCCGACGTGTTCGCCGCCCTGGCCGCGCTCGGCCTCGACGCCAACAAGGCGCAGATCACGCGGGATTGCCCGCCCTGGTATCATCCGGGCCGCTCCGGCACGCTTCGGCTCGGTCCGAAAACGGTGCTCGCCCACTTCGGCGAGATCCACCCGGCGATGCTCAAGGCACTCGACGTCGAAGCGCCGGTCGCAGCGTTCGAAATCTTTATTGATGCCCTGCCGCCCGAAAAGAAGAAATCGCGCGCCAAGCCTCAGCTCGCCGGATCTGATCTGTTGCCCGTCAAGCGCGACCTCGCGTTCGTCGTAGCGAAGGATGTCGCAGCGGGCGATGTGATCAAAGCCGCGAGCAACGCCGACAAGATCCTCATCCGTGCCGTCAATGTCTTTGACGTGTTCGAAGGCGGCAATCTCGCCGCCGAGGGCAAAAAATCGATTGCAATCGAGGTGACACTGCAACCGGTCGCCGAAACACTGACCGATCAGGCCATCGATACGATTATCAAAAAAATAATAGCCGATGTTAAAAAGGTGACTGGCGCCGAGCTTCGATCTTGAGCCGCCGCGACAATGTACGCATGAGGTGACCATGACGACCGCTGCACCCGTTTCCGACACGACGACAGGACTGCACAAGATCGTCATCATCGGCGGTGGCGCCGGCGGGCTCGAGCTGGCAACCCAGCTCGGCAACAAACTCGGCAAAAAAGGAAAAGCCGAAGTCACTCTGGTCGATCGGTCGCGCACCCATATCTGGAAGCCGTTGCTGCACGAAATCGCCGCCGGCAGCATGGATACCGGCCGCCACGAATTGCCCTATCAGGCACAAGGCCACTGGCACGGTTTCCGCTACCGTTACGGCGAAATGATCGGCCTCGACCGCGCCAACAAGCGCGTGCATCTCGCGGCGACCTACGACGAGGACGGGCGCGAGATTACGCCCAATCGCTGGTTCCCCTACGATACGCTCGTCATTGCCGTCGGCAGCGTCTCGAACGATTTCGGCACGCAGGGCGTCAAAGAGCACGCGATCATGCTCGACACACCCGAGCAGGCCGAGCGCTTCAACCGCCGCCTGCTCAACGCATGTGTGCGCGCTTACGCTCAACCAGGCCCTGTGACGCCGGGGCAGCTTCACGTCGCAATCATCGGCGCCGGTGCGACGGGCACCGAGCTTTCCGCCGAGCTGCATCACGCGGCGCGCGGTCTCGTCGAGTTCGGCCTCGATAAGATCGATCCAGAAAAAGACTTCAAAATCACGCTGATAGAGGCCGCGCCCCGCATCCTTCCGGCGCTGCCTGATAGGCTCTCGATCGCGACCACCAACGTCTTGAACGATATCGGCGTCGACGTCCGCGTCGGAAGCCCCGTGACGGCCGTCTCGGACAAGGGCGTCACCCTTGCCAGCGGCGACTTCATCCCTTCCGAGCTGGTCGTTTGGGCTGCAGGCGTCAAGGGACCGGACGTGCTCGCAAAACTCGACGGCCTCGAAGTCAGCCGGAACAACATGCTCGTCGTCAAACCGACGCTACAGACGACGAAGGACGACAACATCTTCGTCATCGGCGACGCGGCCTATCTCGTGCCGGACGGCGAAAGCGCGGCCATTCCGCCGCGCGCCCAGGCCGCGCATCAGGAATCGACCCATCTCGTCCGCCAAATCCAACGCCGCATGCACGGCGAGACGAAGCTCGCGCCATTCAGGTATCGCGATTTCGGATCGCTCGTCTCGCTCGGCAAATATTCGACGGTCGGAAATCTGATGGGCTTCGTCTCGGGTAAATCGCTGCGCATCGAGGGTTGGTTCGCGAAGGTGATGTATCGCTCGCTCTATAAGATGCACGAGGTCGCGCTGCACGGCCCGATCAAGGTGGCGCTTGATACTCTGTCACGGCTCCTGACCCGGCGCACCGAGCCGCAAGTCAAGCTGCACTAGTCGGCATTTTCCCTCCGTCATTCTCGAACGATCGAGCGCAGCGACGTCGTTCGGGAATCCAGCGCAAAACTGCCGAAGGCTCAATATTGCGTCGTCGACGAGTCTTGCGTTGGATCCCCGGCCTTCGACGTGGCTTTGCCACGCTTGGCCGAGGATGACGAGACGCGTATCTCGCTAGCTCCGCTCGCGGAGCGCCGTCAGCAGTTCCGACGTCGGATAGCTGTCCGCCGGTAAGCCAAGCTTCATCTGCATTTCCTTGACCGCCTTGCGCGTCCCCGCGCCGAGCTTGCCGTCGACCTCGCCGACGTCGAAGCCGCGCCGCTTCAAAAGCGCCTGCAGTTCTTTCGTCTGCTCATAGCCAAGCGACGGAACATCTCCGCTCGAACGGCTGAGGTTCGGCGCCCCTGCCATGCGCGCGGCGAGATACGCTGCAGTCGTCGCGTAGGTCAGAGATTGATTCCACTGCGTATAAACGCGGAAGTTGGGATAGGCGAGAAAGGCCGGACCGTTGCGGCCCATCGGCAGCAACAGCGATGCCGGGAGGTCGTCTGAAGGCAGCTTCTGGCCAACACCCTCGACGCCCCACTGAACCCATTGCGACCGCGGCAGCTGAACCGTGAGGTCGGCTTTATCCCACGGCAATTCCTTCGTGATGCGAACCTGATCGAGCCAAGGCTCGCCTCTCCGCCAACCCATTGACGCAATGAAGTTGGCCGTCGAGCCGATGATGTCGGGAACATCGCGAATGAGGTCGACGCGCCCGTCGTTATCGTAGTCGACGCCGTAGTTGAGATAGTGTTGAGGCAGAAACTGCGTCTGGCCGAGTTCACCCGCCCACGACCCGATCATCTGGTCAGGTCTGAGATCGCCGCGTTCGATGATCTTCAGTGCAGCTTTGAGCTCACCGCGGAAGAAGTCGCCACGCCGGCAATCCCATGCGAGCGTCAACAGCGACCGCATGACAGGCAGCTTGCCCATACCGCCACCGAAGTCGCTTTCGAGTGCCCAGAAGCCGGTAATGACCGGGCCCGGAACGCCATACTGTTTTTCCGCGCGCTCGAAGATCGGGCGATAGCGTTGCAGATAGCTCTTGCCCATCTTCTCACGGCTGTTCGTCGCGAGCTTGAAATAGAAGTCGGTGAACGTCTGCGAGAAGAAGCTTTGCCGGCGGTCGCGTGCGATAACGCTCATGTCGGGAGACAGGCCGCCGATGGCTTCATCAATGGTTTGCGCATGAATGCCTTCGGCAATGGCTTCACGCTTGAAGTCCGCAACCCAGCGGCTGAACGGCACGGTGTTCTGGCAATTTCGCTTGTTGGCCGCAGGCGGCGGCGTATTTTCGGCCAGGGCCGCGCCAGACATCGCCGCAAACGCAAGTGTTGCGATCGAGAAAACGAGGAAACCTGCGCGCATGGAAAGCCTTCGGAGAATTGAGGAACGCCGGCACTTTGCCGGCAGCCGGGAATGGGTCAAGACACTATGGCCTCAGTGAGGCTAATCTCGGACCCAATGACCTCCGACTCGGCGAAATCACCGTTTAAGCGTTGCCGATCAGAATTCCAACCGCGAACACAAGCAGGCCGCCGACCACGACTTCGAGCGCGGCTCTGAAGAACTTCGTATCCATGAACCGTGCACGCACGCCGGCGATGATCCACAGCTCGACGAAAACGACGATGATGGCGATCGTGGTCGCGGTCCAGAAGGTCGGGATCAGATAAGGAAGCGTGTGGCCGAGCCCGCCGAGCGCCGTCATCAGTCCGGTCACGCCGCCTCGAACCCACGGATTTCCGCGGCCCGAAATATTGCCGTCGTCTGCCAACGCTTCCGCGAACGCCATCGAAATACCGGCGCCGACGGACGCCGCGATGCCGACGAGAAACGTCTGCCAGGTGTTATGTGTCGCAAATGCTGCAGCGAAGATCGGCGCCAGCGTCGAAACGGAACCATCGATCAGGCCGGTCAAACCGGGTTGCACATACTGGAGCACAAATGCGCGGCGCTCCGCCTGCTCTTCGGCCGATTTGGCCTCTGTCGTGAGTTCGGCCTCCGAGATTTGCTGAGCGACGCCTATGTGTTGG
This sequence comes from Hyphomicrobium sp., assembly GCA_035547255.1. Taxonomy (GTDB): domain Bacteria; phylum Pseudomonadota; class Alphaproteobacteria; order Rhizobiales; family Hyphomicrobiaceae; genus Hyphomicrobium_B. The sequence goes on from DASZVX010000146.1 coordinate 28,796, forward strand.
TCTTCCGCAGCGATAAGGTCGCCAAGCAGCTTGCGGACCTCCGCGTCTGACGCCCGATCGAGAGCCATGCGATAGAAATTGCGTGTTTCGATTTCTATGGCTTCCGCTTGCCGGCGCACTTTCCCAAGCCCGAGCGGCCGCACGATCCAGATCGGATCATGACGCACGAATCCCGAAACGTCCTGACGCCGGATAAGCGGGATGTGATCACCGAACTTCTGCCGGAAAAGATCGATCAGCCAGCGCCGGTGCTCGTTCTCCTCAGCCGCCATCTCCGTGAAGATCTTCGCCGTCGCCGGATAAACCCCTCCGAGGCCGGCGGCGTAATCGGCATAAATGCGACCGTGCTCTTCTTCCAGCGAGATAGCGAGGGCAAGAATTTCCCGCTCGTCGAGATCGGTGAATTTTCGCATCGGACCCCAATTCCAGGTACGGACAATCTATTAGATTAGAATTGTTCTAATATAAAGCGAGACAGCCGTGCGGGCAAGCAGAGACGTCCGCGACCCCCAGGCGCAACTCAGCTCGGGTTGCGCAGACGCGAGAATGCTAGAGCGCCGCCCTTCTTCCGAAGGCCGGCGCACGAAACATGGGAAACGAAGTCCCTCGGTTTGCTAGCGCGAATTGGACTTGCCGCTCGTACCAGGCGAACCGGATTTGCCCATGGCATTCTGCTGGGCATCGATCCAAGTCGCCATCGCCTGCTGCCAGCCCTTCTGCCACATCTCGGCGGCCTGCATCCAGAACTGGATGGGATTGGCAGCGCCTGATCCAAAGTCGGGCATGCCCGGAAACATTCCCGTCCCGGAGAGCCCAGGCTGCCCGGATACGGTTCCAAAGCTCGAGAAGTTGGGGAAGCCCGAAAACTGGCTCGACGAGCCGAGCGATTTCACCTGCTTTTCCCAGACATCCATGACCTGATCAACGGCCTGAAGCTGTAGCTTCGATGCATTTTGCATCTGTTTCCGGCTCAGTTCGACAAAATCCGTAGGCCAGCCTAAGGATTTGGCCGCCTCAGCCATCTTGTCGAAAACGGCGTTGCTGTTCTTCTCGCTGAGTTCTGCAAGGTCGGAGCGCCAATTCGACATAGCGTCGAACGCTTGAATGACGGCCTTGCGCGTCTCCTCGCCGAGCTTCGTAAAAGCGGGATTGGCCTCGAAGGGTGAGTTCGCCATATCGTCTCTCCGGGTCTCGAACGTCTCTTGGGGGGCGTCCCAGCGTTTTTCGCATACCGGCAGGGAAGTCGCCAGTTTTCTTATTGCCCGTGCGGCGATGCAACCGTCAGTCAGACGGCCACAAGAGCTTAACGGCCCTTTTGCCTACAGGTTCCGGGTGCTATGAGCCCCGCCCATGACCAATATTGAACGTATACGAAACTTCTCGATAATCGCCCACATCGATCATGGTAAGTCGACCCTCTCGGACCGGCTGATCCAACTCTGTGGCAACGTATCGAACAGAGAAATGAAAGCCCAGATCCTCGACTCGATGGATATCGAGCGCGAGCGCGGCATCACGATCAAGGCCCAAACCGTCCGGCTCGACTACCGCGCCAAGGACGGCAACGTCTATCAGCTCAATCTGATGGACACGCCAGGCCACGTCGACTTCGCCTATGAGGTCTCGCGTTCGCTGGCCGCCTGCGAGGGTGCGATACTTGTCGTCGATGCGAGCCAAGGCGTCGAAGCCCAGACGCTCGCGAACGTCTACCAGGCGCTCGACAACAATCTCGAAATCCTCCCCGTTCTCAACAAAGTCGATCTCCCGGCAGCGGATGTCGATCGCGTCAAGCAGCAGATCGAAGATGTGATCGGCATCGACGCTTCGAACGCCATCGGCGTTTCGGCAAAAACAGGATTGAATGTCGAAGCCGTTCTCGAAGCCATCGTCGAGCGTTTGCCCCCGCCGAAAGGGGAAGGCGCGAAACCGCTGAAAGCCATGCTGATCGACAGCTGGTACGACGCTTACCTCGGCGTCATCGTGCTTGTGCGTGTCATCGACGGCACGCTCAAGAAAGGCCAGCGCGTCAAGCTGATGTCGACGGACGCCAGCTATCAGATCGAGCGCGTGGGCATCTTCCGTCCGAAGCAGGAAATGCTCGATCAGCTCGGACCGGGTGAAGTCGGTTTCTTCACCGCTGCGATCAAGGAAGTCGCCGATACGCGCGTCGGCGACACGGTGACGGACGAGAAAAACCCGACTGCCGAACCGTTGGCCGGATTCAAACCTGCACAACCCGTCGTCTTCTGCGGACTCTTTCCCGTCGATGCCGCCGACTTCGAAGACCTGCGCGAAGCGATGGGCAAGCTCCGGCTCAATGACGCCAGTTTTTCGTTCGAGACGGAAAGCTCGGCAGCGCTCGGTTTTGGCTTCCGTTGCGGCTTTCTCGGACTCCTGCATCTCGAAATCATCACGGAGCGGCTTGAGCGCGAATTCAATCTCGACCTGATCACGACCGCTCCGAGCGTCATTTATCATCTGCATATGAATGATGGCTCGATGATCGAGATGCACAACCCAGCCGACATGCCGGACGTGGTCAAGATCGATCACATCGAGGAGCCGTGGATCGAAGCGACGATTCTCGTGCCCGACGATTATCTCGGCGCCGTGTTGAAGCTCTGCCAGGACCGGCGCGGACGGCAGAAGCAGCTCACATACGCCGGCTCGCGCGCCATGGTGATCTACGAATTGCCGCTGAACGAAGTCGTTTTCGACTTCTACGACAGGTTGAAAAGCGTATCGCGCGGCTACGCCTCCTTCGACTACCACATCAAGGATTATGAGGAAGGCGACCTCGTCAAACTCTCCATTCTCGTCAATAGCGAGCCTGTCGACGCGCTCTCGATCATCGTCCACCGCTCGCGCGCCGAAAGCCGCGGCCGCTCGATGTGCGAGAAGCTGAAGGAACTCATCCCGCCGCACCTGTTCCAAATTCCGATCCAGGCGGCGATCGGTGCCAAGGTCATCGCGCGCGAGACGATCCGGGCGCTGCGCAAGGACGTCCTCGCGAAATGCTACGGCGGCGACATCACGCGAAAGCGCAAGCTGCTCGACAAGCAGAAGGCCGGCAAGAAGAAGATGCGCGAGTTCGGAAAGGTCGAGATCCCGCAGGAAGCGTTCATCAACGCGCTGAAGATGGACGACAACTGACCGGGTTGCAGTCCCAGAAACAAAAAGCGGCGATCGAACGGATCGCCGCTTTTTTTATCAGGAAATGGATTTCGATCAGTCGTTGTCGATCTCTTTCTTGATAACGGAAAGATCGCTGGCGCTCAGATCGACGTCATACTTCTTGCCGTCGGCGCCGATCGCATCGTCGACCTCCCACTTTCCGTCATCGAATTCGATTTTGCCCCATTTCGAGAAGCCTGCCTTCGTCAAAGCCGCACTGATGGCGGACGTTTCCTCGGCGGTCGGAGGCCGGCCATCGGCAAAGGCGACGCCGGCAATAAAAGCCGACGAAGCAAGAATGGCGGCAGCGATTTTGATGCGCGTCATGATCGAAGCTCTCCTTGCTGTTGTGCGCCCCAGTAACGCCGAACGTCCCTATTCTGTTCAATCCTACGAACGGACATACTATGACCTGGGCGAAGCTTCGATTTTTATCGATTTGTGTTCCGGTCCTGACGGCGCGAAAATTGCTGACGTTCTCGAAATTCGATATCGGGCAGACGATACGAGCCCGTGTCGCACCAGGGATTGCCGTAGTATCCGTAAAACCCGTTCATGGGCGTACAGTCACGGTCGGCGCGCGGTGCCTGCCAATGCTTCGGCTGATGCTTGTACTTGCCTTGGGGCGCCGCCGAAGCGCTGACCGCCGACGCCAGAACGAAAGCAATCGCGAGCGCTACTACACGCATCTGTCGGCCGTCCTTGCTTCTAGCTGCTGAGCCCGATCAACTCGGAAGGTCAGGCTGAATCTGACGACACAAATATGGAGGTCCTGGCGCTGACGCCAGGACCGTGCGCGATTGCGACGCGAAACTCAGCTCACTTCAAGGTAGGCGGCCGAAGCTGAACAGACCATAAAGCCATGCCGCGACGGCGCCGAAGCCGGCCGAAATACAAAGGATCGGCACGATGATGCTGACATTCCCTTCGATCAGCGGCGACGGCTGATGGGCAAGGTAGGGCATCACGGTAAACGCGCTGATCAGCCCCGGACCGAATAAGCCCAGGATCGCACCGCGAATCGTCATCATGCCCTCCGGCCTCCACCCTAGGATCAGTCCGAACAGAGCACCCCAGAGGCCGCCGGTAATGGCGTTTCCGACAAGCCACGGCAGTTCCACATCAGGAACGATCAGGCTGCGCGTCGGAGCCATACTCCAAGGCTCCACATTCCATCCCGTCCAGTAGTGCACGAACAGCCAGCTTATGAACTCCTGTACTGTTACGGCCGCAATCGCCCCCGCGATGAAGCCGACGATAATGCTCTTCAAGGCATTCATGTTCGTTCCCCTTCTTCGACTGTCCCCCGATCGTCACTTACGGAAAACTTGCTACCTCGCTGCGACCAATTATTCCATGTCCGGTGCTCAATTTGCAGATTTGAGGCTGGAAGCTGTCTGCGCCGGGCAACGCTTATGCTTGGCGGGATACCTCCCGCCTTATTCTCGCCTATCGCATCGCGTTTTCAGCTCGCGCCGCACCACGATCCATTGGCATCGCGAGGCGATGGGGGCCAGCCTGTCTCGCTGAGATCCAGAAGCGGCATACGGGGGGAGCTGGCGCTCGCGGCTTCCTGTCCATCATCCAAATGACGCTCACCGCGCGAGATGCGGTCGCGGTCCCCACTCCTTCAAGGCGTGGTCTGGCGTCGCTTGGCCTTCAAACATCAGACCAACCACGAGGACTTCCCATGAGTAAGGGATCTATTGCTCTGCTTTCTGTTGTGCTTGCGACTGCCGTGCCGTGCACGGTCAATGCTCGAAACTTACATCCCAACGCGAAAAATCGCGCAATGACGAGCCGCCATGTCGCCAGCCTGTCCGGCACATCCGTCACGTGCCTGACATGGGAAGCGCGAGCCTTGCTAAACCGCATCCGCGCTCAGTTTGGCAACGTCGAAATCGTTTCGACGTGCCGGCCCGGCGCCACGATCGCCGGAACCAATCACCCGTCTCGGCACGCCTCAGGACGGGCCATCGATTTCCGCGTTCCGGGCAAAAAAGGGCAGGTCGTCCGTTGGCTCATCGCCAACCACCACAGCGGCGGAGTCATGACCTATAGCGATATGGATCATATCCACGTCGACATCGGACCGCGATTCGTTGCGCTCAACCGTCCGAGTGGTCGCACATAACCGAATCGGCGGGTGGGCGGCATCGCCCACCCTCTCATCGCCGGGCCATCGTAAACGAGCCGCCCGAAATCTCGAAACTGCCGGGATTTCAAGCCCCTTTACCCCATCCCGCGGGAAGCCGGAAAGCCTGCGGCGATCTTGCGTTTCTCGCGGGAGCAAGGCATATAGTCGCCATCGAACACGCCTTGGCTTACTCTTCGACAGCGCTACCGCCTGCTTTAAGACGTCTCCATCGCGCGATTTGATGGCCTCCGTCATTCCGCCGGAGGACGCATGTTTGCTTTGGAGGCAATTTAATGTCGAATGGGACTGTGAAGTGGTTTAATGGTCAGAAGGGTTACGGGTTTATTCAGCCGGAAGAAGGTGGCAACGACGTTTTCGTGCACATCTCTGCGGTTGAGCGCGCTGGCCTTCAGTCACTCCGCGAAGGCCAGAAGATCTATTTCGAGACCGAGCGTGGACGTAACGGCAAGATCGCTGCCGTGAACCTTCGTCCGCTCTAACGATTTCGAGAAGACCACTCCACTCGCGCGGGGAGCAGTTCGTCTGCTCCCCGCTTTTCATATCAGACTGCAATCACACAGATAGGCAGTAAACAGGACGTTCGGAGATCGAATGGCGAAAGAAGAGATGCTCGAGTTCGAGGGGGTAGTGGACGAGGTGCTACCCGATGCGCGTTGCCGCGTGAAACTCGACAACGGGCATGAAGTGATCGCGTACACCTCGGGACGCATGAAGAAGAACCGCATCCGAATTCTCGCGGGCGACCGCGTAACAGTCGAGATGACGCCCTACGACCTCACCAAGGGACGCATCAACTTCCGCCACAAAGACAGCCGGCCCGGACAAGGTGGCGGCGAATTCTCAGGCGGCGCTCGCCCCGGTGGTCCCCCACGTCGCGGCGGCCGCTAAACGTCGCTAAGAAGACTGTAGCTTAAGCCGTTGCTGTTGCACGCTCACGTTGGTCGGCGCCCAGGCGCCGCGCAATCCAGATCCAGACAAGGACCAGTGGCATAGCGACGGCACCCATCGTGCTGGCGGCAAACCCCAAACCGCCTCCAAGGCTCGCGTAGAGCCAGCCCGACGTCGCATCGCCGCCCCGGAACACCACCGTGTCGATGAAGTTCTGCACCTTGTATTTCTCGTCCGGAGACGCCAGCGTGTAGATCACCTTGATCGCTGGATTTGCGAGCGAGAACGACACGATCCGTTCCGCCACCATGACGGCCGCAACGACCCACAACGCGGCGTCGAAACTCAAGAGCAATGCGCCGACGGCGGCAGTGACCGGCAGCGCCAGCAGCGCAACCGTCACTCCGAAACGCTGCAGCACGCGCGCCGTCCCGAAAACCTCGATCAGAAACGTCGCGATGCTGACCGCGAGATCGCGCCCCGAGAAGAACTCGACGCGCTGCGCACTGTCCTGAATGGTGGACGCGACGAGACGCGCCTGCTCCAAGTAGAAGAATGTCCCGACGATGTTCGCGAGAAAGACGAAGAGTGCGATTCGCGCGAACAACGGAGTCGTGAAAACCTTGATCGCACCATCGAGGATACCGCCGCCGGCAGCGTCCATCTCCGGCCCAGCGCCGCCTGTTCGCAGTCGTCGAACGGCAAGCCCGGCAATCATCGCCGCAACGAGCAGCGCTGCCGACAACAGCAGCAGATCGACTGGCGCAACGAGCCGCACGAGTCCTTGCGTCAGCAAAGGCCCGGCGAGAGCGCCGGCCGTGCCGCCCGCTGAGATGAATCCATAAAGCCGCTTTGCTTCCGCGTGCGACCAGAGCTCCGCCATCAAGCTCCAGAACAAGGAAACGACGAAGAGATTGAAGACACTGCCCCAGACAAAAAACGTTCCCGCAGTCCAGGCGTTCTTGTCGCCGGATTTCATCGCCAGCCAGAAGCCAACGAGATTGAGCGCGAAGAAGACATAGATCGACGGCAGCACGAGCCGCCGCGGAAAGCGCGCTGCGACGTAGCCGAATAGCGGCACGAGCAAGAGCATGACGAAAAAAACGACGGTGAAGAGTTCGTGGAGCGCGTCCTTGCCGAGACTGACGCCGATCTCATCGCGCACGGGCCGGACGATGTAGTAGGCAGAGAGAAGCGCGAAAAACATCGCAAACGATGCAAGGAGCGCGGCAACCTCACCAGGCTGGACATTGACGAAGCGCCTGAGCCAGGGAACCGGCTGTGCCGGAGGCGCGGGCGTTTTGCTCGTCATGAGCCTCCGAGGTGCTGGAAATTAGCGAAAATCGTTCAGAAACCTGTTTACCGCGAACGAAATCGTATGCTCAACCGTTCAGGAACTGGCACGATACTTGATGCACTGCAGCGGTAAATCGCGTCGCAAGTGTTCCTTTTGGTACTGTACCTTTCCTGCATGTGTGGACTTTATCATTAGGGAAGCAAACGTTTTCTGGATTGTGGCAAAGTACAATCGTTCTATACTTATGCAATGCAGCAACAACATGCTGCTCTGCGATTTGGAGATACGAGCCGGAAAACGGCGTAAAATCAAAGGATTCGGAGCGATATGAACTACTACGCCTATGAAATGGCCCACGCGTTCATGTCCCCTGTCCGATTCGGTGTCCAAGCGCTCCGCAACACCCTCGGTTGGCCCCTGAACCCGATGGCCTATACGACGGCCGGCAAGAACATGATGGCCGCGTGCGAGGTGTTCGAAAACATTACACGCCGCTATGGTAAACCCGAATTCGGGATTAACCACGTTTCGCTGTCGGGTCTCAGCGTCCCCGTGCGCGAAGAAATCGTGCTGTCGCGGCCGTTCTGCAATCTCATCCATTTCGCGCGTGATGAGGCGCAAACCGGTAAGCGCCAAGACCCCAAGGTTCTCGTTATCGCGCCAATGTCAGGGCACTATGCGACGCTGCTGCGCGGCACCGTCGAAGCCATGCTTCCCGAGCACGATGTCTACATCACAGATTGGGCCGATGCGCGTAACGTTCCGATCGCGGCCGGGCGCTTCGATTTCGATGACTTCGTGGAATACGTCATCGAGTTCATCCGTTTGATCGGTGCCGATACGCACGTGTTGGCGGTCTGTCAGCCCGCCGTTCCTGCACTTGCCGCGACAGCTCTCATGGCTGCGCGGCATGAAGATGCACAACCCGCTTCCCTTATTCTGATGGGCGGACCGATCGATACCCGCCGCAATCCGACGAAGGTCAACGATCTCGCCGCTGAAAAATCGATCGCTTGGTTCGAGCGCAACGTCGTTTTGACTGTACCGTTCCCGCATCCGGGCTTCATGCGGCCTGTCTATCCGGGCTTCATGCAGCTGACCGGCTTCATGACCATGAATCTCGAGCGCCACATGAACGCGCACGTCGAGCTCTTCAACAATCTCGTCAAAGGCGACTGCGATAGCGTCCGCCAGCACCACAACTTCTACGAAGAATATCTCTCGGTCATGGATTTGACTGCCGAGTTCTATCTGCAGACCGTCCAGACCGTCTTTCAGGAACATCTTCTGCCCGACAGAAAGCTGATGCACCGCGGCGAGTTCGTCGACTGCTCGGCCATCACGAAGACGGCCCTCATGACGATCGAAGGCGAGCGGGACGACATCTGCGGGCTGGGCCAGACGGAAGCCGCGCACGATCTCTGCACGTCGATACCGACCGACGAAAAAGTGCATTACGTGCAGAGTGGCGTTGGTCATTACGGCGTCTTCAACGGCACGCGCTGGCGCACGGAAATTCAGCCGCGCATCCGCGAGTTTATCCGCGAAATCAATTACAAACGCCGCGCGGGAGGCGAAACGCCCCGTATTCCGCGCCCCTATCGCGCTCTGAAAAATTCGCCCGACGTGGCTCCCGACTGGCGCAAGAAAGCATCATCGTTGAATGGCGCCAACGGCAACCACTCCCCAGCGACGACGGCAGGAAAGTAACGAGCACCTCGCGCTGCGAGGCGTCCTAAATTAGTGCGCCTCGTCCCAGTTGTCCGCAGCCTTCGCGTCGACGTGGATGGGCACAGAAAGTTTCACGGCGGGCTCCGACGCCGTCTCCATCACCCGACATGCCGTCTTGATAAGAGCCGACGTATCGCCGTCAGCGACTTCGAAAACGAGTTCGTCGTGCACCTGCAGCAGCATCTTGGCCGATGACAGGTTGGCTTTTTTAAGCGCCGCCGGCATCCGGATCATCGCGCGCCGGATGATGTCGGCAGCCGAGCCTTGGATCGGCGCGTTGATCGCAGCGCGTTCAAGAAATCCGCGCATAGACGGGTTCTTCGTATTGATCTCCGGATAATGGATGCGCCGCCCGAAGATCGTCTCGACATGCCCATGCGCATGTACCCGCTTCTTCGTCGCGTCCATGTAATCGCGAATGCCCGGAAAGCGCTGAAAGTACGTCTTGATATAGTCGCCGGCCTCTTCGCGGCTGATGCCGAGCTGATTGGCAAGCCCAAATGCCGAAATGCCGTAAATGATGCCGAAGTTGATCGCCTTGGCGCGGCGGCGAACCTCCGCCGGCATGTCCTTCACGGGCACACCGAACATTTCCGACGCCGTCATCGCGTGAATGTCGAGGCCTTCCGCAAAGGCTTTCTTCAACTGCGGAATCTCGGCGACGTGCGCAAGCACACGCAGCTCGATCTGCGAATAATCGGCCGAAACGAGCTTCATCCCCTTGTCCGCGATGAAGGCCGTCCGAATTTCGCGGCCCTCTTTCGTGCGGATAGGAATGTTCTGAAGATTGGGATCGGACGATGCGAGACGGCCCGTCGTCGTCGCGCCCAGCGCATAGCTCGTATGGATGCGCCCGGTCTCGGCGTTGATATACGCCGGCAGCGCGTCGGTATACGTCGACTTGAGCTTCGTCATCTGACGCCACTCAAGCATCGTGTTGATTAGACGGCGGGCGTCTCCATGAAGCTCCTCGTTGGCAGCAAGATCGTCGAGAAGATTGGCACGCGTCTCCCACTGTCCGCTTTTGGTCTTCTTGCCGCCGGGAAGCTTCAATCGGTCAAACAGCAATTCGCCGAGTTGCTTCGGCGAGCCGAGATTGAACTTGTGCCCGACCAGGCCGTTGATCTCCTCCTCAAGCCGCACCGTGCGCTGCGCGAAGGCATTCGAAAGGCGAGAAAGAATATCCCGATCAACTTTGATGCCCGAGTGCTCCATCGCAACGATCACCGGAACGAGCGGCCGTTCGAGCGTTTCGTAGACCGTCGCCATGTGTTCGGCGGCAAGACGCGGCTTCAAAGCCATCCAGAGCCGCATCGTGACGTCGGCATCTTCGGCCGCGTACTCGGTCGCCTTGTCGAGCGGCATGGCCGCGAATGTCTTGTCCGATTTCTTCGCGCCCGGAGCGTGGCCCATCGCTTGCGCGAACGTCATGCACATATGACCGAGATGGCGCTCGGCCAGCGCATCCATGCCGTGCTGACCGCGCCCGCCGTCGAGCGCGTACGAGAGCAGCATCGTGTCGTCGAACGGCGCGATGTCGATGCCGTGTTGTTTCACCACCAGCAGATCATACTTGATGTTCTGCCCGATCTTCAAAACACTCTGATCTTCGAGCAGCGGACGTAACAGCGCCAAGGCTTCGTCCGCGGCGAGCTGTTGCGGACGATTGTCCTCTCCCCCAAACAGATCACCGCTCGGCCCCGTATGACCAAGCGGTACGTAACAAGCCTCTCCCGGCGCAACCGCGAGAGACAATCCGACAAGCTTGGCATTGACAGCATTGAGATCGGTCGTCTCCGTGTCGAAGGCGACCCGTCCTGCCTCCTTCGCACGGCGAATCCAGTCTTCGAGACGCGCCCGTGTCGTGATCGTCTCATATTTGCTCCGGTCGATCCCCTCGGCCCGCGCGATCGCGGCACCAGCGGCGACGGCGGCGGCAGGAGAAGCCTCTTCCGGCGCAGCCTCCTCGATCGCCCCAAGGTCTTTTGCTTTCGCCTGCTGCGGTGGAGCCTTCACGCTCACCCCGACAGAAACCGCGAGAGGCGGTGGAACTTCTGCGCCCAATCCCTCCGCGATGCGCTTCGTCAGCGTATTGAATTCCATCGTGCGCAAAAATCCGAGGAGCGCATCCACCTGCGGGTCGCGAACGCCAAGCGCTTCGATCGCCGTCTCGAGCACGACGTCATCTTTGAGCAGCACAAGGCTCCGCGAAATGCGTGCCTGCTCCGCAAATTCGATGAGCTTTTCGCGCCGCTTCGGCTGCTTGATTTCGCCCGCACGCGCGAGCAGCGTATCGAGGTCGCCATAGGTGGCGATCAGTTCTGCCGCGGTCTTGATGCCGACACCCGGCACGCCCGGCACGTTGTCGATAGAATCGCCGGCAAGAGACTGAACGTCGACGACCTTCTCCGGCGGCACGCCAAATTTCTCGATAACCTCGTCGCGGCCGATGCGCTTCGACTTCATGCCGTCGAACATGACGACGCCGGGGCGCACGAGCTGCATCAAGTCCTTGTCGGATGAAACGATCGTGACATCGCCGCCGACATCGACCGCCATCCTGGCATAGGTCGCAATGAGATCGTCTGCTTCATATCCGTCGAGTTCCACGCACGCGACGTTGAACGCCCTGACAGCATCACGAATAAGCGGAAACTGCGGAATGAGCTCTTCCGGCGGTGGCGGACGCTGCGCCTTGTATTTCGGATAAATCTCGTTGCGAAAGGTTTCCCGCCCGGCGTCGAAAATCACGCCCATATGCGTCGGAGCTTCCGACGCCTTCGTTTCCCGCAAAAGCTTCCACAGCATTTGGCAAAAACCGTGCACGGCGCCGACCGGCAGCCCGTCGGACGGTCGCGTCAGCGGTGGAAGCGCATGAAACGCACGGAAGATGTATCCCGAGCCGTCGATCAGATAGACGCGGCTTCCCTTGCCCACCGGGGCGCTCCCCGAAAGGACTGCGGAAGCCTGCTCAATGGCTTGGTCTTTTTTCGATGTCTTCGTCATGGAGCGGCACTATAGGGCGATCGCGCGCCGTGACCAGCGTTCTTGCCGGAAGGCCAGCTCCGCAATCGGAGGTGTCGAAAAGTGCGGGCCGAAATCTCACACTATCGAATCATTCCGCTCCTTAGGCGCTGCATCCGTTGACAGTCGACGGGCATGCATGACGATCTCACGCCGATCGTCGGCTGGCGGCATATGCGCTGTCGACCGACCGGTTTGGCAATTCGCGCTATCAGCGGGGGAGTCGATTATAATGCACATGACCAGCAAACTTGCGGTTGCATTTCTGGCTACGGCTGCAGCCGGATTGGGCTCCGTCGAAGCCAGCGCTTTACCGCGCTGCCGGGCGCCCGTGGAGGGCATCGCGACCGCCACCGGTATTTTGGGCGCCGGCTCGGCAAAGGCGCGCGTCGAAGCCCGCCAGAACTGGAAGGCGACGGTCGCCCACCTCTATGGACCGCGTTATGCGGATTTCTCGAATGCTCAGGACCGGCAGTGGGACTGCAAGAAGGGCGCGATTCTGCTTGCAAAATGCGTGGTCGTTGCGCGGCCATGCCGCTACTGAGGGGCGGCCTGAAGAAGCTGGTGATTCCGGGGTGAGGCGACGGGCCTCACCCATTCATTTATGGACCTCCCCGCCTCTTCAACCGGATCATTTGCGGGCGGACCCCGAATGAGCTATCAGTCTCGCTCCTTAGCACCCGTAGCTCAGCTGGATAGAGTGTCGCCCTCCGAAGGCGAAGGTCACAGGTTCGAATCCTGTCGGGTGCGCCACCAAAAAAATCGATCAAATCAGCTTCTCAAAGCTGCACACTGGGCGGACCGGGGCATTGCTTCCGAACGCCCATCAGGCTTCAAAGGAACGGTCGGACCATCTCCGGCTTCCGCATCAATTTTTTTCGGAAATCCCGACGATAGTTTCGCCAATGCCGTTGTCGATGAAATCTCATAGGTTGCCGTGGCCTGTGCAATCGACGACGACAAGGCAATCAAATTGTTGCCGAAAACAGACAGTTGATCAGCTCACTGCTGGGGCGGATTTATCGCAATCCTCGTGACACCTGGGGCTTGACTTTGCCATGATCAGAAAACACCTTCCCGCTGATGATTGCTTCGATGCCAAAGCTAATGCGGTTCGGGAACGGCGCTTGGGCTCTGTACGGTCGTGCACGCACGGGCGTCGATGTTTTGGCTAAATCAAGCAAGGCCCTAAGGATCCTGCTGGCGGTGCTGACGTTGTTTGCCGGGGCTCCGGTGTCGGCGTTACACGCAGAATCGCACTTTTCAATCGATGGGTTCCAATCACAGTCCGCTGTGGCTACGGTCGCTTCAACCGACCAGACCAGCTCTGACGGCCTTTCAATTCCGCTGGACGGGCTTGAGCATCATTTTTGCGGGTGCCCTTGCCTAGAGGCATTTCCGACGCGGTCCTGCTATGAGGCTGCGTATCTCGAGGGCGCTCGCGTACGTTATCCCTCTTATCTCGATGCCCTCGCCCCCGAATTTGAACCCGCGCCGCTGCGCAAACCTCCGCGCTTAAACGTCAGCGCATAAGCGCTTGCGCGCGGGTGGTCATATCGGCTTTCCGGGCAAATCCCTCATTTTCCTAAATAACTGAAGCTTGGGCGCGCGCTCTAAACCGGCGTGCCGTCCGGCATGGATTGTCTTGTTATGAAGCGACTTGGACTCGTCGCCGGCTGCCTCCTCGTCGGCACGTTCGTGGGTGCATACTTTTTTCATACAGAGGATTTTGCGCCCAGACTGAATACTCTCGTGGGTCTCAATTCACGAGCCGAGCCTGTTCACCCAGCCGATGAAGGCGCTGGTCATGAGCACCGGCATGAGCGCGAAGACAAACTGTCGACGGCGGCTCGTGATGAGACCAATGGCAAGCATGAAAAAGACGACGGCAAGCTTGCGATGGCCGCCGAGCAGATCGATCGATCTAAAATCGCCGTCAAAGCCGCCGAGGCTGGTCTCTTGCGCAAGTGCTTGCGCGTGCCAGGCACCATCATACCCGATCGCAGTCGTGTGGGCCGGGTGCCCTCGAAAGTCGTCGGCACTGTCGCCGAGCTCAAAAAGGGCCTTGGTGATCCGGTACGAGCTGGCGAAGTCATCGCGATCCTCGATAGTCGCGAGGTCGCTGATGCAAAAAGCGAATACATCGCAGCGATTGTGAATTTTGGGCTGCAGGAAACGCTTTACCAGCGCGATAAAGTCCTTTGGCAAAAGCAGTTCGCCTCCGAACAACGTCTTCTGCGATCGGAGGCAACTTATCGGGAAGCGCAGGTACGCCGCGACGTGGCAAAACAAAAGCTTTCCGCACTCGGCGTCGGCGACGACGCCATTGCCAAGCTTGCGACCGCTGGCCAGGAGGCGACGGGGCTCGAGCGCTACGACATTAAAGCGCCGATCAGCGGAAAAATTGTCGAGCAGCTCGTCGATATCGGCACGCCAATGGGTGCGGAAGGTCAGGTGCACGAGCTCTACGCCATTGTGGACCTCTCGAAAGTCTGGGTCGAGTTGACGGTATCGCCGCAAGATCTTCCTCTCATCAGGGAAGGTCAGCACCTTACGATCGAGGGTGTCGGCAAATCGGACGGCACCATTATCTTCACCAGCCCTGTCCTCAATCAGGATACGCGTTCGGCACGCGTCATCGCTTCGGTCGACAATGCAGATGGCGCCTGGCGACCCGGGTCATTCGTCACGGCAGACATCGCCGTTTCAGAAACCAAAGCCGATCTGGTGATCCCAAAAGCGGCTCTCCAGACCATCGAAGGCAGCACCCGCGTGTTCGTTCGCACGCCCGATGGGTTTGAGTCCCGCCAAATCACCGTCGGCGACGACGATGACAAGGTAGTGGAGGTCATTTCAGGCCTGAAGCCCGGCGAGCCTATCGCGGTCGCGAATACGTTTCTGCTCAAAGCCGAGTTCGGGAAATCGGAAGCTGAGCATGACCATTGATTTAGGACTCTGAAATGATCGCTCGTCTGCTCTCTTTCTCGGTTCATCAGCGTTGGCTTGTTGTGATGCTGACGTTGGCTGCGGCGGCCTACGGTATCTATTCGCTCAATAAGCTGCCGATCGACGCTGTTCCGGACATTACGAACAATCAGGTTCAGATCAACACGGTCGCGCCGTCGCTGTCCCCCGTCGATATCGAAAAGCAGATAACTTTTCCGATAGAGACCGCGCTCGCGGGCATTTCCGGACTTGAATATACGAGGTCGTTATCCCGCAACGGATTCTCGCAGGTTACCGCCGTTTTTTCCGAGACGACCGATATCTATTTTGCACGTCAGCAAATCGGAGAGCGGCTTCGTGAAGCCGAAAAGAATCTCCCGGACGGCATTAAGCCGAGGCTCGGCCCGATCTCCACGGGTCTCAGCGAGATTTACATGTGGACCGTGCAGTATGCGCCAGCGACTTCCGGCCAACTGGAAGACGGCAAGCCCGGTCCGCAAAGCGATGGCAGCTATCTCACGCCCGAAGGCCAGCGGCTCACGACAGATGTCGAACGCGCCGCATATCTCCGGACTGTGCAAGACTGGATCATTCGCCCCCAGATGATCACAGTGCCCGGCATTGCCGGCATCGACGTTATCGGAGGTTATGAAAAGCAGTATCTGGTGGAGCCGGATCCCGCGCGCCTCACGGCGCTCAATCTCTCTTTCGCTGATCTGGGGCAAGCTCTCGAGCAAAACAACGTCAACCGGGGGGCCGGATACATCGAGCAAAACGGCGAAGGCTTCGCTGTTCTGAGCACCGGTCGCCTCTCGACCGCCGAGCAAATCGCCAACGTCGTCATCACGACGCGAGGTGGTGTCGCCATTCGCATCAAAGACGTCGCCACGGTGGGCATCGGCCGCGAGATCAGAACCGGCAGTGCCAGCGAGAACGGCCAGGAAGTAGTGGTGGGGACGGCACTTATGTTGATCGGCGGTAACAGCCGCACGGTCGCAGCTGCCGTCGATGCCAAGATGCACGATATTCGTCGGAGCCTTCCGGCGGGAATTCAGGCTCAAACGGTTCTCAATCGCACGCTTTTGGTCGATGCGACGATCGCCACCGTCAGCAAGAACCTTGCCGAGGGCGCGCTGCTGGTCATCGTCGTTCTGTTCCTGTTGCTCGGAAACTTCCGCGCTGCCCTGATCACGGCCTTGGTCATCCCGCTCGCGATGCTCCTGACGATGACGGGAATGGTCCAGACGAAAATCAGCGCCAATCTCATGAGCCTCGGAGCGCTCGATTTCGGTCTCATCGTGGATGGCGCGGTCATTATCGTCGAGAACACGCTTCGCCGAATAGCAGAGCACCAGCACGGCCTTGGGCGCAGGCTGAGGCTCGAGGAACGGTTGGAAACCGTCATTCGATCCGCAGAGGAAATGATCAAGCCGTCGGTCTACGGACAAGCGATCATTATTCTCGTCTATGTGCCTTTGCTAACCTTCACCGGGGTCGAGGGCAAGATGTTCGAGCCCATGGCATTGACGGTCATCATCGCACTCGTCGCTGCCTTCGTGCTCTCCATGACCTTCGCTCCCGCTGCGACTGCGATCGCTCTATCAGGTCGCGTCGAGGAAAAGGAGAACATTCTCGTCCGCGTTCTTAAACGCGTTTACGCGCCATTGTTGCGCCGAGCCCTGCTTCGCCCAGCTGTATTTATCTTGGGCGCCGTGGGATTGCTGGTGGCTGCCGGATCGCTTTTTTCAAAGCTCGGTCAGGAATTCATCCCGACACTCGATGAAAAAAATCTCGCAATGCAGGCAATTCGCATTCCAAGCACGTCACTTTCGCAGTCCCAAAATATGCAAAGCGAACTGGAGAAAGTTGTCAGCACGTTTCCCGAGGTCGCCTTTATCTATTCGAAGACGGGTACGGCAGAGGTCGCTTCCGATCCGATGCCGCCCAACGCCTCCGACACCTTCATCATGCTGAAGCCGACGAATGAGTGGCCAAATCCAAAGCTTGGCAAGGATGCACTTGTTGCGAAAATCCAGGCAGCCATTGAAAAACAGCCCGGGAACAACCTTGTCTTTTCGCAACCCATCCGGATGAGGTTCAACGAGCTCCTGGCAGGGGCGCGAGGAGATCTCGCGGTAAAAGTCTTCGGCGAAGAGTTCGAGCCGATGGTGCGCGTCGCCAACCAAATCGCAGCAGTTTTGCGCAGCACGCCAGGGGCCACCGATATCAGTGTCGAGCAGGCGTCGGGCCTTCCATTCCTCGCGATCACGATCAATCAGGATGAAATCGCGCGACTCGGCCTCAGCATCATGGCCGTCCAGGACGTGATCGGTGCAGCAATCGGCGGCCGCGAGGCCGGCGTGGTGTTCGAAGGTGACCGCCGCTATCCGATCGTTGTCCGTCTGCCCGATGGCATGCGCGAGGATGTAGAGAAGCTCAAGCATCTGCCGGTGTCCTTGCCGCCTGATCGCAACGGCAAGACGTCATCCGTCCTGCTGGAGCAGGTGGCGAGTTTCGCCTTCACGGAAGGTCCCAACCAAATCAGCCGCGAGAACGGCAAAAGGCGTGTTGTCGTGACGGCCAATGTTCGCGGGCGCGACATTGCTTCTGTCGTGGCGGAGGCACAAGGGACGGTCGCCAAGAAAATTGAGTTGCCGGCGGGATACTATGTTTCCTGGGGCGGTCAATTCGAGAACCTCGCTGCCGCACAGCAGCGCATGATGCTCGTCGTGCCCGCGTGCTTCTTCTTGATCTTTTTGCTCCTTTATTCGGCGCTCGGATCTCCGCGTGATGCACTGCTGGTGTTCTCTGCCGTTCCGCTCGCGTTGACCGGAGGCATCATCGCCCTGTGGCTGCGGGGCATGCCTTTCTCGGTCTCGGCTGCTGTCGGCTTCATTGCGCTCTCTGGCGTGGCGGTCCTCAACGGCCTCGTAATGATGACGAGCATCAATCAGCTTTTAGAGCAAGGAGTTCAGCGCCGAAGGGCCATATTCGTTGGCGCCATTACGCGCCTTCGGCCCGTCGTCATGACTGCGCTTGTCGCTTCGCTCGGTTTCGTGCCCATGGCACTTTCCACCGGAACCGGCGCGGAAGTCCAAAAACCACTGGCGACCGTGGTCATCGGCGGACTGATGAGCGCGACTCTGCTCACACTCCTTATTCTCCCCGCGTTGTGCGCGAAGTACGGAATCAAACCTGCCGCGAAGGAGGACCACGAAGATCGGATGCCAGCGTTGGAATCATCGCAGGGAATGGCATGACCATGAGAATCCAAAAACTCATAACCGCACTCATGCTCGCTGTCTTGCTGCCGGCAACCGTGTTCGCGGCATCGCTGCGATTCTGTAAGGGAGAAAACGGTCATTGGGGAATCGAAGTCGCTCATCTCAACGATTCCCATGCGCCCCCTGGCATCAATCGTAGTGCGCCGCCATTCGCTCCGCACTTCACCAATTCGCACTGTCAGGATCGGCTTTTACTTCCGGAAGCTGCCAGCCGCAAAGCCTGTAGGATCCGACCACCCCATCCTGAACCTGTTCTCGGACCATTCGCCGGTTCTGGGGAAAACGCCCACACAGAAGGACGGGTAGGCCATGCAGGCCGACTAACGGCGTCCTACCCCCGGCCTCCTGATCCCCGTCTCGTAACCCTTAGAACGGTTGTGCTTCTGAACTAGATCAGCGCGAGGCAGAACGGAAAAGCACGCTCGAATCGCCGGCGTGGGCTTACTCGTGCTGTTTCGGCGGATTCCGTTCCTTGATCGAATTGCGCGCTGTTAGCGCGCCTGAGCCTGAAGGCTTGAAAACCCCTCAACGAAGGACATGGAAAAATGCAGCGAACCTTCACAATCCCATCCTTATGTTTTTTTTCCGTGGCCATGACGGCTTTCGCCCTCATCGGTGGAAGTACCGCTCCATCCAAGGTGTTTAGTGCGGACGGCAAACCTAAGACGATGGCAAACGGGTCAGTCGTTCTCGCCGATGCGCATCCCTATCGCCACTGTCACAACCTCGCGAAAAGAACATATTGCCATAAGGCTGATCGACTTCCTCAGAACTGGCCGCCGAATACCGACACGCCGCATCGGGGGGGACACGAAGTGGACGGAGACAAGGGTTGCCCTTTGGGCTCCGATCTGTGCCTTACAGGCCCCCGCACGAGCAACGGCTAGCCGAGTGATGCCCCGGGGCGCATGCGCGTCCGGGGCACGCTCAAAACACAGTCGCTACGCTCGCTCCTTTACGAGTTGGGCGATTAGGCACCATTTATATATCATTTTGCGATTTTCGGCTTCCAGCCGAGCAGGCGCATAGCATTCGCTGTGACCAATACAGTGGCGCCGGTATCGGCGAGAATCGCGGGCCAAAGTCCAGTGATGCCGACAATCGTCGTGACCAAGAACACAGCTTTGAGGCCGAGCGCTATAGTGATGTTCTGATGAATGTTGGCCATCGTTTTCCTTGATAGCGTAATCATTTGGGAAACGTCGCCGACTCGGCCATGCAGAACCGCAGCATCAGCTGTTTCGAGGGCAACGTCCGTCCCCCCGCCCATCGCAATACCAACGTCGGCCGCTGCCAGAGCTGGCGCGTCGTTGATGCCATCTCCGACTTTCGCCACTGACAGTCCCAATTTCCGCAATTCGCCAACAATTCGTTGTTTGTCCTCTGGTAGCAATTCCGCGCGAACTTCGATGCTCAACTGACGACCGATGGCTTCGGCCGTGAGCCGATTATCGCCCGTGAGCATGACCGTCTTGATTCCGTTATGGGCGAGCGTTTTAAGACCGGATTCAGCATCGGGCCTCGGCTCGTCCCGCATCGCCAGTGCTCCGGCAACGGTGCCACCTACGATGAGGATCGAAACTGTTTTTCCCTGTTCGTTCAGCACGACAATTTTGGCCAACTGTGCAGCGCTGAGTTCGACTAAGTCGCCGGCCGCCTTCGGCGAGCCGAGAAATGCGCTAACCCCTTCCACGCTTCCGATCACGCCCTTGCCACCAAGGGCTTTGGCACCGGCGACGGCTGGAACAGCGATTCCATCATTTGCGGCACGCTCGAGGATGGCCCGGGCGAGGGGATGGTTTGATCCTGTTTCGAGCGCGGCTGCGAGTCGTAAAATCTCGGATTCAGCGCGACTAAAGGCAACCACGTCTGTGACCTCGGGTTTACCCGCTGTCAGTGTCCCAGTTTTGTCGAGTGCAACTGCTGTGATTTTACCGAGCGTTTCGAGAACTGTGCCGCCCTTTATGAGAAGGCCCCGCCGAGCACCGGCCGACAGGGCTGCAGCAATTGCAGCCGGAGTTGAAATTACAAGTGCGCACGGGCAGCCAATCAGCAATATGGCGAGTCCCTTATAGATCCACTCGTTCCAGTCACGTCCCAAGGCCAGTGGAGGGATTACTGCAACAAGCACAGCAACCATGACCACGGCGGGCGTGTAGTAACGGGAGAAACGATCGATGAAGCGTTCAGTCGGAGCCTTGGACTCCTGCGCTTCCTCGACGAGTTTTATCACACGCGCGATCGTGTTGTCGGCGGCTGCAGCCGTCACGCGGATGCGCAGCGCGGTATCGCCGTTGACTGTTCCGGCGAAGACGTGGGCGTCGACACCCTTCCGAACCGGCGTGCTCTCTCCCGTGACCGGCGCTTCATCGATTGCGCTTTCACCTGATAGAATCACACCATCTGCTGAAATTCTGTCGCCCGGCCGCACGAGAATGGTCGAACCAACAGGGAGGCCTTCCGCCAGCATCTCGCGTGTTTTCCCATTCTCTTCAAGTAAAGCGGTTTTCGGCACCAATCCGGTAAGCGACTGAATGCTTGCGCGCGCCTTTCCAGCAGCAACACCCTCGAGCAATTCGCCGATCAGAAAGAGGAAGACCACGGCCCCGGCTTCCTCGCTGGCACCAATAACAACCGCACCGATTGCGGCGACGGACATCAACATTTCAATCGAAAACGGGACCCCGGCACGCGCGGCAATCAGGGCACGTCGAGCAATCGGTATAAGACCGACCAGCATGGCGGCGGTGAAGAGCCATGTTTCCAATTCCGGAAAAAGCTTGCCTATTACCCACGCCGCGCAAAGCGCCAACCCGCAAGCGATGGTAAGGCGGCCTTTGGGGGAACTCCACCAGCCGGTCGAAGTTGGGCGGCCACGGTAGACATCGGCGTGGTTGGAAAAGTCAGGGCGTTGCGGCGGCCATTTGTCCTCTCCGTGCGCAGCCTCAGTAACGGTGCCTGCATTGCATAATGCAGAACTCCGATCCGGCACGATCTTATAGCCAAGACCTTTGACCACTTTTTCCACGGCATCCGAAGTTTTGGCGTCCCCCCTATGGCGCACCGTCATCGCTTCTCTCGAAACTGATACGTCTACGTCCTCGACACCTGGAAGCCGACGCACCGCAGTATCGATCTTGGTAGCGCAGGAACCGCAATCCATGCCTTCAATGCGATAGCGGTCTTGGGAGGTTGTCATGACCCGATCCTCGATTGCGAGTTCAAGCCTAATTCCTCTAGTCACTAGAGGAGCAAGAGCCGAATCTCTGCTGTCGAGCGTTCCAAACGCTAGCGCAAATCCTACGAACGGGGG
>DASZVX010000147.1:0-13364 GCA_035547255.1 Hyphomicrobium sp.
CTTGCCCTTCACGCCATCCCAGGCAATGAAGTTGCCCATGCCGCCATGGCTGTCCGGAGCCGGGAACATGGAGAGCGTGGCGCCCACGTAGGGCTGACCAGCCGTGTACGAAACCTTGAAGGGTTCGTAGTCCATGCACACATGGTTCGTCGGGACATAGAACAACCCCGTCAGCTTCGAGTACGAAGCCGGCTGCATGTCTTTCGAACCGAGAGCCGCAGGGCAGACGCCCTTCGTGTTGACGTCCTGGCCCTTGCCGTCCTTGAACGTCGAATACTTGGCGACGCGGATCGGACGTCCATAGTTCTTGCTGGACTTATCCATATCGATTCCAGTCGCCCAGTTCACTGCTGGATCGAACTTCTCCGCAACCAGAAGCTCACCTGTCTTACGGTTGAGCGTGTAGCCAAAACCGTTGCGATCGAAGTGCACGAGAACCGGCGTTTTCTTGCCACCGATATCGACATCAGCAAGGATGCTTTCGTTGACGCCGTCATAGTCCCACTCGTCGAACGGCGTCATCTGGTACGCCCAAGCGGCGACGCCAGTATCGAGATCGCGTGCCATGATCGACATCGTCCACTTTTGATCGATCGGCTTGCCATCCGGCCCCGCACGCTGAGAGGGATTCCACGTCGAGGGATTGGCCGTACCGTAATAGATAAGGTTGGCATCGGGGTCATAAGACCATCCACCCCAAAGCGTACCGCCACCAATCTTCCACTGGTCGCCGTTCCAGGTCTTAAGCGACGAATCTTTGCCAACCGGCTTGCCGAGTGATGTCGTCTTTTCCGGATCGAAAAGAATATCGCTATCGGGTCCGACCGAATACGCAATCCAAACGCGCTTTCCTGTATTGAGATCATAGGCGGTGGCGCGACCCCTGACGCCGAATTCAGCGCCCGAAATTGCGGCAATCACTTTGTCTTTGGCGATAAGCACGGTGTTGGTTGCCGTCTCACCGATTTTCGGATTTCCGTTCGTGACCTTCCAGATTTCTTTCCCAGTTTTCGCGTCCAAAGCAACGATATTGGTGTCGGCTTGCTGCAGGATGATCTTGCCTTCAGCATAAGCGAGGCCACGATAAACAGTATCGCAGCACATCACCGGAATGACCGACGGGTCCTGCTTGGGTGTGTACTTCCAGAGGATCTTTTGCTCGTCGTTAAGGTCGAGGGCAAAGACGACGTTAGGGAACGGCGTGTGAAGATACATAACGTCACCGATCACGAGTGGCGAACCTTCATGTCCGCGCAATACGCCCGTAGAGAAAGTCCACGCCACCTTAAGATCTGCAACGTTGGATGTGTTGATCTGGTCAAGCGTTGAATAGCGAGTGGCGCTGTAATCGCCCGATTGGGAGGCCCAGTTATTAGGGTTGGCCTGGTTCTTGATTACGTCTTCATTCGCCAGTGCTGGCGAGGCAAGAGTCGCAGTCGCGACGCTTGCAGCAAACATCAGTTTGCGCATTACCGACTTCCTCCAATTATCAGTGTTATTCGAGCCCATTTGTGCGGGCTCTCACCGTCCGCCGAGCAAATCCCTGGGAGCGGTTCAGAAAAACGCCTCAGAGAAATCGTCTGGACGAGCGGCAAGCGGATGCTGACGTAGATTTGATCTGATCAGTAGCTCCGGTCCGGGACATTTTGGTAAGTCCACGGAAAGATCGGACGCGCGGCTTGCAAGCTTTTTCCTCTTTCCCGCAGAGGCCCAATCAGCGGCATCGAACTGGCCATATGCATGGCGTCGCCGATGGACCTATACGCTCGCGATCGGTGGCTATAGACTTCGGGGCGTCCGAGCATTTCTTGTAGGTCCGTTGGAGAATGACGTGCAGCTGCCGCTCGAAGTCGATCGGGATTCGACGCTTAATTTGCAGACCCAAGTCTTCGAACAAATACGGGGAATGATTCTCGCCGGACAGCTGCGTTCGGGGCAACGCCTGCCGAGCAGCCGTCATTTGTGCCAGCAATTGCAGGTTTCCCGGATAACCATCACGCTCGCTTTCGCGCGGCTCGCCGATGAGGGTTATGTCGAGACGACAAAGTCACTCGGCACGTTTGTCTCGCGGGAAATACCCGAGCAAGCCTTGCACGCTTTGCAGATTGGCATCGAGCACGAAGAGCAGCCCCCGGCTCCCGATCACGTTCGACCAAGCCTTGCCGACATTCGATCGCACAATTTAGTCAACCAGCATGCGCATCGAACGGTCATCGACTTCTGGGTAGGCCGGCCCGATCCCCGCTCATTTCCATTGCGAACGTGGACACGCCTAACGAACAAACGACTGTTGAGTGCGGGCTCCGCCTTGACCGAATACAATGACCCGAGGGGATTCATGCAGTTGCGGCAAGCCATTGCCGATCATCTGCGTCCCGCGCGCGGCATCATCGCCAAACCGGAACAAATCATCATCACAGGTGGATGCCAGGAAGCTCTCAATCTTGTATGTCGCATGCTGCTGCTCCCTGGAACCAACGCGATCGTTGAATCTCCGGGATACGCTGGCGCCTCTTATTTGTTCGAATCTTTCGGCGCGAAATTGCATTCTATAGCGGTGGACGCAAAAGGCATCGACGTTACGCAACTTCCGGACGTCACCAAGGCGCTCGCTTACGTTACGCCTTCTCATCAATACCCCATGGGCTGCACTTTGCCTTTGGAGCGCAGGCTTGAGTTGCTGGCGTGGGCTGTGGAGACAGACTCCTACATCGTTGAGGACGATTACGACAGCGACTTCCGATATGTGGGATCGCCCTTGGCCGCACTGAAAGCGCTCGACAGAGCCAACCGCGTATTTTACGTCGGCACATTTTCAAAATGTCTCGGTGCCGGGCTTCGGATCGGCTACGTCGTTGTTCCTCCAGCCCTAATATCAGCAGCGGGTCACTTCATAGCGCTTATGAACAACGGCCAACCGTGGTTGGATCAAGCTGTCCTTGCAGACTTTATGAACACGGGCGGCTATGTGCGCCACCTGCGAAAGATCAGACAGCACTACCTGGGCAAGAGAGACGCTCTTCTGAAAGCGTTGGACCGCGGTTTTAATCAAGGGATGACGATCGGAGCTGAAGCTGGGATGCATTTGGTATGGCGAATTCCCGACCATTTACCGGCAGCGCCACATATCATACCGAGAGCATTGGCATGTGGAGTAGGTGTTTATGATCTGTCATCACGGTCCGCTGTCATTACCAGCGGAACCTCGGATGCCGACCGCTATCTCATGTTCGGATATTCATCGCTGTTAGAGAAGCAAATCACGATAGGCATCGAGCGCCTCGCCGAAGAACTGCAGGGCAAGTGCCGCTCGAGCGTCACGCGTTCGGCAACGGCGTTGCCTTGTTGACGGTCAGAGGATCCCGAAAGAGCGCTGCTTGAAAAATCTTCGCTGGATATCGTCCGGACACAAACAAAAGCTTACTATATGGGTAAACACTGAAATCGCAGATCCAGAAGAGTCAAAGATAATGTGTTTCATTTGCGCCGAAACACCAAGCCTACCAACGGCAGTGAATGGGACCACGAACGAGCACACTCCACTATCAGCGAAGGCCGATCGAGACGCGCCCTCGACGGACATTCCGGCACGTCTCGCCGTCAAGGACGTCTGAGGATCTCACGCCAAAAGAAACCGGCAAAAAAGTTCCAGAGGTGCCTGACCTCAACCGCATCATCGCGGAGCGGGAGAAAGATCACGATGCCTAAAGCGCTGCCATCTGCACAGTAGCCGCCCTCTATTCACCCTTTTCTGTCTGGTACTTAAAATAAAGATCCGCCCCCAGTATGTTGGGTCGAATGCCCGTTCAACGCGAATAAAGTGCGATTTGTTCGTTAGATATCGGGCGCCGCGACAGGAGCACTAATTCAAGGGTGGCACATAGTCCCGGGTGAGTTATTCCGCCGCTCAATTACCCGGAACACCCCCTTCCCGCTCGCGTTCACCTCCATATGCGCTGCATCCGCAATGTCATCGGATGCGCCAGAAAGGAGAAAGCTATGAAACGGAATTGGGCTGCCGCCGCAAGTGCAGCACTGATCGTCGCATTCGTCGCGCCCATTGCGCAGGCAGACTCGATCAGCAGTATCGAGAACGCGCGTGCCAAGGATCGCGCCGGTTACCATTTGAATCGCCAGGACCGCGAGAAGTTGCATCGCTACGGCCGGAACGATGATTACGGCTATAGCTATCGGGGTTACGGGTATTATGAGGACTATTATGAAGGTCCGGGCGTTGGCGTTTATGTCGGGTCGGGTAGCGTCGGCATATACGGCTATTAACAGCGGCAATGTCTGCGAAGATCGGGCGGTGGATCGAAAGATCCGCCGCTTTTTTTTTGCGTATGACGATTGCTGGCGCGAAGTCCGATGGCCGACCTGCCATTCAGGCGCGACTTCCGCCGAAAGTAATAGTTCCTGGCGAAGCCGTTTTTTACATGCATCGGCCGATTTGCAATCGGAACGGAGCGAAGCCGCGACCGGTCAAACGCCGCGCACAATAAATCCCAACGCGAATAGGACACCCTGCTAGACTCGACGGATGAAGCCGATCAGCAGGCCCGCTATGATAACGATAACGGCGACAGTAATAAGCAGGTGCGCTCCCGACATCGCGATTCCGGCGACACCTCCAAAGCCTAGCAATGCTGCAATCAGGGCCACCGCGATGAATACGATAGCGTAGTAGATTAAACTGCCGCCCATGCGATGATCCTCCAGTCACAATGCACACGACGTAAAGACCAACGCGAACCTACGAACAGTTGTTCCGATTTCGGCCAACCCGACTATTTCTAAAGTGCGATCCGACGCAAAGTTCCAAGGGGCGCCTCATCAAGAAGGATGTCGATCTGACGGCGCGTCAACAATTCAGCGGCTTTCTCGAACTGCCTTTCTGGCGTGCAGCCAACCTGCCAAGTGTCTTAGTCACCGCGAGCCCGGCCGCCTCTACTGCTCCCGCCAAATAGCCAGGTTCAATCAAATTCGCCACGCCTCCCGATCCCATCCTCGCACCGGCAGCAACTTGACGCCCACTATGAGATCATTCGCTTGATGTTGTAGAAGTTTGGGAGCCGGATTCAGCTCAGAAGACCAAGCCGGAAAAAAGCTAAGGCCACAATGGATGCCACGTCCGCCAATGGTGCTTTTCCACGTGACTGCGTACCTACGCGGGCTCCCGATAGCATCCTGCTGAGAAATCCGTGCGTGATCGTCTCGGTGTCGATTTTGGAATTGAGGCAACGCGCTTTTGCCTATGACTCGTGATGCACGGCTGTCCAGACTCGAGAACAGTTAGTGTCAGTTTTCATCGGTGAAATTTGTCCGACGATCAAACCGCACCGAGATCAATTTCGCCTTCGATAACGTGGTTGAGATCGGTTCCCTCGGCCGTCAGAACCATTTTTAGCCGGAGCTTGCCCTTACCTTCGAGGTGACGTTCCCGAACGACACGCTCGACTTCCTGTTGCGATGTAACGCCGACGTGCTTCAAGAATTTGCGCAGCGACAGATTGAATGTCTCGTTTTCCATAGCTCCTCCGCCGGCATCCCGCGCTCGTCGAACCGGATAAAGTTGTTCGTTGATTGCGGAACTCAAGATGAAGCCCCGTTGGGCGTCTTGCCTCGAACGGGGCTGTTGTCTTGAAGGACTTGTCCAGATCAGCTGGACTTCTAGGCAAGGCTCTGAGATCCGGATCCTGAACCTCTCCCTTGCATGAAGTTGTCAACTTTTCGCGCGATTTCGGCTCTGTTGGCGTGATCAGTGTGCTAGCTCGCCACAGAGCCGGGATCTCGTACCAACGCGAGATCCAAGATGACTTTCAGGCGGCGTCATCCTTCCTCCACTCGCTGTTGAGCCTTGTGATACCGGTCCTCTCAACCACCGGTGCTTCCGAACGAGACATCTCCGACTAAGGAGTACGCTATACTTGTTCATCCAAAAGCGACGGGCATCACAAGGCCAGAGCTTGCGCCGATAAATATCAAAGTCAAGAGCACTAAGTCGCTGCATCGCACACCATTACAGGGATTCGTAAACAGCAATTATTCAGCCTGATCGAGGCCGCTCTATCGTCCTCGACCAAACCCACGCGGCGACTCCGAGTGGCAGGCCAACCGCCAGCCAGGACATCACATCCCAAACGCCATCACCGAGCAGAGCGAAGACCAATCCCACACCACTCACCACCGCGATGACGGTCGGAAGAGTGTAGATTTTCCGGAGCGGGGATTTCGTCAGTATCGGCCGGCTCATGCAGGTGACCGCTCGATCGAAGGAAGCGCGAGTTCAAGTGCTTGATCGGCCGGCGCGCGCCTGCGGGCGATCCAAAGATAGAGTCCCGTAACAAGGATCACGATCGTAACCAGATCAAGAATCGCCCAGATGATTTTCAGTGTCATCCCACCATAGTCGCCGAAATGCAGAGGCTTCGACACGAGCAGCGTCGTTACGAACCAGGGCATATCCCGCATGTCGGTAAAGGCGCCCGTTTCTCCGTCAATGACGACAGGCTTGAGCAATCTCGACGTTAAAGGGGTGTTGCCCCGGAAAAAGATCACGTAGTGCGCAGGTCCGGCGAATACCGTGCCCGGAAATGCAACGGTCTGCGGTTCCATATCGGGAAGCTTTTCGCGCGCCAGCTTTACCGCATCCTCAAGAGAGGCGAGCTTCTTCGGAACTGGCTTATCCTTGCCCGCACCGAGCATTTCGGTCAGCTGCGTATATTGCCAGACCTTGATAACGAGATCGGCCCAGGTGTTCAGGATTCCGGTCGCGCCAACGACCAGTGTCCAGGCGACGACCACAATTCCAAGAAAATTATGCCAGTCGAGCCATCGCACGGGACGTGCGCGATTTTGACGAATTTCGCCGAAGTTCAACTTGCGCATGAAGGGGCCGTAAATGAGGACACCCGAAACGATCGCGGCAACGAAGAACAGGCCCATCAAGCCCAGAAACAACTTTCCGGGAAGGCCAGCGTACATGTCGGTATGCAGCCGGTACATGATCATCGTGAATCGCCCGCTGAAATCGGGCTCATCCAAAAATGCTCCGGTGTTTGCATCAAACCGCGCGAACTGGTTGGTCAGCGGGTCGGCAGCAACGCTGTCGTTTATGGACAGATAGAGGACGCCGGGCTCGTCATCGTCCCAGGAAACAAATTGGATAACCTTTCCCGGGTATCGCTCGTGAACTTTCTCCAAAATACCGTCGAGATTTGCCGGTCGCGTGTCCGGCACTACTTCGGCTGGGTGCGCAGTTTCATGCAGAAGATCGTCGATCTCGTGATGGAAGATCAGAGGAAGCCCGGTGATGCAAAGCATGAGCAGGAAAATGGTCGATACGAGGCTCGACCATTTGTGCACCCAGGCCCATTTTCTCAATGCGCTGTTTGTCATGCCAACCGACTCAGATCACCACTTGTATCGTAGCGTTGCGTAAATGGTTCGCTCCGCACCGAGCCCGCAGTAAGCATCGCTCGTGACGCACGTCGCGACATAGTAGGTGTCGAAGAGGTTGGCGACGTTCAGCTGGAGAGAAGCGCCTTTATAGTTCGGCGACAGATAGCCGAGGTCATAATTCGCTGCGAGATCGAACAGCGTATAGCCGGGAACCTTCCACGTATTCGCTGTGTCCGCATACTGTGAACCGGTGTATCGAACACCGCCGCCGAGCCCGAAGCCGCCAAGCGCCCCCTCGTGCCAAGTGTACATAGCCCACAGCGAAGCATTGTCACGTGCCACATTTGGGAAAACGTTCCCAACGTTCGCAGAGTTTGAGTCAGCGGTGATTTCCGCGTCGAAGTAGTGGCTGTACCCCGCAATAATATCGAGATTCTTCGTAACCTGCGATTTCCCCTCGAGTTCGATACCGCTGACTTCGACTTCGCCTGCCTGCGTGGTGATAGGAGGGTTGGCCGCGTTCGGCGTCGCGACGTTTTGCTGTTTAAGATTAAATACCGCTGCAGATAGTAGCGTATTCGAGCCTGGCGGTTGATACTTCACGCCAGCTTCCGCTCCTTGGCCCGTCGTCGGCTTTAGAACATGGCCGAATGAATCCGTAAGCCCCAATCCGCTCGCCGGTTGAAAGGATGTCGAATAGCTGACGTATGGCGCAAGCCCGTTTGCGAAGACGTAAGACAGCCCTGCGAAGCCCGTCCATGCCTGATCGTCGATTGATACATCTAGCGGTGCGCCCAATTCTACACCATTCGTCTCGGTGTGCGACCAATCATGGCGCCCCCCCAGCGTGACGTTCCAATTATCGAGCTTGATTTGATCCTGCACGTAAACGCCGAGCTGATCGTGCTGATTGCGAGAGCTGAGGAACGGAAACATATCGGCAAATCCGGGCATCGGCTGGTTGTAGACCGGATTGTAGGCATCGATCGACGGAGCACTGCCGAAGCGATAGATCGTAGCTCCCTGGCCGTACTGGTAATCGAGACCGAACAGCGCCTTGTGTTCGAGTGCACCGGTTCCGAAGCGCGCTTCTAGCTGGTTATCGAGGACGATATCGTTGGTGTAGCCAGCAACATAGTTGTTGGAGCGATTGACGGTTCGATAGTCGATGATCGCTCCCGTATCGCTATCCCTAGCCAAACCTTCTGTCCGCAGCGCGGTAACTTCCGTCTCGACGCTGCTGAAGCGGACGTTCTGCCGCGCGGTGAAGACGTTATTGAAACGATGTTCGAAGGCGTATCCAAACCAATATTCATCGATCCACGCATGATCGTTATCGGGATCGCCAAGGTACCGGCTCGTCGGAATGCGGCCGAAGGGAGCTGACGTCTTCGTCAGTTCAAGTGGCACATACTGTTGCGGGCCATAGCCATTGGTTGTCGCGAAGCTTCCAAGCAGAGTCAGCGTTGTGTCTGTGTCCGGCCTATACGTCAGGCTCGGCGCGATGAAGAACCGCTGATTGTCGGTGTGATCCATCTGCAGATCGGAGTCGCGCCCCATGCCGACAATGCGGTAGGAGAGCTTGCCTTCCTTGTCGACAGGTCCGCTGAAGTCAAACCCGGCCTGCTTCCAGTCGAAGCTTCCATAGGTGAAAAAGACTTCGTTTTGCGCTTCTTCCGTCGGGCGCTTGCTGACCATATCGATCAGGCCACCCGGAGGCGCCTGCCCGTAGAGCGCCGAGGCGGGACCCTTTAGCACTTCGATACGCTCGAGCATGTAAGGGTCAACAAACGGCTTTGCGAAAGTAATGGTCTGCTCATTCGGCAGGATCAGTCCATCGAGATAGATCGGCGCTTCGAAGCCTCTGACGACGAACACATCAAAGAGGCCATTGGTCGTATACTTGTCGAGGAGAATGCCCGGCGTATAGCGGAGTGCTTGTCCGATCGTCTGGGCGCGCTGTTGCTCGACCTGATCCTTGGTCACGACGTTGACCGTGCGCGGCACTTCGATGAGCGGCGTGTCGGTCTTTATGCCGGTAGCCGTTCGTGTCGCAACAATACCGTCGACCGGACCCGTGGCAGTCTCGGCTGCCGGACCGGTCGCGCTGCCCACCTGCTCGGTAACCTGCGCTGAGGCAGGCTGCGACGCGGTTTTCTGAGCCGCGCCACCACGCTTGATTGTTTTTTTGGCCTTAGTCTTCGCCTCGGACTTTGGGGTCGTCGTAACGACGACTTCGGGCAACGACGCCGCGGCAGCATCCGCGCCGTCCGGTGCAGTCGCCATCGGTTCCTGCGTCACGGGCTCCTGCGCAACAGCCGGGTGTAGACCTATGGCCGTCGTCATTACGAATAACAGAGTAAGCGCGAGACGCTGACGAGCCTCTGCTGAGGCTCGCGGGCACACCCTCGGAATCATAGTGCCAAATCCCTTCCCCGGATCTCCCCCCGGGAGACGATTACCGAGAAATTCTATACTGTAATAGTATGGAATGCAACATGCCGTCGCTCAACCACAACCGCCTGCGCCCGTTCCGCGCAGATCGCACGATCAGTGCAGGCTTTTCTTCGCAGGGAGATCGAGCACATCGTCGATAAGCCTGGCCGAAACGGTCGAGCCGAGCTGATCTCTGAAGATTTGTCCGAGAGTGGGAAATTCAGATTGCGGTCTTGATGAAACCGCCCATTACGTTTTCGGATCGACTGCCGATGCAGAAGCGTGCAGAGATTTTTGCTGTGATAAACCGGCGAAGCCTGAAGCTTGCGAACCTTACGAAAGGCAAGGCGAGTAATCGACACGGCACGCATTGATCTGGCTCAATGCGGCAAGCGCGCGGGTCCCCCGTGATCGGGCGGGGTTTTTCACAATAGAGACCAGCAGGCATGACGTCGTCGATCACGGCTGAAAATGCAAATTCTTCTCATCTCGTCACGCCACGTTTCCTATGGATGACACTAGACAGAGCAGCAGCCGCGGCTTCGATCGTCATGCTAAGCGCGACCATGCTGTCGTCGTCTGTGACTGGCGGCCCGGGAGAAGATTCTGCGGGAAACATCGCTATGCCACCCATCGCGTCATCGTGGTTCAATACGAATGAAACCGTGGCGAGCGGGTATGTCAGCGCTCCCTACTACGATCGCAGCGATCTCAAGCTCAAGCGACCCAACGGCACCGACTTGACACTCAAGAAGACGGGCTGGAATGGCGATGCATTCTACTTCCCTATCGACGGGGGCGCCCGCGTTATCCGCTGGACCGGCTCGATGGGCGTAATGATTGACTTCATACACAACAAGGCCGTTTCCCGGCTCGGCAAAGGTGCACACGGACGCAAGATCAAGAATGGCATCGTTGAAGACGTGGAGACGACTGGCACGCTCAAAGGCCAAACCGCGCCCTCCCCGCTGCACATGACGGACCTATTCCAGCGCCTGGAATTTACCCACGGCAATAATGCCCTGTTGTTATCGGGACTCGTACGGCTGTCTCCCCTCACACCCAAGATAAGACCGTATTTGGGAGTTGGATTGGGGGTCGCCGTGCCTCATGTGGAGACGCGGTTTACCGGCGAGCCTCCCGAGAATTGGACCAACGAATATCAGTATACCGGGCCTGCGTTTCAAATTCTCGCAGGCCTCGAATTGCGCGTCGGACGCGGTTCTTATTACGTGGAATACAAGTTCGTCTGGTCGGCCATTAAGGCGGCTCTGACGGGCGGTAGATCGTGGTCGCTGAAGGATCTGAAATCCGATTGGCTACCGCGTTGGTTCATCGAGCCGTTCTCCGGTTTGACCGAAATACCGGGCGACTTATGGCGCCAGTTCACACGTTGGCGCACCGGCGCTACGCCTGCGGAAGGAACGCTTGAAACGACCCTGATATCCCACCAGCTTGTCATCGGCGGCGGGTACGTCTGGCCCGCCGGAGCGCCTGCCGTCGCCGGCCCACCGTAACCTCGGCGGCTTTCAGATCGCGACCACTGCGCCGTCGTGCAAGCTCTACCGGTGGGGCGCGTTCTGCCGCGACCAAATGAATTTAGGAAACGCCAAAAGCCTCACAGCAGTTCAGCCTGAGCTTTCCTAAATGTCGCAACGCGATGCGATTACTTTTTGATCGAGAACAACGATGTTTCTATCCGCCGATCGTACAGAAAAAATAGCGAAGTTGTTTGAGCGGACATAGAGCGCGCACCGCAATAGGTTCGACCGCAGTGCTCGCTGCTATTCCTTAGCATACGAATATGAGGATGGAGTTATGGTACCCAACCGTTTGCAGCTGATTATCGGCGTCGTAATGTTCGGCCTAACTCTGGCTTCCGCTGCAAGCGCGCAACAGCATTTGCATACGATGGCACCGACTGAGGTGGCTGTCGATTCGACGACCGCAACAAAGCAGCTGCAAGGCGCGAAAGTCGAAGACCGTGCATCGGTGATGCCAACGAGCTCCCATGCACCGATCATATTCACATTGCGCACGGGCATCGCTGAAGGCCGGATGGTTTATATCGGCGTTGGTGGCGACATCGATCATAAGGTCAATCCGACATTGACCGTGCATGAAGGCGAGACGGTTCAAATCAACCTCGTCAACGGCGAGGGAGCCCAGCACGATGCCGTCATCGAACAGTACGCCGCACGGTCGGCCGTCGTCAGCGGCAAGAACGCAAGCTCCACTTTCTCATTCGTCGCAAACAAAGTCGGCGAGTTCGACTATTACTGCTCGATCCCCGGGCACCGCCAAGCGGGGATGCAGGGCCTGTTACAGGTCGTGCCAGGTAACCGTGCCGAGATGCAATCGACGGCGACAGACATCACGCGCGATCCCGCCGATCTGCCAGGCCCGATCGGAGCACGTCAGGCGAAAACGGTGCGTGTCGATCTCGAAACCGTCGAGCTCAAAGGGCAGCTGGATGACAAGACGACCTATACCTATTGGACTTTCAACGGCAAGGTTCCCGGCCCCTTCCTGCGCGTGCGCGTCGGCGATACGGTCGAAGTGCATCTGAAAAACGCAAAAGACAGCCTGATGGTCCACTCCGTGGATTTTCACGGCGCAACCGGACCAGGAGGCAGCTCCGAGTTTACGCAGACTGATCCTGGTGACGAATCCGTCGTTACTTTCAAGGCGCTCGTACCTGGTATTTTTGTCTATCATTGCGCGACACCCAGCGTGCCCAACCACATCACAAACGGCATGTACGGACTTCTGCTCGTCGAGCCGGAAGGCGGCTTGCCACAGGTCGACCGCGAATTTTACGTCATGCAGGGCGAGATCTACACGGTCAAACCGTTTGGCACGCCCGGCGAACAAGAGATGGACTACGAGAAGCTGATTGATGAGAGGCCCGAATATTTTCTCTTCAACGGTTCTGTTGGAGCGCTCACCCGTACGCATCCCCTCTATGCCAATGTCGGAGAGACCGTACGTATCTTCTTTGGCGTAGGCGGACCCAATTTCACGTCATCCTTCCACGTTATCGGTGAGATATTCGATCACGTCTATGCGCTCGGCAGCGTCGCGTCGCCGCCGCTGGCCGGTGTGCAGACCGTCTCGGTTCCTCCGGGGGGAGCCACAATCGTTGACTTTAAGCTCGATAGGGCGGGCCGCTATGTATTGGTCGATCATGCCCTCTCTCGCTTGGAGCACGGGCTCGTCGGTTATCTGAATGTGGATGGCCCGAAGAATGACGGGATCATGCATGCGGGTCCGGCCAAATAAAAAATGCACATTGGAGTGTCGAAGCACCCGTAGAGCACGCTACCGCGATGTGTGCATCATTTCTGCGCCGCGTGAACCGACGACCGACCCTGGCTTCGCGCGAAATTGCGATCGAGTCGCGCCAAGCGAAGTGCGACCCAGCGTCGGCAGGACGGCAGCTTCTGATTACATTTGATCTCAATCCTCGGGCGGCCAGGATGGGCAGTAGATGAGGTGTCCGCAGCAACGCCGACCAGACTGGCGGG
>DASZVX010000148.1:0-47004 GCA_035547255.1 Hyphomicrobium sp.
ATCGTTATTAAACATTATATCGATAAAGCGCGAACATTGCAGGTAATGTATCGGAAAGGACTTATCAAACGTCTGCCTGAGTACATGACATCTGACGATGCGGTTAAGTGCGACCTTTCTGATCAGTCGTGCCTACCATCAGATTTCGATAAAATAAGCGACGACGGAGTCGCGAGTTCTAATGTTGAAGGCGATTACCGGTACGGCTAACTCTCGGGACCGGCCGTCCGATAGCGCCGACGAAAGCGGGCATCGAGCGTCTCGTGTGAACGGAGTGCGGGCATTGGGCGTTCATAGGAATAGAGCGAGCGCACCAGAAGCGGGTTCTTCGCCGGCGCCGTACCGAACCGATGGGTGGGCAGTACGCCCCACGCTGCCGCCGATCGTCGCCACGAGAAATCTGCTCGGTCATCGCCGCATAAATATAGATCGCGATTAGCCGATCGCGGAGATATCCGAGGGCTTTGACGAGGGCGTTGTTCGCCAGGATCACGCAGTCGGTTGCGATTGATGCATCGGACGTGGGAAGGAGCCAGCGGCCGCAATCCTCCATCGAGGTTACCGCCGTTTGTTCATAGAGACGCACGTTGCCTAGCAGGGGATCGGCCAAGATCGCGGATCAGCGCGGCCGGCTGCAGGAGATAAGTGAGCGGCGGGCGTCCCGAAGCGCCGAACCTGCACATCGTTTCACCGTTGCGTGACCTTATTCCAAGGGCGAAGGAACCCCTCTGCAACTGCCAGACTTCTCTCTGTACCAGCATGGGAGAAAGCCATTCCACAAGTATCGTCAAATAGTCAGGCTAAGGCGCAGCAGACCATTCTTGTGGTTGAAGACGAAGTCTTGATCCGGCTTGACCTGAGCGAGCAGCTGCGAAGCAGCGGCTTCCGGGTCGTCGAAGCGAAAAGTGGAGATGAAGCGGTCGCCCTCCTTGAGAATGCACGGATCGACGCCATCGTCACAGATCTGCGAATGCCAGGGTCCATTGATGGACGTGAACTGGTGCTTTGGACACGCATTCGTTGTCCGACCGCAAAGATTATCGTCGTGTCAGCGCATGCCGAGCCATTTTCCAATGGCGCGCCAGATGCAATTCTCGCGAAGCCCATTCGAATTGACCAACTATTGCACGCATTACGCGAGATCTTACCGCCAGCGGAACCCGTCTGACCTCCGATGCGTTGATGCGAAATGCCCGAAGCGAGTGCAGAACAAAAAAAGGCACATATGGTTCTCGTCGTCGAAGACGAGGTCCTTGTCCGTATGCCGATTGCGCAATATCTGCGGGAGTGCGGGTATCGCGTGATCGAGGCAACCGACGTCAACGAGGCGCTCGTTGTTCTCAAGGATTCGGGCCTTCCAATTGATGTCGTCTTTACAGCGACAGAGTTTGGCGACGGCCCCGACGGTTTTGTCCTTACGCAATGGCTTCATGCGAACCGCCCTAAAATCCGCGCCGTCATGGCGGGAACCGTCAAGCGATCAGCAAAGGTCGCCGGCGATCTTTGCGAAGAAGGACCGATGCTCCGAAAGCCCTATCACACGTCGGAGGTCGAGAAGTGGATCCGTCGTCTGATGGCATCGCGGGATTCCGACACCGCGTGACTCCGTAGAACCTGGCTGGCCTGAATTGTTCATTTCGGGGATCTCCCTAGATCGAAAACATCGGCAGGCGACCAACAGCTAGACCATACCGAGGGTGGTTATCGGATGCCGACATCCGGGCTCTCTGCGCCAATGCGCAGTTAAGGATTGGCCGGCGGCAGTTCGTCTCCGTCCTGCGTGTACGCCGGCGGAACGTAGATGTTCAGCGTCTTAAGCGACCGCCCCGTGTTCGGATGTTTCGCTCGATGAGCCGCGCATGCCCCTCGTCGTCCTCAATCATCACGATTCTGACGGGCGTCCCGTTGTTATCCACTCGATTGCTCCGCTACGGTTTGGAGTGTCTTGGGAAGTGTGACGCGGGCCAAGAAAGGACTCTACACTTCCGCATGGTTCTGCCAGTCTTTTGTCTCGTTTTGCGCGTTACGCCTCAGCACCTGTGGGGGCTGCCCAAAGGCACGCAAGAAAGCGCGACGCATCTGGTCCCGATCACTGAACCCCGTCTGGCGCGCCACCCCCCTAAAGCCAACGGTGTGATGGCGACTTCGGACCATTGCGACGCGCCGCGCCTGATTGCAGGGGTCTCCCAGTAGCCGACATCGTCTAGCGGCAACATGACGGCCGCAGAGCACCGCGCTGTCGTGTCCGGAGTCGAGGGCATCGCGTACGCAGGCTTCGCCCATATCGGTACGCTCTGGTGTGCAACCCCTACACGAACGGAGAGCACGTCGTACTCGAGTTTATGGGTGCGAGGCTATTTACGGAGGATGTTCTCCATCGCCTTGCCCTTGGCGAGCTCGTCGATAAGTTTATCGAGATAGCGAATCTCGCGCATCAGCGGCTCCTCGATCTCCTCAACGCGAACGCCGCATACGACGCCGACGATGAGAGAGCGCGACGGGTTCATTCTCGGCGCCCGCGCGAAGAAGTCCTCGAAGCTCGTCTTGTTCGCCAACTCGGTTTCGAGCGAGTCCTGACTATGACCGGTGAGCCAGCGAATGATCTCATCGACCTCGGCTCTGGTGCGGCGCTTCTTCTCCGCCTTGGTAATGTAGGAGGGATAGACGCTCGCGAGGGGCATGGCATAGAGGCGACGCCAATTGGCGGCAGCCCTGGTTGTTGCTTGATTCATGACGGCTGCTCCAGTGGCGGCCCCGTGACGTCGGGCATGACGTCGATGCCGTCGCCGGGAAAGACGGTGATGTGTGGATGGTCCTGGAAAAGGCTGGCGGCGGCGTCAATGTCGGCGGCTTCGACGATAACAAAGCCGGCGATCTGGTTCTGTACATCGGCGATGCCGGATTTGGTGACGCGTCTGGTCTTGCCCACCATAACGTCAGCAGCAACGATGGCGGCGGCGTTGCGCGTGCGCCACTCCTTCCATGCCTTCAGGCCGGCTCTGTCGATCGCCTCCTGCTCGGATCTGGGGCGCGCGCGGAAGGCGACGACGTCTTCCGGCTTCATGGTGTAGACGGCAACGAAGCGAGGCATGGGCGTGCTCCGGACTTGGTCGGTTGCGCATCATAACGGAGCGACACCCCGGCGCGAGGTCCCATGTGTGGACGGCACCCAGTTGGCAAGAACTTTCTGGTTTGTCACGAAGAGCTGGTCGGTAGCGCCCATGTGTCCGGCCTTTTTGCTCGGCGCGAACACCGATGGCCTTCATGCTATCCGCAAGATCAACTCCCGATCATTAGCACGCGCTCAAGGCGCCCTGGGACCGATGGGTTTTGCTGATCTCGGTGGTCGACCGCTTATTGCATGACTTACCTTTTGCCCTCTCCAACCTCGTAAAGCGCCCGGTCGGGCCCGCTTGTTCCTATGCGGCTTGTGGCACCGGCTCGCGATACGCGCCGCCGCGCGCCATCAGCACCCAGGCGATCCGCGCCATCTTGTTGGCCATAGCCACTGCGGCGATCTTGGGCGCGCGCCGCTGCAGAAGTTTGAGCAGCCAAGGGCGACGCGTGCCGTGACGCTGTGCGTACCGGATCACTGCCAGACCGCCGACGACCAGAAGCCACCTCAGGTAGTGATCGCCACGCTTCGATATTTTGCCCAGGCGTTCTTTCCCGCCACTCGATGATTGTTTCGGAACCAGGCCGATGAAGGCTGCGAAGCTCCTACCGTTCTTGAAATTCGAAGCATCGCCGACTGAAGCGACCAGCGCGCTGGCTGCGAGCGGCCCTATGCCGGGGATCGTAGCGAGGCGCTTACTCGCCTCGTTCGACCTGTGCCACGCCATCACTTGCCGATCGAGCTCGAGGATCTGGTCTTGTAGCAGGCCATACTGATCGACCAGGCACATCAGCGCGCGGCGCGTCACTTCCGTGATGCGATTATCTTCACCGGAGACGATCATATCGATTAATCGAGAAAGCCCAATCCGGCCGATGCTCTCGGTGATGCCGAACTCCGCGAGGTGCGCTCGGATCGTATTCCCCATTCGGGTACGATGCGTGATTAGCATCGCTCTGGTTCGATGTAGTACGAGCACGCTCTGCTGCTCGATAGTCTTCGTCTCAGCAAACCGCATGTTGGGTCGGGTGGCCGCCTCGCAGATTGCTTCGGCATCGGCTTCATCGTTCTTCTGGGTCTTCACGTAAGGCTTCACGTATGCCGGTGGCATTAGGCGAACTTTATGGCCCAGCTTCCCTATCGTGCGGGCCCAATGATGCGCCGTTGCGCAGGCTTCGATTCCGACCAGGCACGGCTCAAGCTTTGCGAAGAAGGCCTCGACTTGAGCACGACGCAGCTTACGGCTAATGACCTTCTCGCCATGAGCATCGACGCCGTAGGCGTGAAAAACGTTCTTAGCGATGTCGAGGCCCACTGTGACTGGCTGCACCATCTGACTTCCCTCCATCTCATGCCCGAAAACCTTACCGATCTTCGGGCCGGGTGATGGATGCCGTCCACAGCATCATTAGCGGCCATCGGCCTCTAATGATCGGCGCGGCGAGGATTGCCTCGGACAATGTCCGAATTCGGAGATGCTGCGTCGACGCGGTGATATGCAAAGACAGTGTTTAGTGGCCTCAAAAGCGTCCGTAGCTAAGCGCGGTCATCGAGGCAGTCTCCTCGACAATGTGTTTGCGGATTTCGAGAAGCATTTGCGTAATGGCCTCGTCGAAGCGAGCATCCTCAATGCGTTGCCCAGCTGTCGCGGACATCGTTCCTCCGAATAAGTACTTGCGTATGTTCTTGATTTGTTCCATGCATGAAGCATGGTCAGGCGCAATGGCAAAATCACGAACTGGCAGATTGATCGTGGATAGCCTTACCAGATCGCACTCAATGCGGAGGTGACAGTTGGTGGAGCGCACGATGCGGCGCGCGAATTTTGCAAAAATCTGTCGATCGCACCGCGTGGCCATACGTTCCGGCAGAACGATTAGTGGATCAATGTGTGGTGTTTCGCGGAAGAAGCTGATGCCGAGAAATTCCGCGCGCGTTTTGGCGGCGAGTTTCTCGATCCGGATGAGAGGCCGAGATGGCCAGGAAAGCCGCGGAAGCGCAGCCCACGGTGAACGAGGGAGCGTGCATACCGCCCAATCGACTCAACGATGGCGGCCTTCCTTTTCTGCTAACAACTTTTGCGAACAGTACTATTGTGTTTTTTGCCGGTTCGGCCACGATTCGTCTCAGGGGCATTTATGGCGGAAACTCAAATCGAATGGACCGATGCTACGTGGAATCCGGTAGCCGGATGTTCCATCGTCAGTCCAGGTTGCAAGAATTGCTATGCCATGGAGATGGCGAAACGCCTGGAGGCGATGAATGTCGAGAAATACAACGGCCTAACTCGGCGCAGCGGCAAGCGCACCATTTGGAAGGGCATTGTGAGGGAAGATCCATCTTCGCTCCGCATTCCCTTGAGCTGGAAAAAGCCTAAGAAGATTTTCGTAAACTCGATGAGCGATCTTTTCCACGAGGGGGTGAGCGACAAGTTTATTGCTGAAGTGTGGAAAGTGATGCGTGCCACGCCACACCATCACTATCAGATCCTCACTAAACGTCCCAAACGGATGGCGACGGTCGTCACTTCTCGCATTGGTGAAGTTTTACCCAATGTTTGGCTGGGTACGAGCGTTGAGAACGCCGACGTGATCGATAGGATTGAACAT
Source organism: Hyphomicrobium sp. (assembly GCA_035547255.1). Lineage (GTDB taxonomy): Bacteria > Pseudomonadota > Alphaproteobacteria > Rhizobiales > Hyphomicrobiaceae > Hyphomicrobium_B. Next base: position 5,725 of record DASZVX010000148.1, read on the forward strand.
CTCCAATCCGTCCCTGCCGCTATCCGCTTTATTTCATTTGAGCCCCTTATTGGCCCTGTAGGCGAAGTCGATCTTTCCAACATCCATTGGGCGATCGTCGGCGGCGAGAGCGGCAGATCGGCCAGACCCATTCGTGAAGAATGGATCGACGAAATTTATGATCAGTGCTCTAACTACAAGACTGCATTCTTTTTCAAACAGTGGGGAACGTGGGGCAAAGATAACAAGCGTCGCTCAAAGAAGGCGAATGGCAGAATCTATCGCGGTAGGGTATGGGATGAGATGCCTCACGCCGCCACCGTGGCAGGAACGTAAGTGACCGCCGCTTTCCCAAAATAACAGGCCGTATAAATGGTCGAAAAGCCTTACCAATGGGCGAGCGGCGCAACGCTCGAAGAACACTCCAAGCGCAAACATGCAATCTTGCGTCAATACTTTTCACGATACCTGACCGTCCGCTGCCAGTTACCTCAGCAAACCCGTTTCAGGCTTGCCATAGTTGAGGGTTTTGCAGGGGCCGGACGTTATAAATGTGGTGCCGCCGGCTCTCCGGTTATTTTCATTGAGGAGCTTCGCAAGACCTGCGAGGCAGCCAATCTAAAACGGGCTGCGGAAGGATTCGCGCCACTCGACCTTGAGTGTCTGCTCATCTTCAATGACGCCGACCCTGAAACCGTAGAAATCTTGAAGGCAAATTTGCAGCCTCTCTTGGCGGCTGTCACGGCTGAAGTGCCGCGCCTTCACTTGAGAGTGGAATTTTCGAGCAAGCCATTCGAGGAAGCGTATCCCGAGATCAAGCAGCGCCTACTGGGAGCGCGCTATCGCAACGTCGTCTTTAATTTAGATCAGTGTGGCCACAAGCATGTAGAGCGCAAAACACTCGTGGACATCATGCGCTCGTGGCCATCCGCTGAAATTTTCTACACCTTTGCCATCGAATCTTTGCTTACCTACCTTAGTCAAACAGCGCCGCAAGTTGTTCAAAAACAACTTTCGTATCTTGGTCTCCCCGCCGGAGGATTCGATGCGCTCGACGGCCTGATGAACAAAGACATGTGGCTTGGGGCAGCGGAAAGGATGGTATTTGAAGCCTTTTGCGACTGCGCGCCGTTCGTCAGCCCATTTTCGATCAACAATCCGGAAGGCTGGCGCTACTGGCTCATTCATTTCGCCAATTCTTATCGCGCGCGCCAGGAATACAACGATATCCTACATCTCAATAGTAGCTCTCAAGCCCACTTCGGTCGATCTGGCCTTAACATGTTGGCTTACGATCCCACGCACGAAGGGGCCCTCTACCTTTTCGACGTGTCAGGCCGCAACAACGCGCGAGATCAACTCGCAGAAGACATACCGCGTCTCGTATCAGAATTTGGTGACGCGATCATCTTGAGTGATTTTTACGAGAGCATTTACAATATGACGCCCGCTCATATGGACGATATCCACGGAGTTATGATCGAGAACCCTGACCTTGAGGTGTTAACGGGCGAAGGAGGTGAGCGCCGGAGACCAGGCACCATCGTTGCTTCGGATATTCTACGGATGAAGCAACAGCGCAGTTTTTTTCCGATGTTTTTCGGGGTTCAAAAGCCCCCAACGAAGGAATAGCAGGGCCTAGAAACCGCGCCGCTGATGCTTTGACTGTGACGCGGGATAAAGGTTCAGTGTCGTGGCCATAGCTAACCAACATATTGATTTCGCTGAATGTTTATTAGCGGCGTTTAATGAAATTGGGCCCTTGCCACTTGATGTATTATAAATAGCGCTGTGTGACACACAGGGTGTTTCGATGACTGCGCCATTCTCCTCGATGATCGAGGACATTCTCTTCAAGGACGGGCCGATGTTGTCGTCCGCTCTTTGCAAACGGCTAGAAGGGATGGGGCTTTCATCGGATGTGGCGCGGCAACGCGTTTCACGCGCCAGAGGCAAGGTGCGCAGATTATCGACCCTGACCTTTCCCAAAAACACATTCATTCTCTACCACGAGACGACGCATAATTCCGCTGATTATTGGGATACTGTTGTACGCATCACATCGGCCGAGAGTCCTGCGTATGGTCCGGCGTTGGCAGCGATCCTTCGGCGCGATGGCATCGTTCCAGAATCTCAATTTTGCATCATCAGCGGCGCCCCAGAAAAGCAGCGCGGGCAAACGCCAAGTTCACTCCTTCTCGCGCGTCTTATCTCAAGCGGACTTCTCAAGCGTGTCGCGATCGAAGGTATCGGTTCATGCGTCGCCTTAGATGCTAACGGTCACTTTCAACATGCTTCGCCCGCGCGGCTGCGCGCACGGCTTCTCACGGAAAATATCATGATCCTGGCCGTCCGGGACTGGGCGCGAAAACTCGGCATGGCAAGCTACGAAAAAATAGCGACACGGGATGGTCCCGTCACGCCTAAATACGGAACCTTCCATTGGGACTTGTGCGGACCGTCCTACATTCGGCCGATGATAAAGCGAATACCTGGGGCCAAACCCAATCCCGGCTTTCTCGTTTGCGATGTCGTGGCGGGTAATGCCATTGACGAATACGCCATCGCTGCCTTCATCCGCAAATGCAAGACGCTCTCTGCTTTGCGCGGGCTTCCGCCCATGATGCCGATGCTCCTATCGGATGGGTTTACACGCGAAGCTTTTAGAGCGGGGCGCTCTCATGGAATTATCATGGCGACCCCGGAAACTCTCTTCGGTCGCGATGTGGCCTCGGGCTTAGCGCTTCTTCTTCAAACCGTGACGAAGGCCGCCGATGTAGTCGTTGAACGGCCGGAGGTGATCCCGGAGCTTTTCGGCAAGCTCGGTGAAATCGAAGGCGCTGCCGGCAATTTGCGCGGAGCACTGTTCGAGTTGATCATGGGTCACGCCATTCACATGAACGAAGGCGATCCGATTGAAATCGGAAAAATCGTTACAAACCATGCAACAGGAGAGCGCCGAGAAATCGATGTTTTGCGGATCAAAGAACGTAGGGAGGCTTGGGTTTATGAGGGAAAAGGTAATCAGCCTTCAGAAGTCATTAGTCTCACAACCGTCGAAGAATGGGTAACAAAAAAGGTCTCGGTTATCTATCAGGCCTTGCGGGTCGATCCTCGGTTTCAAAACCTAAAAATAGGCTTCGAATTTTGGACGTGCGGCAGCTTTTCAAATGACGCTCATGCATATCTCAAAGACGTGGCGCGGAAGACGAAGAAGTATACGATTGGGTTCAAGGACGGAGCGGATGTTCGAAAATACGTCGCTGAAACAAAATCCTCTGCCATTTTGAAGACCCTCGACGACCATTATTTTGAGCATCCGCTATCGCGATTTGATTTGAAGTACGATGCATCAGCCAAACGTCGCGCGGTTGAGCCCGCGCCGAAAGTCGAGTTGGGCGACTTCCTTGACTGTCCTTCCTCGGAAGATTCTCCATTATTGCTTGAAGATTTGACGCAGGATCATCAGAAAGAAGGCTAAGGCGCGACGGAGTTATTCGTAAGTTTGAGCCCCTGGGATGGCGACGGAGCCCTCATAGACGAACGCGAGGCTATGGCGCGCCCGTGTGACGCCAACATACATTTTAGCAATTGATTTTTCGATGTGCGTTAAGGCTCCGGTTCGTAGCCACTGCTTGGCTTTTCCATGAGGAAATATCAAAACGCGTTTGAAGGTGAGGCCCTTGGATTCGCCAAAGTTCATGGCCGGTATGCCGTCGCATGCTGTTTTAACGTCGAGCCGAAGCACCTGCGGACTAAAGGCCTTCATGTATTCGGCAACCTTCAACGGCGCGATTACGAATACGCCGTCATGTCCCGTGGTCTCCGTGTTTAAGGACGTCGTCGCGGGTTCTCCTGGAAAAAAGCTATCGCCGAGATCAGCAATTTTTTGATGACATCTATGTGTATGTCGCTCGTGAGAGAGGATTGCAAGGTCAGTAGTTGCCCATTCTTCGAACTTTCTAATGATTTTTGGACCGCCGTAGGCGGCATTTTTTGCATTATTATTTGTTTTGAAAGTCGCTTGGCGGTGGTCGCCAACGAGCGTCAACTTCACCCCCGATTTCAGAACAAGTTCGAGCAAGTCGAGATCGTATCCCGCCATGTCCTGAACTTCATCGACGATCAGGTGATCAAAACGCATGGCGAGCCGATCCGTCACGGCGCCATTCGTTAAACGGTTACACTCGCAGATGAACTTTGAGATTTTATCGGAGTAGATGTAGCGGCCTTCCGCAAAGTAGTGAGCCGCCACATTGGTAGCCGGGACGAGCGCCACGGATTTCCCTTCAACAAACATCAGATTGTCAATGCGTCGGTTGTGAAGGACACGGCGATAGGGCCGAGCCAATTCGCGTAGAAGAAACGTAAACCACGTCATCACCTCGACATGTGCAGGTATCACGGCTTCACGCTCAAAAAATTTGCGCGCGATCTCCCTTTCATTGTTACGGGTATAGGTTACGAGCAAAGAGCGAGAATTGGCATCATGGAGCGCGTCGCTGACAATGCGCGTTGTCTTTCCGCCGCCCGCCGCACACATGATGATACGGTTATTCGACGGCACGGGCGATGTACTCCGGAACCTTCCAATCCTCTGTGGTCGAAAAGAACTTCAAAGCGGTGTCGGCTTTGTTGCTCGTCATGTAGTCGAGCAGCTCGGCGTCTGAAGTAAAAGCTCTGCCGAGAATTTTCTCGATCGTTGGGCGCCCGTTCGCCTTTAGCAATTGCGGTTCAAGCGTCGGAAAAGATTCATCCGGATCGAAAAGGATGGCGACCTTGGGCTTTCCCGCGTAGTCCGCGTATTTCGATTGGAGCGCGGCGATTTTACCATCGTTGTCGGTTACAACCGCAACCGTTCGATCGAGCAACACGGCGATTTCTAAAAAGCGTTTGAAGGCGAGGGAATTGACGGAGATGACGTCAACGCCGGCCTCCAAAGGCATCTTCCCGTGCAGCTTTTTGAACGCGGCTTGGACGATCAGCTCATCCGATGGTCCCTCAACCAAGATTGAGCGAGTTGCCAGAATGAGGCGCAAGGTGTCGTGGCCTGGAAGGCGCATGAAGTAATCATGTGTTCCACTTGTCAGGTCGTTCAGCCGAACAGAATGCCCCTGATGGAAAAGCACCACCGCTTCCACCCCAAGTTTGTTCAGAACGAAACTACTATGCGTCGTGATGATAAGCTGCCGCTGCCCTCGGCGCTCGGCGATATGGCTGATAAGGGTGTTGAGATTAGAAAAAGAGAGATGGTTCTCGGCTTCTTCGATGAGGATGAGGTGAGAGTCGGCGGATGATTCCATCGCCAGCTTTATTTTAATGGCGTTTTGCTCTCCCTTGCCGACGAGCGTCATAGGCACATCGTCGAGGTGGGGCATGACTCCGGTCTCCCAACTCGCCCTTGAGGATGTGTCGAGGGATACCGACAACGCTTTGTTGGAGATGTCACCTTTCTTTTGCGCCAGAGCATCATTGACGGCTTTGACCTTCGCCTGCTCCATGAACGCGTCTTTCATCATCCGATAGGACAACGCAAGGTCCACTTTTTGCTTCTTGTTCAGGCTATCCCGCACAATATCCACGACGTAGCGCGTCGCCGCAGCATTGTTGCGGATGATGCTTGCGTCTATGAACGCCGGTTTCAGGGCAATCGTGCGCGCGGTAATTTCGTTGTCGGCAAAACTTCGCCAGCGAACCATGTAGTATTCAACGGGAAGCGTCCGAATAACTTTCGGATCGGCGACGTAAGCCTTAAATTCCTCCGCATATTCTTGATTGAACTCGATCGTCAGCGTGACGCCCGGAGCATTTTGATTGAGAGAATTATTCGTGCCCTTCAAAATGGCAAGAGCCCCCACATCTTTGAAGTATAATTCGATCGTGATGGCAGGAGGCGCAGTGGTCTTGCCCGAAATGAGCGTGCTGATGTACTCTCCAACAGCCGATGCATTGAAGAGATACGGATGAAGCTCACTTTGAATTGGCCTTCCGTTTAATTGCCCCGTCAGCGCTAAATGAATGGCCTCAAGGAGCGTGGACTTGCCACACTCGTTATTGCCGACGATGATATTTAGGCCAGCGTTTAATGTAACATCTGCCTTCCGGAGGCAGCGATAATTGCTCACGATGACGCGTGAAATATGCACATTTCCCCCGATGAAAATGTCGCTCAACATGCGAGCGACGATTTAGAAAATTGAAGGAGTCCCTCCAGAGCAAAAAGGTAGTCCCCGACTCACCGAATTTATCCTACCCGCAACCAGCTTTAAAATGGGAATCGGCGCTTCGCCTGTTGGAAGCCATTATTGATGCGTGCAAGGGTGATCACGGGAGGAGCACTTTAACGGCGATGCTGACTGACGCATGGTCAATCATGGTTGTCGTCATTGGCGTTCCTGATTTCTACATTCATGCTCTTGTGAACCGGCGCGACGCTGAACGGTCCAATCCGCCAGGCGATGATATTGATGCTTTCCCTCAGGCGGAGCGCAAAACCGGCTAATTTTCTGATCGATGTCCGTTTTCAAACGTCAAGCAGGCAACGAGCGATGCTCTGTTTGGCATGTATGCGAAGACATCCCTGACTTCTGCTTTCTCGGCAAAGCGGCTATCGGTCGTCGACGTATGCACTTGCTCAGGTCGGCTTCTGGGATGTCGCATTTCGAGACGTGGCTAAGCCGTAAAGGTGGGCCTGGACTTCGGCCGCAAAGGACGCATTGGTCGGATGGCGGCTTTCGGAGCATCGCGCCGCGCCTGATTGCAGGTCTTTCCCAGAAGCGCCCATTATCGAGGACGGCTCGCATGCGGGCAGCAACATCTTTGCGAGGACCGCAGATCGATCCACAGCTGACCTAGAAGCCTCGCCACTAAACGTCGAAGCTGACCCAAAGCCGACACCGTCTGTGATTATTTCTCGATTGCCCGAAACCGCAACGTATCGACGAGTAGCTTGAATGCGGGTGATGAGTGCCGGCTTGGATAGTAAAGATGATACCCGACAGCGGTGGCGTCCATTCGGCCAGAACATGGCGAAGTCGCCCCGCCTTGACGGCCTTTTCGACTTGGTCGAGAGGCAGATAAGCAAGCCCTACACCATCGAGCGCGGCATCCCGGATCAGATCGATCGTGTTTGCGATAAGCGGTCCGTCAACGCTCACGCGCGTCTCCCGTCCCCCCTTTGAAAGCGGCCAAGGGAGTAGCGTTTTCCGACGTCAAATCGAAGAAATATCCGGCCATCGTGAGCGTGCATCCGTTCGACGGGGCGAATGAGCAGACCGCAGGAGATTGGCCATGACCGGAATTTCAAAGGAAAGAATGCAAAAGGCCCTGGAGCAGGAAAAGACCATCTCCAAGGACGATCACGCCAAGGTCAAAGGACTGGCTGGAATGGTCAAGATGCCGCGCAGCTTCATCTTCAAGAACCCCGACGAATACGGCATGCAAGGCTGGCACGACCTGTCCATCCCGTCGGACGACGGCACACCGCTCGAAGCCTGGTACATCCCGGCCAAAGGCGGCGAAAGCAACAAGCTCGTCATCTTCAACCACGCTCTTCCCATGTGCCGCGCCGGCTATCCCGGCCACATGGGCGAACCGTGGAGCAACTTCATCGAGCCGGTCGAGATCGACTTCGTCATCCAGTACAAGCACCTGACCGACGCCGGCTACAATGTGCTAACATATGACTTCCGCAACCACGGGCAGAGCGGTGCGGCTAACGGCGGCGTCTGCGGGGTCGGCCAGTGGGAATGGCGCGATTGCGTGGGCGTGAAGAAGTTCGTCGATGCGCATCCTCGCCTGAGCAAGATGAAGGTCGCCCTCTACAGCCAGTGTCTGGGCGGCGTTTCGCAATATGCGGCGATCACCAAGCATCCGGAGTTGTTCGAGAACGTTCTGTGCATGCAGCCCGCTTGTGCCGAACATGTCCTCGGTCTTCGGCAAGCTCTCAGGCAAACAGGGCATCGGACAGTGCCAGGAACTGATTGACCTTGAGATCATGAAGCTCGGTGGATTCCCGGCGGCTGACATGTCGGGCAAGCTGTGGGCTCCGAACGTTAAGCTCCCAGTCCTGATGTGGCAGGTGCTCGACGATGCGGTGATCAATAATCCGACTGACGCGCAGAGCACGTTCGACGCTTTGGGCAGCAACGACAAGGAACTGTACTGGATCGAGGGCACGACCAAGCGCTTCGAGGATGGCTACAACTGGTTCGGTCGTTGCCCCGAGAAGGTGATCGCATTCCTCGGCAAGCACATGAAGTGAAGCGATGGCCAGGTGCAGACGACTTCCGCTCCTGGCCCTTCGCGTCAGGACAGCTATGACTGCTCTTCGATGTGATGCTGTCATGAGATCTCTTGATTGGGCGACCTCGACGACGACTGGCGTCGAGGTCTACAAACTCGGCACAGCGACGATTGCCAAGCGACTGGAGTGTCCCAGAAGCGGACATCGCCGTCAGATCGTCGCTGACACAAACCTTATCGCCAACCACGTCCGCTAATTGACCGAGAGCAGTCCAAGTCATCCGAAGGTCTATGCTTGCCCATGAACCCCAAGCAGACGTTCAGCTGTCGGGCTTCCGTTGCCGCCAGCCACGATCACGACTGCGTCACACCTTTTCAATCTTCGGCGGTTGCCAAGAGCCGTCGAGTATCGGCTCCTTGCCCCAATACGCGCGGATATAGAGCGAGAATTTCCCATCGGGCGCTGGCAGCCAGTTCGCGTCCTTCTCTCCTCCTGGCGATTTTGCCCCCGCATAGAGCGTCAGCGACCCGTCAGCATTGCGTTTGAGAGTCTTGTTTTTAGTTCCGAGCGAATAGCGTTTGAGATCGTTAGGGTGGAAAAGATGCTTGTCGTTGTAAAGCGTCAGTGACCAAAATCCGTTGACCGGCGGCTCCTGTCCTGCCGAGAACGTGATCTGATAGCTTTCACTTCCGATGAGTTCGGCGCCCACGCCATCGTAATCGGTATAGAAATATTGGGTCTCATTTGGCCTGTTGTCGAACATGTTCGACTTCGCCGTTCCGGTTCTATTGAAATAGTCGATTCCCCACTGAGCATTGTGTGTTGAGCGATTCCATCCGTTACCCGCAGGGCGCCCGTTGTGCTTCCACTCGAAGAACGGTTTGATGACTGCCTTGTCGGTCTCTATAGCGGTGTCGACAAGCAATTTTTTCAGCTCTGCGTTTTTCGCTGCAGTGTCGAGCAGCAGCCTAAATTGCGCGTAGAGTGCTTCTTCACCGGGTAGTGGATCGACGATGTCGAGCACTTCCCCGAACTCGTCGAAGAACTTTTCTGGCACCACCCACTTTGTTTCTTCGCCTGTGGATTTGGGACCGGGAATGTCCGGCACATTACTCCATTCGATCGTCTTCATCTGTCCTGTGAAGTCTTTCAGCGGATAGACGACGACCTGATTGATGACTGATTGGATTGCCTTTTTGTCCTCGAGCGTGTCGTCTTGGAATATACGGGGTATGGCGTTGGCGAGTGAGGTCGAGCAACGCAAGACATCGGTGATGCCGTCCGGCTTAAGGCCGCGCCAGCTTGGACCTGCGAGGAGGTAAAAGCCGGGTTTTGAGCCATATGGCTTACCGAGATGGCCGAACTGATCGGTGCGTGCATCGTAGAGCGCGTAGACCCAAAAGCGATCGCCAAAATCCGGAACCTGAATCACGACAGGTTCCTCATCTAGCGAGAAGAATCCAAGACCATAGACGACATCTTGGTTGGGACACGTGACGAAGGTTTCGGACGGCTCGATGTAATCGGCAAGCATCGCGATTTGTCCACGTGGAGCAGCGGGCAGCACGCCGTTGAGATGACCAGGCTGCGGTGCCTTCGTAATCGCGGCACGCCGGTTGATCATATTGACCATGGGCCAGCCCCAAATGTAGGCCATTTGCGCAACGGTTTTTGCATAACCTGGCTGCATGATGATACCGGTCGCTGGCTGCATCATGTCCGACAATTTCGCGGCGGTCTGTTGCGCTTCAGCCCTATTCGCCGTGACGATTGACGACATGGCTGATATCGAGACGGGAACAGTTGCCCCCGCGCCAAGAGCGGCAAGTGAGGCCGCGCCGAGGCTGCCTTTCATGGCGTCGCGTCGATTGATTTCGGGTCGATTGAAGTTTCCAGGTTTCATGACGCTCTCCTTGAAGGACGTTGGACCCTCAGTTCACCTTCACGACATCGTCCGGCTTCCACGTTTGATCAAAGAACTCCACGCCGGTCCCATAGAGGCGCACCGTCACAGGGAAATTCCGCCCACCGACAGTCTGAATCCAGTTTGTGTCCGGCGCGTCGGCGGGCTTCGAAGGTCCGAACCAAAGATCGACAGACCCGTCGCCGTTGCTCGCGACCTTGTTGAACCCGTTGATCGACGGCATCAGTTGCGGCGCCTCAAGCATCGTGCCGTCGGTGATGTTGTACGCAGTGACAGCCCAAAACAGTTTGGCGGGCGGGTTGGGCGGCAGATGCAGTTTGTATGTGTTTGAACCGTTCAGGAAGTCGCCCTTCGAATCCCGGCGCGCGACAGGATATTTCGATCCCGCGTTCAGAGTGCGCATGACCATTGCCGGGGCTGACGAATAGGCAACTTGGAAGTAGCCTGCCCGCTCGTCGACATCGAGATAGCTGTCCTGGAACCAGTTGGCGGTGGCGCCACCCCAGACATTCTCCCACTGCCTGTCTTTGTAATAGAGATTGCGTCCGTCCGATCGACCGAGCTGGCGCGTCGCCAGAATCATCTTGGGCGCCGTTTCGACGGCCTTCTTCAGCAACTCCTGCTGCTTCGCGTCCGGGCTGAACGGCTGGCCCTTGACGATGCCGATCGACGCCAGCACACCGCGCAACTCAGGATCGATGGCCGTCACCGGTTCATAGTCGACAAACGTCTTCAGCTTGGTCCAGAACGTATTGTCGACCGGATACATCATATTGATGCGCTTGCCGCTGCCGTCCGGAAACGTCATCGGCTTGACGTCCTTTTCCATTATCCACAGTGGATAGATGCGCGTCTGCTCAGCAAGAGCGACTGCAGGCTTCGGGTCCGGTCCGTTCTCGCCTTTCGGCATAATTGTGCGGAAGAACAGGAAGACATTGTAGGTCTTCGATTTGAAGGCGAAGTAGCCCTGCGGAATCTCGCCCTGATAATCTGGCGGCAGAAGGAGATAGAGACCACCGCGTGCGCGATCCGGTCCGACGGCGCCGACGTCGGTAATCGTGCGCTGGAAGAAGTCAGTAAACATACCGATAACGTTGGGAGGAGCAGCTACGACGAGCGGGCCCGTCTCCTTCAGATCGAGATAGTTCATCGAGTAGATGACGTCGGCATTCGGCGTCGGAACCCACGTGCGCGAATCCATCCGTTCCTTCCAGATCGGAAGGATGTTGTAGCCCTTGCCGAACGTTGCCTCGGAGCCCTCGCGCATGCCGATGACGTTCAGCGCGGGAAGCATCGTGAAATAGGCATGGATAGCACGCTGGTAATAGAGTTCATCGCGAAGTGCCTCGGCTTCGCCTTGTGAAAGCCAATTGCCGTTGTTGAGCTGCGTGACCAATGGCGGGGCCGCTGCATTTTGCGCGACGCACGGCGGAGTTCCACAAACTGCCGAGAGGCATAGGGCTAAAGCAAACGTTGAGTTCGCGCGCATCACACATGCTCCCAAGTTTTCAGATAGTTCTCGAATCGACCGGATATGACCTCTCGTTGAACGGGGATTAACGAAGTCGCTTCCAGGCTAAGGCTGGCGCGATCGGAGCCGCAATGCAGAAAGCGACAAATCGAAATTGTCGTTTTTTGCATAGTTAAATGACGCAAAATATTGTCTTGATGTGCCGTGAATATCCCGCGTGAGACCGCATTGCACAAACTTGAACTAAGATCTCTTTTTAGCGATCAGGACTGGCTGTCTCTTCAATCGAGCGTCGTCTTGGTGTGTCGCCACGCGGCCCAAGGATCGTCGGACGATCCCGGATGGGAAAAGATCGAACGGGCACTTGAGGCGCTGGCGAAGGATGCCACTCAAGAAAGCAAAGAGAAAAATCTCGCGTTGGCCGTTCTGGCTTCGCTTGCCGACGACGCATTTCGCCGTCAGTTAATTGCCAAGGTTCGCGATGATATTGCCGATCGCTCCGAACCGGCGGTGCGCGCTCTGACTGTCCGCAGCGGTCAGTTGGTCGAAGCGATCTGTGCGGAACAGTCCTTCAGTTTCCGGGCGATGCTCACGCTTGTTTCAATGGAGATCCAGTCGTTCCAAACTGGGCTGGACAACTAGCAACGTGGACTTTACGACTTTAGAACCATTGGGGGCAGGTCAGGCTTAGCTTGGAATTTTTCCAATGGGTATGCTCGGCAGCCATCGCATCTTTCAGACCCACGAACTCGAAGAGGGTTCACGATTTGCGAGACAGATTTGGGAGCATAATAAACCCTCAATGCTCAACGGCCCGTACGGTCTGCATTGGAACCAAGTCGAACTTCACAAATCGAGCCTTGCATATATTAAGCATGACTGCGCTCTCGATCTGATAGCGCAAGGACCTCTTTCCGACCATTTCCGTATTTTCTTTCACGACAATGGTTCAATCGAGCATGCGGTCAACGGGCAGCTTGCGGTTTCCGATAGAGATAACGTCGTTGCGCATGTTCCTGGAGTCGACCTCAAACTCGACATCCGTCCATTCGAACTGCTTCTTGTCAGCCTCCGAGGCGATTTTGTTCGCGATGCATTGACGCTGCGATTTGGTCGCCTTCCGGACTTAGACACTTGGGTCGGCGCTCTGCCAAAATCGCCATGTGTTGATGCACTGGAGTCCATGGCGCGCTGGTTCTGTCAAGAACTGGAAAGGCCTGGCTCGCCGCTAGCTGGAACGGGCAAACCCCGTTTCCATGCAGAACGAATGCTCTTGGCGACATTCATAGAGTGTTTAGCGCAGTCGATACCTCAGAATGGCGAGGTAGCCTCCGAACTTGGCGAATATCAAGTTCGCCGAGCCGAAGAGTGGATAGCGCAGCACGCGACGGAAGCCATTGGCGTCGAAGAGATTGCTAATGCTGTCGGTGTCGGCGTGCGTTCGCTGCAACGGACATTCCAGCGTGTTCGTGGCTATTCTCCCCTCAAAGCCACTCAGCTGCACCGCCTTTCGCGAACACGTGAAGCACTTCTCCAGGCTACCCCCGATGCCGCAACTGTGACGTCTATTGCGAGCGAGTTCGGATTTTTTGAACTTGGTCGTTTCGTGCAGCAGTACCGTGCGCACTTCGGCGAAAATCCGTCCGAGACCCTCTCCCGCCGCGACATGTGAGCGAAATCTCGGAGATAGTGAGACAGCGCTCTTATTTCTGTATGGCTGCTTCTGGTCCATAGCGACGGTTCGCCAACCTCGGCTCTCACGTGAATAGCAGCCGTTCCCGCTTCGAAGCTGGATCGGACCGATAGAAATCTCCGCGAAGTCCGAAAACTCGGGATCTCAACGGTCGCGGCATCACGGCAAAGTCCCATTTGCGGACATCTCACTCTGCCTTATCGGCAACCCTGGGCGATCCGTTGGTCACTTCTGGAATCGAAGGCATCGCGTTGGCCGGCATTGCCCTCACATTCGCTCGCTGTGAAGCTGACGCCGTAGAAGAGTGAGGCGCGGAAGAAGCTGCCCAAACATTTCGGCATTGTGGTCGGGTTTGTCTGGGAGGCGAGCATCCGCAGCACAAGCGGTGTTTCTTTCACCCGATTAGAGTGCTTGGAGAAGAAATGCGTCAGGCGGCGGCATGACGACCGTCATCGTCATCGCGGTCTGCATCGTCGTCCCGCTCGGGCTGATTCTCCACGGAGCGTTCCGAATGGCGTCGATGGAAGATAATCTCTGAACTATGATGAAAGAGAGTGTGGTTGGTCTCCTTCGGCACAGAGACCGCGTCGAAAATCATGTGCAGCATGTGCAACCACGCATTTCGACCCGAACTACGCGCCGCACGCTTGAAAGAAACATGTGCGCATAGCCCTTGAAAGGACGCAGTATAAGCGCAATCCCTGCGGGTTATTGTTTCCCGTATGGAGCTACCGACATGTCCGACAAAGCGCGCGAGGGCGAGAAGACGAAGCCAACACTTGGTCAGGCCATCGACCAAGTCATTTCCGCGCTTGGTTTTTTTGAGGGGTCCCAGCAACAGACCATCCTCAGAGCCGTCTACGCACATCTTGGCATCGACGCCCCGAAAGCCGAGGCGCAGCGCCGTGAAGGGGCGCCGGCCAGGGAGGAGCAGCCACGTCCGGCGCCCAAGGGAGGCTCGAAGGGCGAATACGCCGGGATGGATATCCGGACGTTCAAGGAGGAGAAGAATCCTAATTCGGCCCGGCAGATGGCCTGCGTCGTCGCCTACTACTTGGGGGAAATCGCCGAGGGCGACGAGCACAAGGACTTCGTCACGAGCGCGGATATTGAGAAGTATTTCAAGCAGGCGAAATTCCAGCTTCCGACCAAGCTCGAACAGCTCCTGATCGATTGCAAGGGCTCGGGCTACTTCGAAAGCCCGGCGCGCGGGGAGTACAAGCTTACCCGCGTCGGCCACAACTTGGTCGCCCATCAGCTCGGAAAGGGTAAGGGCTGATGTACGCCGCGCTTGAAGGCCTCATGAAGGAGGTCGAGGATCTGCGCCGCATCTTGAAGGGGAGCGCGAACAAGCAGATTTGGGCCGAGACCGAGCGCGAGCGAATGCGGGGCGTGTGCTCGACGTATTTCGTGGCGCGCGGCGGACTCGGCGAGACGCCGGAGATGCTGGAGGCGGACGCCCTGTTCAAGGATCTTCAGGCGATGTCGAGGGCCAGCCCGAGCCGCCAGAAGACGGTGGATATGCTGGGCAAGGCGAAAAAGCTTTTGGTGGCGGTGGAGGGCACCGCGCTCACGAGCCGGACTAAGAGCGCGGGCCGGAAAACGCCGACCGACCAGCACATCATCTGCACATTGAAAGAGGTCTGCCCGAGCGCGGCGGCGGCATATTCCCAGGCTCTGGAAGACCTCGGGGACGAGCATCGGGCGTCGTGGCGTGGGCCGGCGACGGACCTGAGGGAGGCACTGCGGGAAACGTTGGCCGTACTGGCGCCCGACGACGAGGTCTTGAAGTCGACCGGCTTCAAGCTTGAGAAGGACGCGCACCGGCCCACTATGAAGCAGAAGGTGAAGTTCATCCTGAAGAGCCGGGGTACGTCGGGGACGGCGATGGCAGCGCCAGAGCAGGCGATGCAGGGCATCGAAGACATAGTCGGCGGTTTGACGCGCTCCGTCTACGACCGGTCCAGCATGTCGACGCACACCCCGACCGACAAAAAGGAAGTGGTGCGGGTGCACGGGTGGGTTCGCATAATCTTGTGCGAGCTGCTCGAGGTCCCGCCGGGATAGGTGAGAGATGGACAAGAACGATCAGAAACGGCTGTTCGAACAGCTGGATCTGTTGGATTGAGTCCGCCAAAAAGGCAGAGACGAGAACCCGGCGTATTGAGCGGACCAAAGAAGATCTATCGAGCGGAAAGCGACGACCTTGTTGCTGGCCTGGTTGCCGCCATCGTTGAAATCCGCCGGTTTCCTAACTCAGTTTTCGCACTCGCGTATCAACGATAGTGTCGTCGTTCGCTCGTGCAATGTGTCGAACCCGTTTTTTAACTAGCATTTCGAGATGTGGCTAAGCCGTAAAGGTGGGCCTGGACTTCGGCCGCAAAGGACGCATTGGTGTGATGACGGCGACGATCGAAAACGACGCCGACCGATACGGGCGACCTCGCACTATGCGGGGCTTTGGGTGGTGGCGGCGCCAATGAGGGTGCCGGTAACTTCCGACGGAGCCCGATATGATCGCAAGCGAAGTACGCGCCCAGGTTAAAGCCAAGCGAACACCCCCATCGTCCGAAACCGGCAGACTAAAATCCTCTAAAAAACCATTGCCGACGAGAGCTGCGATTGCGGACGATGCGCCTCAGTCGCCCCAGATGACAAAGCACGACCGCGTTCTAACGCTGCTTTGCCGACGCGAGGGTGCGACCATTCCAGAACTTATGAAAGCAACCGATTGGCAGCAACACAGCGTTCGCGGCTTCCTCGCTGGCACGGTCAAGAAGAAGCTCGGCTTCACGCTGACGTCGAAAAAGGCAGACGGCGAGCTTCGCCGGTATCGCATCGAAACAAAGCGCGGTCGCTAACGTGCTGTCAGACGCGATCGACATCGCGGCGGAGCTGACGCGCCTCGAAGTCCTGACGAACTTCGAGCTGCGTCGCGAATGGCGGCGGCTGCATGGGATGCAGCCGCCCAAAAGCCTCTCACGCGATTTAATACTTCGCGGCATCACTTACAAAATCCAGGAGCGGGCGTTCGGCGGCCTCTCCAAGTCTGTCCTTCGCAAGCTATCCGAAGTACCCTCTAATATCGTCCGCCAAGCATCCCCCGTCCGTGTGAGGGTCGGCACGCGACTGGTCCGCGAATGGAATGGGCAAACGCATATAGTCCTTGTTCATGCTGATGGCGTCGAGTGGCGCGGCAAGCGCTATCGGTCTCTCTCTGTCGTTGCCCGTGAAATCACGGGTGCCCACTGGTCGGGTCCGCGCTTCTTCGGTCTCATAACCAAGCGGAGGAAAGGGGATGCCTGACGTCCACTTGGACACGGTGCGCCGCGAGTTCGCGCATCTGACGGGCCTTTTCGAGGACGCTGCGCTCCTCGCGTCAAAGGGCCAGGGCATCGATACCGTGCGCGACGGGCTTAGGCAAATGAGGCGCGTCTCGATCACCATGGGACGAATCCAGAGGCAGCTCGTCATCCTGAACAAGCTCTTATAATGAACCGTTTGCACTGTGCCATCTACACCCGCAAGTCGTCTGATGAGGGCCTCGAAAAGGAATTCAACTCACTCGACGCGCAGCGAGAAGCATGCGCCGCCTTCATCAAGAGTCAGAAGCATGCCGGCTGGGTTGCGCTTCCCGACCTCTACGATGACGGAGGTCTCTCGGGTGGCACGATGGATCGCCCGGCGCTGCGACGGCTGTTGGCGGACATTAAGGCGGGTAAAGTTCAGATCGTCGTTGTTTACAAGGTGGACCGACTGACGCGGTCGCTCGCCGACTTCGCGAAGATCGTCGATGTCTTCGACGTGCACGGCGCCTCCTTCGTCTCGGTGACGCAGCAGTTCAACACCACGACATCGATGGGACGGCTGACCCTCAACATGCTGCTCTCCTTCGCACAGTTCGAGCGTGAGATTGCCGGTGAGCGCATTCGCGACAAGATCGCAGCCTCCAAGGCCAAGGGCATGTGGATGGGCGGCAATGTTCCACTTGGCTATGACGTCAAGGATCGCAAGCTGAGCGTCAACGAGGTCGAAGCCGAGACTGTGCGTATGATCTTCCGGCGCTATGCGGACCTGGGGTCCGCCCGAGTGCTGGGGCACGAGCTTGACCGGCTCGGCATCGTCAGCAAGCGCCGTGAGAGCGCCGGTGGTGTACTCTCCGGCGGCAATCGCTTCTCGCGCGGGGCGCTCTATACCTTGCTGCAGAACCACCTCTATCGAGGTGAGATCACACACCAGGGCAAAGTTTATCTGGGCCAGCATCAGGCGATCATCGACACCGAACTCTGGCAGGCTGTGCAAGAGAAGCTGTCTGGTAATCGGCAAGCGCGGGCGCTTGAAACGAACGCTGAAGAGCCAAGCCTGCTGCCCGGATTGATCGTGGACGCTCAGGGCCAGCGGATGACGCCGACGCATGCCGTCAAGAAGGGCCACCGATACCGGTATTATGTCTCGACATCGCTCATCACAGGCGCACGTTCGGATCATGCGAAAGGCTGGCGCATTCCCGCTGGCGATATCGAAGGTCTGGTCCTTGATCGGCTCCGTGCATTCTTTGCCTCCGAAACCAATGTTGGAGAGGCGTTGTCAGGCTTCGATCTTGATGCCTCGACGCTTCGCTCGGCTCTGTCGGAGGCGAAGCAACTCGCTGAAAGCTGGGCAGACCTGCCTTCGAATAAAGTGCGAGAGCTGGTGCGCTCCGTCGTCGAGGCGGTCGAGATCCAGGACGAGAAGATCGTTATAGTGCTGAAGCGAAACGAGATTGCATCTGTCCTGCTGGGCAATACATTCAGTCTGTCACCGATGAGCGAATCCGATGCATTCGAGCTATGCATCGAAGCCAAGCTGCAGCGTGTCGGCAAGGGCATTCGATTGGTGGTCGGTGGCGGTATTGCCGAGAAATCCAACGGACAGTTGGCAGCTTTGATGCGCGACGCGCATGCAACATGTGTTGCGCTTATGACGGGCCGTGATGCCACCATCGACGCGATGGCGCAACGCCTGGGTATCAAACGAGACTATCTGTCGGCTCGCTTGCGCCTGGCGTATCTCGCTCCCGATATTGTCCGGGCCCTCATATCCGGACGATATCCGCCCGAACTCACACCGGCACGCCTTGTCTCTATTTGCAAAGACCTACCCTATGACTGGCAGCTCCAGCGCGCAGTCCTTGGGTTCGAGACACGATAGCGTGCTCCCCAGCACTCAGAATGCTGCGAGTCTGACCGGCTGAAAAATGGCGACAGAGAGAAAGTGGCTTTAAAGACAGAGAGCACCGCACAGAGACGTCGCTGGTTATACCGGGTAAAAACTGCCTGTCGACAAGGCACGGAAATTACGACGAAATACAGTTCATCCGACTTATATAAAAGACAGTTATCTCAACGAGTTAGTTGGTGGCTGGGGGACTAGGATTCGAACCTAGACAGGCAGAGTCAGAGTCTGCAGTCCTACCATTAGACGATCCCCCAAGGCCGGGATCTGGCGAGCCAAGGGCGTCGCCGAAGCGCGGGTCATAGCAGCAGGTCCGGGCATCTGCAAGCGCGCGATAACGGTCTGCTGCATTTTGGTGTTTTGATCTTTCGTCCCGTTCAAAATGGGGCTCCCGATATGCCCTCCCTGCGGCGGCTTTACGCAAGTTCGTGACCTGCTACACTCGCGCCCAACAGAGGTCCAGATGATTGGCCTGAAGAGCGCGGCGGCGGTGTTGCCAGCCGTCGTGATACCAGGTTCTGGAGAGACATTTTGAAACCAGATCACCCAGGCCCTGGCGCGCCAGCCGGTGCCGAGCATCTGTCGAAATCCGACGAGACCGCCGGGCCTGTTGGGCAGGTGCGGCCGGTTCAAGGCCGAGTCAACGGATATAGTCACCACATCTCCGGACGCGCTGCGACAAGGGATATGACGGGGCGCCGAGAGTTCTCGTCTCGTGCGAGCGCGCAATCCGGCGGCATTATCGATCCGATCTATGGCGCTCTTGATCTCGGGACGAACAATTGCCGCCTGCTGCTCGCGCGTCCGTCGCGCCGGGGTTTTCGCGTCGTCGACGCGTTCTCGCGGATCATTCGTCTCGGAGAGGGCGTCAGCCAATCCGGCCGGCTTTCCGATCAGGCGATGAACCGTACGATGGACGCGCTTAAGGTCTGCGCAGGAAAGCTGCAGCGCCATCGCGTGGGGCGGGCTCGGATGGTTGCGACGCAAGCCTGCCGCGTTGCCGAGAACGGGCAGTCCTTCGTCGCCAGCGTCAGGGATAATTTTGGGCTTGATATCGAGGTTTTGACGCCTGAAATCGAGGCGCGCCTTGCGGTCGCCGGATGTGCAACGCTCATCGATCCCGAAGCCGAGTTCGTGCTGGTGTTCGACATTGGCGGTGGTTCGTCGGAAATCATCTGGCTCGATATGACCCGGCTCGGTTCGCGCCGTGATGTGCTGGCGGGGCGTTGCGATATCGATGATGCCATTGTCGCGTGGGAATCGCTTCCAGTAGGTGTCGTGACGCTTGCCGAGCGGTTCGACGGCCGTGCGGTGACGCCCGATAGCTTCGCCGCAATGTCGGATGCGGTAACCGAGCTCCTCGTTCCATTCGAATCCCTGCATCGGTTCCACGACCGTGTTGCGGGACGCAGGGTTCATTTCCTCGGCACGTCGGGCACGGTGACGACCATCGCAGGCGTTCTGCTCGACCTCGAACGCTATGATCGAAAGCGCGTCGACGGTATTTGGCTCAATACTTCGCAGATCGACGACGTAACTTCACGCCTGCTCGGGCTGAGCTATGAGGACCGCGTTCTGCAACCCTGTATCGGGCGCGAACGCGCGGATCTCGTGCTCGCCGGTTGTGCGATTCTCGATGCCATCCTGAAACTCTGGCCGGCGGATCGGCTTCGGGTTGCGGATCGCGGACTACGCGAAGGTATCCTAATGCGTCTGATGATGGAGGATGGCGTCTGGCGGACAGGGCGGCGGCGCCGTGGCCGGTCGCGGCGCTCTGGCAATGGGCATGCGCCGTGACAAACAATAAGAGTGGCGGGGGAAAAGGCCGCCGGTCGAGCCTGAGCGGCGGACAGCGTCAGCTTCATACGACGGTCAAGACGGCGCGCAAACGCTCGGTCTCGTCGGCGCGTTGGCTCGAGCGGCAATTGAACGATCCCTACGTTGCGGCTTCGAAACGAGAGGGCCTTAGATCACGCGCCGCTTACAAGCTCCGTGAGATCGACGCCCGCTACAACTTTCTGAAACCCGGCCAGCGCATCATCGACCTCGGCGCAGCACCCGGAGGCTGGTCGCAGGTCGCCGCCGAACGTGTCAAGGCAACAGGCGGCAAGGGCCAAGTCGTTGCTATCGATTACCTGAACTTCGAGCCGATTCCGGGCGTCGAGATCATCGAAATGGATTTTACGGATCCATCGGCCGAAGATGTTCTCAAGTCTCATTTGCGTGACGGGCGGGCCGATGTCGTTCTGTCGGATATGGCGGCGCCGACGGTCGGGCATGCAAAGACCGACCACCTGCGGATCATGGGGCTCGCCGAATCTGCGGCGGCGTTTGCAGCAGATGTGCTGGAGCCCGGCGGCGTCTTTCTCTGCAAAGTGTTTCAAGGTGGGACCGAGCGCGACCTGCTCGATGCTCTAAAGCGCGACTTCAAGGTGGTCCGCCACGTGAAACCGCCGGCGAGTCGTGCGGAGAGTTCCGAGCTTTACGTTCTGGCGACAGGTTTTCGCGGATCTCAGGGCGACTGAGACGTGCGGGCAAAGGCGATGCGTTGGCTCGGGGAGCCTATCGCAGGATTTGCCACGGCCGCTGCAAGGTCCTCGGCACGGGCGCAAGCAATCGCGTGGCCCTGTTGGCGCTCGATTTCGTCATATGCTGCGGACAGCTCGAGCAGGTCTTCCATCTGAAGCCTGGGCGTGCCGGATCTGAGCGTCAGCCCGGAATCGCAATGTGCTTCGGACCATGCGAGAGCGGCGACCGGATGCTGGCGATCATTTCGCGAGGGTTGTGCGCCAGGAAACAGATCGGCTCCGGACAGCGACGTGCAGAGTCCGATCATTCCGGCGGCCGCAAGGCCCAGCCCGATCATCGCCCGCACGTCAAGCATATCAAATCCAAGCAGAATCCCATGGGGGTTTAACACCCCGTGCCCGAAACCTCTCAGACTTCGACGACAGCCATGTGACGACGGCCGGCCCCTATTTTGCGGCTCTCAACAATCCATTGACAGCATTACCATTTGACGCGGGACGAAGTGCTTCCAAGCTTGGAACCTTGGTGCTATAGACCCCGCGACAATGTTCCGCCCCAGGGGGCCTGAACGTGTCGCCCCCCAATTTTTGGAGAAGTCCGCATGACTTCGAGCCTTTCGCTCGATTCGGGGATTGCGCTTACCTTTGACGACGTCCTGCTCGTGCCCGGCCCATCAGACGTCATGCCGGGGCAGACGGATGTCTCGACCCAGCTCACGAAGTCCGTGCGCCTCAGCATTCCGCTGCTGTCGTCGGCCATGGATACGGTCACCGAGGCTCGCCTCGCCATCGCGATGGCACAGGCAGGAGGCATCGGCGTTCTGCATCGTAATCTGACGATCGAGGAGCAGGCCCGGCACGTCTCGCAGGTCAAAAGGTACGAAAGCGGTATTGTTCTCAATCCCGTCACCATTTCACCGCGTAAGACGCTCGGTGAAGCCCTGAAGTTGATGGCCGACAACGGCGTAACAGGGGTTCCGGTCGTCGAGAGCACGACGGAAGGTCCGGACGGCAGCGCAGGAAAAGGCAGGCTCGTCGGCATTCTGACCAATCGTGACGTGCGGTTCGCGGTCAGAGTGGATCAGCCGGTCTCCGAGCTGATGACCAAAGAAAACCTGGTGACGGTGAAGCGCAACGTCTCACAAGACGAAGCCAAGCGTTTGCTGCATCAGAATCGCATCGAAAAGCTGATCGTCGTCGATGATCACGACAACTGCATCGGCCTCATTACGGTCAAGGACATCGAGAAGGCGGCGAAGTATCCGCACGCCTCGAAGGATGCGCATGGTCGGCTCAGGGTCGCTGCAGCGACGACAGTCGGGGAAGACGGCTATGAGCGGACGGAACGGCTGATCGATGCCGGCTGCGACGTGATCGTCGTCGACACGGCGCACGGGCATTCGGTGAAGGTGATCGACGCCGTTGCTCGCATCAAGCGCCAGTCGAATAGCGCGCAGGTCATCGCAGGCAATGTCGCGACGGCCGACGCTACGAAAGCCTTGATTGATGCCGGCGCCGATGCCGTGAAGGTCGGTATCGGACCGGGTTCGATTTGTACGACGCGGATCGTTGCCGGTGTCGGCGTTCCGCAGCTGACCGCAGTGATGGAGTGTTCGAAAGAAGCTTCTCGCGCGGGGATTCCAATCATTGCAGATGGCGGCATCCGGTTTTCCGGTGACATCGGGAAAGCGATCGCGGCGGGAGCATCGTGCGTGATGATTGGTTCTCTGCTTGCAGGCACGGACGAAGCGCCGGGCGAGACCTATCTCTACCAGGGACGGACCTACAAGTCGTATCGCGGCATGGGATCGGTCGGGGCGATGGCGCGCGGCTCAGCCGACCGTTACTTCCAGGCCGAAGTTCGCGATACGCTGAAGCTCGTGCCCGAGGGCATCGAGGGGCAGGTTCCTTATAAGGGACCGATGGACTCGGTCGTGCATCAGCTCGTCGGAGGTTTGCGTGCCGGCATGGGCTATCTCGGTGCGAAGACGATCCCCGAATTCCAGAAGCGTGCGAAGTTCGTGCGCATCTCTCCCGCAGGTATTCGCGAAAGCCACGCGCATGGCGTTCTGATTACCCGGGAAAGCCCGAACTATCCGGGTTCCGGTATCTAAGATTACTGTTCCGGGCGCCCAGTCGCGGAGGCATCGATGACCGTCACCGATTTTCTACTGCCGGTATTCGTTCTGGTCTTCATGACGTTCGTCTTGCTTTTGCGGACTGCGGTGGCGCGCGTCTCCAGTCTTCGGAGTGGCGAGGTCAATCCTGACGACATCGCGCTCGGTGAGCCGGGGTGGTCAAAAAAGACCACGCAGTATGGTAACGCATTCAAGAACCAACTTGAGCTGCCGGTGCTTTTCTATGTGCTGGTCGCGTTCATCCTCATAACCAGGGTCGGCGACTTGCTGCTGTTGGTGTTAGCGTGGATTTTTGTCGTTCTGCGCCTCGCCCATGCCTACGTCCACACGACAAACAACATCGTGCTCGTGCGCGGACGCGTCTACGGCGGCGGCTTGGTCGTGTTGCTGGCAATGTGGGTGATCTTTGCCGTCAAGATCCTGACGGGCACCTGAAGGGAAATCACATGAGACCTGGAGCCCGGATCGCCGCGGCGATCGAGGTTCTGGAGGCGATCCTCAATCGTTACCAGCCCGTAGCCATCGCACTCACCGACTGGGGCAAGGCGCATCGCTTTGCCGGTTCCGGCGATCGCAACGCGATCGGCGGCCTAGTTTATGACGCGCTTCGGCGCCGCTCGTCGCTCGCCTGGGCGCTGGGCGAGGATAGTCCGCGTTCTCTTGCGATCGGTGCTGCGCCGGCAGCGCTCGGACTTTCAGCGGATGCCGTTATTGAAGCCTGCAACGGGTCCGAGCACGCGCCGCAGCCGCTGTCGGATGCCGAGCGCGCCGGACTGACGCGCGATATGAGTGCGGCGCCCGACGCCGTGCGTGCCGATATTCCGGAGTGGCTTTGGCCGTCCTTTTCGGCGCAGTTCGGCGCGAATGCCGTGGCGGAAGGCGAGGCGATGGCGCGACGGGCTCCGGCCGATCTGCGCGTCAACACGCTGAAGTCGACACCGGAAAAAGTTCTGAAAGCGCTTCTCCCGTTCGGGGCTTCGCCGAGTCCGGTTTCGCCGGTCGGGGTGCGCGTTCCCGCGCCTGCCGGGGCTCAGCGTACGCCGAACCTGCAGGCCGAGGCCGCGTTCCAGGCGGGCTGGTTCGAGATTCAGGACGAGGGTTCGCAGATCGCCGCGCTTTTGTCCGGCGCGAGTCCGAGAAAGCAGGTCCTCGACCTTTGCGCAGGCGCGGGGGGAAAAACCCTGGCGCTTGCGGCCCTGATGCAGAACACCGGGCAGCTCTATGCCTACGATGCAGATCGCTATCAGCTGAAACCGATTTTCGAGCGGATCAAGCGCGCAGGCGTTCGCAATGTGCAGGTTCTCCGGGCAGGCGATGAAGCGGCGCTCGAGGCGCTGGGACCACGGTTCGACGTCGTTCTAGCGGACGCTCCCTGCACCGGGACCGGTACGTGGCGCCGGCGTCCCGATGCGAAGTGGCGGCTGAAGCCCGAAGCGCTCGCCGCGCGCCAGACCGAGCAACGGTCGGTGCTCGCCCGTGCGGCGTCCCTGGTGAAGCCGGGCGGGCGGCTCGTGTACGTCACGTGCTCGATTTTGCCTGAGGAGAATGTCGAGCAAGTTGCGGCGTTTTTGAAAACGCATGGCGATTTCCAAGCCGTGCCGATCGGAGACGCTTGGGTGGCCGCACGTCTGCCAGGCGAAGCTTCGCCCTCGGCGGATGGCCGATCCGACTCGCTCCTGCTCACGCCTGCGCGTCACGGCACGGACGGCTTCTTCATTGCCGTCCTGACACGGGCTGCCTAAGCGAAGTTTCTGTGGATTGAGCTTTTGCTGCATCTCCGGCAGGCGATGCTGCGCGATGAGCCCGTTATTTGCGGCATTCGAATTCATTTTCGCAATTTTCATTCGAATGCGTATTTGCCGAAATAAAAAGTGAGCGGCCCTTGGGCACGCAATTGCCTATTTTTCGCCGTTGACATCGCACACGGCGAAACTATGTGATGCGACGTTTGCCTCCAGGCTGACGGCAAACCGAGGGACATGTGCCATGCTTCGCTTCAAGCATCTGTGGCGTGCCCCGCTCGTTGAGGCCAATTGAGGTCAATGAATGAGCGGTAGGGCCCACTCCTTCCTCTCTCCGAAATGCGACGTTCATCCGACACCGAACCGCGGCGGCCATACGGTCGTTGCGCGGGAGGCTATCGCCAAAGGCGAGTTGATCGTCGTCTGGAGCGGCACACTCGTCACCGGCGAAGAGCTGAACGGTATGCCACCGACGGTTCGTCGCTATTCGCTGCAGGTCGAAGAAAACCAGTATCTGGTTTCGCTGTCCGATTGCGAGCCGCCGGATTACGTGAACCATAGCTGCGATCCGAACGCTGGGCTTTCTGGGCAGATCACGCTGGTCGCGATGCGCGACATCAGGCCCAGCGAAGAGATCACCTACGACTACGCGATGAGCGACGGCTCGCCTTATGACGAGTTCACGTGCTCGTGCGGATCGCCCCACTGCCGCGGGCATGTCTCCGGCGAGGACTGGCGGCGGCCTGAGCTTTGGCGGCGCTACGCGGGCTATTTCTCGCCATACCTGCAACGACGGATCATGGGTGCGCAGGTCCTGAGAGCACTTGGCGTCAGGCGGCGGCGTGCGAACCGGAGGCATACGCCGGGAGCTTCAATCGTTCCGGGGCAGTGAGGTCGGCTCTCAATCCGTGGTGCCGAGCTTGACGCCGACGTGCGCGTCGAACGTGCGGTAGTCGCAGGTCAACTCTTCTCCGGCGGCGATGTCACGTGTCGCAATATCGTAGCCTTCGATGGCGCCGGGCTCATGCACGCCAGCCGTGTTCGGGGCGTCCGCGTGGTTCATGAACCGGGCATTGTCCGCACAGAGGACGAACAGACCGCTGGTTGCGTCGAGGTAAGCGTGATCGAGGACGTTCGAGCGGGCGGGCTCCGGCAGGTTGTCGATATCAGCCTCGGTCAGCAGCCGGTCATAAGCGGCCATGAACCGCCAGGTGACCTCTCCCTTCTTGATGTCCTGATCGGCAAAGAGTCCGATCCCGGCGATGGGGCTCGGTCCCAGCCGTGTCTTGACCATCAGCATGAAATAGGGTGCCTTCAGTGATCGGGGTGGCGCGGCTTCTTTAGCCGATGATCAGATAGAGAATCTGCACTTGAGGAAATTCGGATCGTTTTTAGTGATTGCTGCGCTGGTTGCGCTCGCGGCGTCCACGGGTATGCACTTTCTGCCGGGTGACTGGTACGCGACACTCAACAAGCCGGTGTGGACTCCGCCGAATTGGGTTTTCCCAACCGTCTGGGCCATTCTTTATATCGTTATTGCTGTCGCCGGGTGGCTGGTATGGCAAGCGGTCGGATGGTCGCCCGCTGTCCTCATTTGGGGCGTCGGCCTCTTTTTCAATGGCTTCTGGTCGTATCTGATGTTCGGCCGCCATGATATTGCGACGGCACTTGCGGATATCGCGCAGCTCTGGGTGACGATCCTGGTGTTCATCGTGGCGGCGTGGCACGTGGAGCGGCGGGCGAGCTATCTTTATTTGCCCTATCTGGCATGGGTATCGTTCGCGGCGGCTCTCAATTTCGAGATCTGGCGGCTGAACTGACGGGTGCAGGAGCGGTCCCGGGCTGCGGCAGACTGGCTTTTCCGGCCCGCGTGGGTGCTGTGACGCAGCCGTTGCAGCCTCCCCCGTATTCGCGTAGGGGAAGGCCCATACATAAAGGGCCTCGCCAACCTTGACCGATACCGTTCTCATTATCGATTTCGGAAGCCAAGTCACGCAGCTCATCGCGCGCCGTGTGCGCGAGTGCGGCGTCTACTCGGAAATCCATCCCTATCAGAACGCCGCCGAAGCGTTTGCCAAGCTCAAGCCGAATGCCGTCATTCTTTCGGGGGGGCCCGCATCGGTGACGGAGGCGGGGTCTCCGCGCGCGCCGGATGGAGTTTTTTCGTCGGGCGTGCCGGTGCTCGGCATCTGCTACGGCCAGCAGACCATGGCCGAGCAACTCGGCGGCAAGGTCGAAGCAGGGCATCATCGGGAATTCGGGCGGGCGTTTCTGTCCATCGATAAGCAGAGCCCGCTGTTCGACGGATTTTGGTCGCCGGGGACGCGCCATCAGGTCTGGATGAGTCACGGAGATCGCGTGACGCGCCTGCCGGACGGCTTTCAGGTTATCGCGACGAGCGAGAACGCGCCGTTTGCAGTGGTCGCCGACGAAGGCCGGCACTTCTATGCCGTGCAGTTCCATCCCGAGGTGGTTCATACGCCGGACGGCGCGAAGCTCATCTCAAACTTCGTCCATAAGATTGCCGGACTGAAGTCCGACTGGACGATGGCAGCCTACCGGCGCGTGATGATCGAAAAGATCAGGGCGCAGGTCGGCAAGGGTCGGGTGATTTGCGGTCTGTCGGGTGGTGTCGACAGCGCCGTCGCGGCCGTCCTCATTCATGAGGCCATCGGCGATCAGCTCACCTGCGTGTTCGTCGATCACGGCTTGATGCGTTTGGGCGAAGCGGATGAAGTGGTCCGGCTGTTCCGCGATCACTACAACATTCCACTCGTGCACGTCGACGCTTCCGAGCAATTCCTGAATGCGCTCGCCGGGGTTTCCGATCCGGAGACGAAGCGCAAGACGATCGGCAAGCACTTCATCGATGTGTTCGAAGCCGAAGCGAAGAAGATCGGCGGCGCCGAGTTCCTTGCACAAGGGACTCTCTACCCTGACGTCATCGAAAGCGTGTCGTTCACCGGCGGGCCGTCAGTGACGATCAAATCGCACCACAACGTCGGCGGCTTGCCCGAGCGCATGCACATGAAGCTCGTCGAGCCGCTGCGCGAGCTTTTCAAGGACGAGGTTCGCGCGCTTGGTCGCGAGCTTGGGCTGCCGGAAGCATTCGTCGGGCGTCATCCCTTTCCGGGCCCAGGGCTTGCCATTCGCATTCCGGGTGAGATCACGCACGAGAAGCTCGGCATTCTGCGCAAGGCGGATGCGATCTATCTCGACGAGATCCGCAAGGCTGGTCTCTATGACGCCATCTGGCAGGCGTTTGCGGTCCTGCTTCCGGTGCGTACCGTCGGCGTCATGGGTGATGGCCGGACGTACGATCATGTCCTGGGGCTCAGAGCGGTCACGTCCGTCGACGGCATGACGGCGGACTTCTTCCATTTCGACATGGCGTTTCTCGGCCGCGTCGCGACGCGCATCATCAATGAGGTTCGCGGCGTCAATCGCGTCGTCTACGATGTGACGTCAAAACCTCCTGGCACGATCGAGTGGGAGTAGGGGCAGCGCCAATTTCTCAGGCAGGACATGAAACGCATGTCATGTCCCCGCTAGGCGGCAAATTGGCGGCGATTTGCCCGGGAATATATGCCGTGCCCTTGCGGCGCGATTCATTGCCATCCTGGCCGTCGCGCCAAAAAGCGCTACTGCCAAAGTCGTCCGCCGTAGCCGAGCCGTCATCATTTCTTCGCTGAATCGGGATCAGAACTTGCGCGCCGGCAGTTTGGGATCGGCCACCTTGCGTGCGCTCTCGCCGCCGCTCACCGGCAGGCCCTTGGGATCGAGCAGCCCGACCTGCACCAGTACGCCGGCTTGGTCCCAATAAATGTGCTCGTGCGAGATCTTGGCGTCCTTGAAGCCGACGACGACGCAGAACGCGACCTCGACCGGTTTACCGGTCGGTGCCACACCGGGCAGGAGCCAATCCATCGCGATGGTATGGGTGAAGCTCGTGACCAACTCCTCGACGATGCTGGACTCGCCCACCGTGCGCGACACGCTGGTTATCTTGACGTCTGGCGGAAAGAACCGGCCGACAAGATGATCGCTATAGAAGGCGCGCACGCCCTCGCGCCCGACGCCGCCGGCCATGGTCGGCACGTGGTTGAGATGCGGGTTGTCGCTCATCGTCGCCAAGGTCGTGTCGAGGTCGCCGGCGAACTCGGCGTCCACATGCTTTTGGAATAAATCAATCATTGCTTGTGGCGTCATGATATATTCCCCGATGGGCCTACGTTGAAGCAGTCCAGACAACAGAGACTACGGTTTGAGTAGTTTCTCCGCAAGGAAGCGCGGACCTCGGGTTCATCGAAGGCGAGATCGACAGTCCATCCTTGTCCGTAACGCCTGTTGCCGACGACGAAATGGTTCTCGTCGTGGCTCCTGGTCATCCCTTGGCGAAACGACCGACGCCGCCGCTCACTCAGATAGCGGATGCGCGCTGGGTCGTGCGCGAAGCGGGATCAGGAACGTGCGCCATTCTGGAATCGGCTGTGGCAAAGCTTGGCATCGATCCGCTATCCCTCGATATCGCGCTCGAACTTCCGTCCAATGAAGCCGTTCGCGGGGCGGTCGTCGCGGGCAACGTGCGCTTAGTGCTCTCTGGCAATGACTTCGGCGACGTCGGCGCCCGTGGCGTTGCGAGGCAATGCGAAGAAGTCGGCGTTCTTCTCGAGCGCTCTTTCGAGCTGGGCCTGAAACGTCGATCGGTCCAGCTCGACGGTGCCGAACTGGCGGAGATGCTCCGTCACGAATTGCGTGTCGAGAAGCGTGAACCCACCACGGATCAGCCGCGCGGCGAGGTGAACAAGCGCGATCTTCGAGGCGTCGCGCTCCGTCGAGAACATGCTTTCGCCGAAGAATGCGCTTTTGAGCGCCACGCCGTAGAGGCCGCCGACCAGCTTATCGCCGTGCCAGACTTCAACCGTGTGGCAGGCGCCGAGGTCGAACAGTTCACGGTAAAGGGCGCGTATGCGCGTGTTGATCCAGGTCGACATGCGTCCTGCACGCGGGGCCGCGCAACCGTCGATCACGCCGTCGTAGTCGCTGTCGACTTTGACCTGAAATGGAGTCGTGCGGACTGTGCGCAGAAGACGCCGCGGAATATGGAAGCTATCGAGCGGTAGCACGCCGCGTTGCTGCGGCTCGATCCAATAAAGCGCGGGGTCGTCCGCGCTCTCTGCCATCGGGAAAATGCCACAGCTATAGGCCTTCAGGAGGACCTGCGGCGTAATCTCGAACATTGGATCGTCACGCGACGCCATGCCGGTACTTGCCAAGCGAACTCTCAAGCGCGCGCGGAACAAGTCGCGCAGAGGCAAAGTCTACTTCATCCCCAAATGTTTTTCGAGCCAATGAATATCGTAGACGCCATCGGCGATGTCGGGGTCTCTCACGAGATCCTGGAACAACGGGATCGTCGTTTCAATGCCATCGATCACGAACTCCGACAAGGCGCGGCGTAGACGCATCAGGCAGTCGTTGCGCGATTTGCCGTAAACGATGAGTTTACCGATCAAACTGTCGTAGTAGGGCGGTATGCGGTAGCCCTGATAGACGCCGCTATCGACCCGGACGCCGAGGCCGCCCGGCGGATGCCAATAGGTGATCTGGCCTGGCGACGGCCGAAAATCGCGGGGATTTTCGGCGCAAATGCGGCACTCGATAGCGTGGCCTTTGAGCTGGACGTCTTCCTGCGTGAAGCTGAGCGGCAGGCCTGCAGCGACGCGGATTTGCTCGAGCACGAGGTCGGCGCCCGTGACCATTTCCGTCACAGGATGCTCAACCTGAAGGCGCGTATTCATCTCGATGAAGTAGAATTGACCGTCCTCGAACAGGAATTCGACCGTTCCTGCGCCGCGATATTTGAGCTTGCGCATCGCGTCTGCGACAGTTTTGCCGATTTTTTGACGCTGCGCCGCGTTGAGTGCAGGCGATGGGCTCTCTTCGAGTACCTTCTGGTGGCGGCGCTGCAATGAGCAATCGCGCTCGCCGAGGTGGACGGCGTTGCCCTTGCCGTCGCCAAAGACCTGGATCTCGATGTGGCGTGGCTTCTGCAGATATTTCTCGATGTAGACGGCATCGTCGTTGAATGCCGCCTTGGCTTCAGCGCGCGCTGTCGAGAGCGCGGTGCCGAGGTCGGCCGCCGTCGCGGCCACCTTCATTCCGCGTCCGCCGCCGCCGGCAGCTGCCTTAATCAGGACCGGGAAGCCCATCTCCTTGGCGACCTTCAGCGCCTCGGTTTCGCTGGTCACGGCGCCATTCGACCCCGGGACGACCGGGATGCCGAGCCGCTTCGCAGTTTCCTTGGCTTCGATCTTGTCGCCCATGATCCGGATGTGCTCGGACGTCGGGCCGATGAATGTGATCTTGTGCTCTTCGAGGATCTCGGCGAACCGCGCGTTTTCCGAGAGAAAGCCGTAGCCCGGATGCACGGCATCGGCGCCGGTGATCTCGCATGCAGTAACGAGGGCCGGAATGTTCAGGTAGCTTTCACGGGCGGGCGGAGGACCGATGCAAACGCTTTCGTCGGCAAGCCGCACGTGCATCGCGTCGGCGTCGGCTGTCGAATGGACTGCTACGGTCGCAATGCCGAGCTCCCGGCACGCGCGCTGAACGCGTAAGGCGATTTCCCCCCGGTTTGCGATCAAAATCTTATCGAACATTTCGTCTCCAGCGTCATTGCCCGTGCCTCGTTGCACGCGCGGCGCTTCATTCAATGATGATCAGGGGTTCGCCGTATTCGACGGGCTGCGCGTTTTCGACGAGGATCGCCTTGACCGTTCCGGCACGTGGTGCGGGGATCTGGTTCATCGTCTTCATGGCTTCGATGATCAGCAGCGTGTCACCCTGGTTCACCTTGCTGCCGACTTCACAGAAAGTGGCTGCGCCGGGTTCGGGCGAGCGATAAGCCGTGCCGACCATCGGCGATTTCACGGCGCCGGGATGCTTGGAAAGGTCGTTCGATAATGGCGCTTGCTTGGCCTCTGCTGCCGGTGCGGCTGGCGCTGCCGGGGCGGCGGCTGCGGCGTAGGCTTGAGGCGGAACAGCCGTGATTGAGATTTTCTTCGCGACACGGATCTTGAGGCCGCTCTTCTCAATCTCGATCTCGGTGAGGCCGGTATCGTTCAGGAGCTCGGCAAGCTCACGGATCATCTGACTTTCGGCGCTCCCGGTCTTGGGGCCCTGGTCTTTTGCGGTCATCAGTCCTCTGTATCCCTGAGGTTTATCCGTTTGCGTCCGACTTATAGCCTGTGTGCGTAGCTGCTCGTCACGCCTTGCTGGTCGCCAGGATGCTCGCCATGGCTTCAATCGCAAGTTCGTAACCCTTACCGCCGAGACCGCAGATGACGCCCGTTGCCGCAAGCGAAACGTAAGAGTGCTGACGGAACTGGTCGCGACGGAAGATATTGGAAAGGTGCACCTCGATAACAGGCAGCTCGGCAGCCTGCAATGCGTCGAGAATCGCGACCGATGTATGCGTATAGGCGCCGGCGTTGATGACGATCCCCTTGGCTTTTCCGCGCGCCTCTTGCACCCAATTCACGATCTCGCCTTCGATATTCGATTGGCGGAATTCGATTGCCAGGCGATGAGCGGCCGCGGCCTTCTCGGTGCGTGAGCGGAGATCGGCAAGCGTCTCGCTGCCATAGATCGCCGGCTCGCGGACGCCGAGCAAATTGAGGTTGGGACCGTTCAGGACGTAGATAAGCGGGGTCATGATTTGGAGGTTGCTCAAGCGCCGGGGCGGGGCCCAAGCCAATTGCGGAGACCAGGGTCTACCAGTTTTCCCGGCGAGCGCAAAGTATGCCTCCGGGCCCGCGGAAATCCGGGGCCCGGAACGTTAACGAGTGCAACCGAGACTTGGAAATAGGCCGATCAGCAGATCGGGCAGCCATCCTTACGGAACTCGGTCACGAGAGTCTCAAGCTGGTCATGCAAGTCGTCCGGAGCCCCCGGAATCGATTTGTCGCCAACGAGGAAATGCGGGGTGCCGTTGATGCCCATTTTCTTGGCGAGAATTAAATCGTCGTGGAGCTCGTTTTTTACGTCGTCGCTCGCCATGTCGGTTTTGATCTTGTTCATGTCGAGGCCGAGTGACGCCGCGATCTTGAGCGCTGACGCTTCGTCGGCATGCCCTTTCGAGCCCAGCATGGCCTGATGGAATTCCCAATACTTGCCCGGGTCCTGGCGCTTCACCGCGAGCGCAATGCGGGCTGCTTCCTCCGAGCCCTTCGAGAGGATCGGCAGCTCTTTGAAGACGAAACGGACTTTCTTGTCGTCCTGGATCAGCTTCTGGACTTCGGGGAGCCCGCGTTTGCAGTAGCCGCAGTTGTAGTCGAAGAATTCGACGACCGTGATGTCGCCGTTGGGATCGCCGGCAACCGAACTGCCGGGGCTGCGGAAGATCGACTTGCCGTTCTCCGCCATGAAGGACTTGAGCTTGGCGTCCTGATCCTTCTGCATCTTTTCATCGAGTGCATTCTGCACGTCGAGCATGATCTCGGGGTTCTTGACGAGGAAGTCCTTGATGATCTCGCCGAGCGCCTTTTTCTGGTCATCCGTAAAGCTCGATCCGCCAGCGGTCGGAGCGATCGTTTCTGCGTGCGCCTTCGGGCTGATCAGGTCGTTAACGGCGCCGACTGCGAACGGCAGGAGCAGGGCGAGGCCTAGGCCCGAAATCGCAATGACTGCTTTGCGGCCGGTCGATGTCGAGCCAGCGGCGTTTCGGATGATGTTCTTGATGGTCATGGATATCGTCTCACTCATTGGGGCTAGGGCAGCTCACGTCTGCGGCTTGTAGTTTATGATGTCGCCGTTTTTCAACCATTCGGGTGACCCTGTGCGAAGGCGCGCCTGAGCACGTTTTGCAAAGATTTGCGCCTGTTTCACGTCACCTTCGTAAAAATAAGCCTGGGCCGTCATCGCATCGGCCTCGGGGCCTTTGCCCTGCTTGTAATAGGCGTTTGCAAGCAGACGATAGGCCTTTCCGTTCTGGTCGGTAATCAGCGATCTGCGTAAAAGATCGATCGACTCCTTTGAGTCACTGCCTTCGTTGCCGCCCTGCAGCGCCCTCGCGAGTTCGACCTCTATCAATGGGCTTGCCGGCGCCAGTTTCAAGGCCTGACGCAACTCGGGAACGGCGCGGGTCATTTTGCCCGATCGCATCAACACATCGGCTTTGAGTTCATAAAAATAGGGATAGTCGGGATTTTCGCTGATCATCCCATCGATTTGCTGGATCGAGCTTTCGAGCGCGCCGGGTCCGCCGCGAAAGAACGTTGCGATCGCGCGCGCATACCGCGCCGGCAGGGATTTGTCGGTCGCGGGATAGCGATTGAATACGGCGACCGGGGTTTCGAGATAGCCCGAAAGCTTGGCGCGCATCAGATCGTGCCGAAGCTGCAGCGACGGCGGGTCCTTCTGGTCGGCGTAAGGGCTCGTCGTGACGAGCTGACTCAGGCGTGCCAAGCGGTCAACAGAGAGAGGGTGCGACCGGATAAAGGGGTCCTGCATATCCGCTGAAAGATATTCCTGCTGCTTGAAGCGCTCGAAGGTGTCGAGCATGCCGCGTCCGGATTGCTTCGTGGCGGTCAGGTACTTTATGCCGGCTTGGTCGGCGGCGGATTCCTGCGAACGGCGCTCGGCGAGCAGCCCTTTGACGATGATGTTGTTGCCACCCTGCATGATGGCCTGTCCGCCTTCCATGGTTTCGCGGCCGGACGTTCCGCCTGTCACGCCGCCTGCCACCATTGCGCCGAGGCCGAGCACCTGTGTCAGCAGCACGCGAGTCTGGTCCTTTGCAATGCGCGCGCGGAGTGCCGCCATGTGGCCACCGGCGATATGGCCGCTTTCGTGGGCGATGACGCCGATGACCTCATTCGGTGTTTTTGCCTGCATCAACGTGCCAGTGTGGACAAAAACGTTGGCGCCATCGAGCACGAAGGCGTTGAATGCGTCGTTGTTCACAATGCGCACTGTCACGCGGCCGCTGCCGAAACCAGCAGCCTCGAAGATCGGCTTGGCATAATCCTGGAGCAGGGCTTCTATTTCGGCATCGCGGATCAGCGGCAGGCCTTCGGCGCGGGCATCCGAGGCGTTGGCTGAGAGGCAGGAAATGAGCGCGCAAAGCATGACGAGCGCGCGGACCACCGACGCGGTAATCGGAAAGGCTTTGCTCGTCGCAGGCATACCGGGTGTGCCTCAATCTCGATGCGTGTCTCGAGACACCGTGACGCTAGAAATATGCGGCAAGCCCAGCTGGGTCAAATACGCGGCAGGCATGGGCTGTTATGATCAGTCATCATAATAGGGCGCCAGGATGGCGGATGCTGTCTGCGCATCCGATCGCGCGATCACACACAGAAAAAAGAGGCCGTGCTATCGAGCGCCGGCCTCTTTTCGAACTGTCCTGGCGTTGGGGCGGGTATTATTCGCCGCTGAATTTCCTCTGCCACCAGCCTTTGCGCTGGGGCGCAGATCCGGCAGCCGACCCCGCCTCGGCCGCCTGCTCGCCGGGACCAACTACGACGCGCTCGATGCGCGGCTCGCTCGATCCGATTTCGTGACGCCTGCGTGCCGGTGCTACCGGTGCAGCAGCCGTCGGCGCCGGAGGTGGAGGCGCTTCTTCGGCGACAGGGGCTTGCGGCTCGGGCTCTGACGATTCGATGGCCGATGGCGCCTCGGTTGCTTCATCGTCCGCGCCGTTAGCGGCTGATGGAACATCCCAGACGCGGCGCGGGCGCCGGCTTGGAGAGGGAGGAGATGCGGTGCGAGCATTCGTGCCGTTCTGGTCGCCGGATTCTTCCCCGTCCGAAGGTCCTCCCCGGTCGGAAGCTTCGACGGCTTCGTCCGATCCGTCGTCGTCAATATCAGGCTGTTCGGTGTCGCCCGAGGCTTCTGTCGATTCCGGTGACTCGCGACCACGATCGCGACCGCGACGGCCGCCACGGCGTCCGCGCCTGCGGCGTTTGTTGGGCTTCTCTTCAGAACCATTCAATCCCGCATCGTCGGCTGGAGCGGCATCGTCGATAGACGGCTGTTCCCCAAGTCCTTCGATATCGAGATTCGGCTCGCCAGCATCCTGGCGCATCTCGTCGGCTGTACCCTGATCGCGGTCGGAGTCCTCCTCGCGCTGTTCGAAGGAATATTGCTCGCCGCCGCGGTCACGTCCGCCTCTGCCGCGGCGTCTGCGGCGACGGCCACCACGGCGGCCGCCGTTATCATCGCCGTCGCGGGCAACGTTGCGCGGTTCGCGATCGATGGTTTCCTCTTCCGCTTCTCCGGCCTCGCTCGACATATCGACGTCGGAACTTGCGTAGGACGACCCGTCGCCTTCGGAATCAAAGCCCCAATCCATGTTGACCGCCGCACGCTCCGCCCGGCGCACTGGGAGGGCAGCTGCGGTACTCCGCTCGACGGTAAAGTTTGCACCCTGCACGCGGTCGCTGCCGAGCACCGTCACCGAATAACCGTGCCGCACTTCCATATCGGCGATGTAAGCGCGCTTGCTGTTCAGGATATAAAGCGCAACCGCGGGCGTCGTCGTGGCGACCAGCGGACCGTTGGTGCCGGCGGTGATAACGTCCTCGATGCCGCGCAACACTGCGAGCGCGATGCTTTCGGTCGAACGGATGATGCCGGTGCCCTGGCAATGCTGGCACTGCGACGTCGAGCCTTCGAGCACGCCAGTTCTCAGCCGCTGACGGGACATTTCCATCAGGCCGAAGTGCGAGATGCGGCCAAGCTGGATGCGCGCCCGGTCGAATCTCAGCGCGTCCTTCAGACGGCGTTCGACCGCACGGTTGTTGCGCTTTTCCTCCATGTCGATGAAGTCGATGACGATGAGGCCCGCGAGGTCGCGGAGCTTCAATTGCCGGGCAATTTCATCGGCGGCTTCGAGGTTCGTCGCGAGCGCCGTTTCCTCGATTGAAAATTCGCGCGTCGATTTTCCCGAGTTGACGTCGATTGCGACGAGCGCCTCGGTCTGGTTGATGACGATGTAGCCTCCCGAGCGCAATGTCACCTGAGGCTGGAACATCGCGTTGAGCTGGCGCTCGACGCCGTAGCGCGTGAAGAGGGGCGTCGGCTCGCGATAAGCCACGACATTCCTCGCGTGGCTCGGCATCAGCATCTTCATGAAGTCGGCTGCTTCCTGATGCCCGGCTTCGCCCGCGACGACGATTTCCTCGACGTCCTTGTTATAAAGATCGCGGATCGAACGCTTGATCAGATCGCCTTCCTCGTAGACGAGGCTCGGCGCCGTCGACTGCAG
This sequence comes from Hyphomicrobium sp., assembly GCA_035547255.1. Taxonomy (GTDB): domain Bacteria; phylum Pseudomonadota; class Alphaproteobacteria; order Rhizobiales; family Hyphomicrobiaceae; genus Hyphomicrobium_B. The sequence continues at coordinate 42,930 of DASZVX010000148.1, forward strand.
CGTCATCTCGCGGACGCTTTCCCAGAGGCGCAGCAGATATTCGAAATCGCGCTTGATCTCCTGCTTCGTCCGCGTCGCGCCAGCCGTGCGGATGATAAGGCCCATGCCCTCCGGAACCTCGAGTTCCTGGGCGATGGCCTTGAGCCGGCGGCGATCCTGCGGATTGGTGATCTTGCGCGAAATGCCGCCGCCGCGTGCGGTGTTCGGCATCAGAACCGTGTAGCGGCCGGCAAGCGAGAGATAGGTCGTGAGCGCCGCGCCTTTGTTGCCACGTTCTTCTTTGACGACCTGAACGAGGATGATCTGGCGACGCTTGATGACTTCCTGGATCTTGTAGCTGCGCGGGCGACGACGCTGGCGCGTGCGGGGGCCTTCCCGGAATTCCTGGTGTGAGCCTTCATCATGGGACTCGGCCGAACCGTTGTCGTTCAGCGTAGCCTGCGGTGCGAACTCCTCGTCGCTGCCGGGATGGTCGTGGTCGTCGGCATGGAGTTCGTGATGTTCGTGATGCTCGTGATGTTCGTGGTCGTCGTCTTCTGAGTCCGACAGCGATGCTCCGGACTCCGTTGCGTTATCGTTTGTAGCGCTGGGTTCGTTCTCATCGCCTGCTTCTGAGGCGACTTCCTCGCCGGGTGCCTCTGTCGAGGCGTCTTCCGGCGGCAGCTCCGAGCGGACTTCATCGACGGAACGGCGAACCGCAGAGGCAACGACCTTGACGGCCGGTTCGCCTTCTTCGTCTCCGCCGATCTCCTCGATGTGCTCGTCTTCCTCGACATCCACGATATGCGATGTCTCGAGCGAGGCATCGGCCTGCGTGAGGTCGCCGAAGTCGTCGCCCGGAGAATCGGGGCCTGTTTCCATGTCTCCGTGGCCGCGCTGCGCGGTGCGGCGCGCCAGGGCTTCGGCCCGGCGGTCGGCAGCGGCTTCGAGCTCGGCTTCTGCCGCGGCCTCTTCATCGAGGAGGGCCTGACGGTCGGCGACGGGGATCTGATAATAGTCGGGATGGACTTCGTTGAACGCGAGGAACCCGTGGCGATTGCCGCCGTAGTCCACGAAGGCCGCCTGCAAGGACGGCTCCACGCGCGTCACTTTCGCGAGATAGATATTGCCTCGCAACAGCTTGCGAGCAGCGCTTTCGAAATCGAACTCCTCTACCCGGCCGTTGCGTTGAACCACGACCCGAGTCTCCTCGGGATGCGTGGCATCGATAAGCATTTTTGTGTTTGACATCGATCGAATTCCTTGGCGCGCCGAGGCGGCTCGCACGCTCGACCGCCAAAAACGGCGATCATTGCGAGGTTCGCGCGGCGGCGCGTTGTTTTGGGAGAATGTGTGGAAGTGAAAATCGGCCGGGACGATTTCTGCAGCATTCCAGCTTCGGCGGCGCGTGCGCGGCTCACCGTGTCAGTCAAACACATGGTACGGACGTTGGTCCGCCCAGTGCCGCTGTGAATGGTACAAGTTGTCGTCATGGCCCGTCGTGTAGTGCCCGGATTCGCGCCAAAGAGCGGAACGTCAGCCGGGAAATGGGTTTTGCGACGCTTATGGCGTCACGTTGATCAAAATGGCCGCCCGACTATTGCGCTGTATCCAACGAACCGATCGGGGCAACCGGCACAAAGTCATAGATCCTTGACGCTGACCGCTTGGGCCTGACGTCAAAGCGCATTTTCCCGAGCGACGCCGATACTCCCGTGCGCTCGCTCCAAGTAGATGCGATCCGTGCGCGTTTGATTACCTGTGAAACGCAGAACTTTGCTGTTCTGCAGCAGGCCGACCAAGTCACGCAGGCGCTTGCCGAGTTATCCCACAAACGTGGTGTGTCATCAGCGCCACCGAATATGGTGAAAGTCTACGAGGTCGCTCACAGGCTGGCAAGTGATATAAAACGGAGGCCGGGACAGGCCCTCGTTTATGGGCTAAGACTTATATCGTCTCTGAAAACAAAGCCTTAACACACCGGGGGGTGATAGGTGGAGTTGGGGCCGCAAGGTGTGGGGGGCATGGCGAGGTTCATAGAACATCTCGGGAACGCGCGGTTTTGGGTGGCCGCCGTGCTGGGCTTGGTGCTCGTTCTGGGAGCCGGCTCCGCCCAGGCGCTGCCTGACCGAGGTGTTGAGGCCACGGCTGTCCGATTGTTCAATGATGGCAAGGCGACCACGTTCGAACTTACGATCAGCAAGGGTCTGACGGCGCAGGTCTATACCCTTGCGGACCCGTACCGGGTGGTTCTGGACCTGCCGGATCTGACGTTCAGCCTTGATCCCGCAACTAGCCAGAAGGGGCGCGGCATCATTTCAGCGTTTCGCTATGGGCTTTTTGCGGAGCATAAGGCTCGGGTCGTATTGGATACGGCAGGCCCCGTCAGAATTGACTCGGCGCGCATGACGCGGATTCCCGGGAGCAAAGCCCTGAAGCTCGCCATCGTCCTGGTTCCGATGGACGCCGCCGCCTTCGGCGCTGGGACGGGCGCGACGCTTGCTGCAGCATCGCCCTCTGACTTTGTTTCCGATGTTGCCCCGCCGGAGAACGCCGACCGCAAGCATAAGAACAATGCCAAGCCGGTCATCGTCATCGATCCCGGCCACGGGGGCATCGATCCCGGCGCGCTCGGGGCTAATAACGTGGCGGAGAAGTCAATCGTTCTTGCGGTCGCGCTGCGGCTCAAGGCGGCGCTCACGAAGACTCGGCGCTACGACGTCAAGATGACCCGGACGGACGATGTTTTCGTCTCACTCGACCGGAGACTCAAATTCTCCGCGGAAAACGACGCGGACCTCTTCATCTCGCTGCATGCCGATTCGATCGAGGAAAAGAGCATGGCGGATGCGATCCGCGGTGCGACGATCTACACGCTATCGGACAAGGCGTCGGACGAGCAGGCGCGCATCATGGCCGATAAGGAAAACGCTTCCGACTTGATTGCGGGAGTCGGATCGATGGATCAGGGACGCGGGGAAGAGGTCAAAAACATTCTGATCGATCTCCTGAAACGCGAAACGTCGAATTTCTCGGCCGATTTCTCGCACGTTCTGGTCAAAAAGCTGGGGCAGGCGATCACGATGTCCCGCATTCCGCAGAAATCGGCTGCTTTCAAGGTGCTGAAGCAGACCCACGCGCCATCCGTTCTGGTCGAGCTTGGGTACATGAGCAACAGCACGGAAGAGCAGGAAATGATGACCGGCACCTGGCAATCCAAAGTGGCCGATGCGATTGCCGCGGCTGTCCAGAGCTACTTCAACAGGAGGACGCTCGCGCAGCCTTGAGTGGCGTGAGCGGGCCGGACGACGTGCTGCCACATTCCCCACTAATGTGCGATTGCGCCGGGTTGTCTTTGCTGCGCCGCGGAAATAAACGTAGCCCTGACACGTACCGGAAGCGTAAGCCAGCGATAGACTAACGGAATCTGCGATTTGATGCGCGCGCCAACGCTGCCGCCCCCCGCGGCGCCCAGAAAAAGGAAAAAGCGGCGCAAAAGCCTGCTGCTGAGCTTTCTTGGCTTCAGCTTCGCAACATTCGTGGTTCTGTTCATTGCAGGATCGGCAGGGGCGGGCTTCCTGGTCTGGCAGGCATCGCGAGATTTGCCCGACTACGAGAGTCTTTCGAAGTACGAACCACCCGTCATGACGCGCATCCATGCACACGATGGATCGCTTATCGCCGAATTCGCGCGCGAGCGGCGGATTTTCGTACCGATCAATACGATTCCGAAGCGCATCATCGGCGCGTTCCTATCCGCCGAAGACCGGCGCTTCTATGAACATGGCGGCGTCGACCTACAGGGCATCATGCGCGCCGTCTTCGCCGCGGTTGAGTCGAAAATTCGCGGTTCGCACAAGCGCGCCCAGGGTGCCTCCACGATCACACAGCAGGTGGCCAAGAACTTCCTCTTGACCAACGAGCGCTCGATCGAACGCAAGATCAAGGAAGCCATTCTGGCGATCCGCATCGAGAGCGCTTATTCGAAGGACAAGATCCTCGAACTCTACCTCAATGAAATCTATCTCGGGATGAACTCCTATGGTGTCGGTGCAGCGGCGTTGACGTACTTCAACAAGGAGTTGAAGGATCTCAC
>DASZVX010000149.1:0-36789 GCA_035547255.1 Hyphomicrobium sp.
GACGCCGGATACGCTCGGCGTCCCCGATGCGATCCTCATCCGTCCGACGTTGATGCTGATCTTCGACAACGTGAAGGACGAGATGACCCTCGTCACGCCCGTGCGCCCTGCACCCGGCGTTTCGGCCGACGACGCCTACGCAAGCGCCATTGCACGCCTCGAGTCGACGATCGAAAGCCTCGACGTCCCGCTGCCGCACGGATCGTCCGCAGCCGCCGCGACGACAACGCTCCCCGAGCCGCAGTCGAATACGTCGGCCCCCGAATACATGGCGATGGTCGCGAAAGCGAAGGAGTACATCAAGGCCGGAGATATCTTTCAGGTCGTGCTCTCGCAGCGCTTCTCCGCACCATTCGCTTTGCCGTCATTTGCGCTCTATCGCGCGCTTCGGAGGCTCAATCCATCGCCGTTCCTGTTCCATCTCGATTTTGGCTCGTTCCAACTTGTCGGCTCATCGCCCGAAATTCTCGTGCGCGTTCGCGATGGCGTCGTCACGATACGCCCGATCGCTGGCACGGCCCGGCGCGGCGTCAACGAGGCCGAGGACAAAGCTCTCGCATCGGCACTCCTCGCCGACCCGAAAGAACGCTCCGAGCATTTGATGCTGCTCGATCTCGGCCGCAACGACGTCGGCCGCGTCGCAGCGCCGGGCACGGTCACCGTCACGGACAAATTCGTCATCGAGCGCTATAGCCACGTCATGCACATCGTCTCGAACGTGATCGGAACGCTGGATGAGAAAAATCACGACGCAATCGACGCCCTGATGGGCGGCTTCCCGGCTGGCACCGTATCCGGCGCGCCGAAAGTCCGCGCTATGGAAATCATCGCAGAACTCGAGAAGGCAAAGCGCGGGCCCTACGCCGGATGCGTCGGATATTTTTCGGCGGGCGGCGAGATGGACACCTGCATCGTGCTCAGAACCGCGATCCTCAAGGACGGCATGATCCACGTGCAATCGGGCGCCGGCATCGTTCACGACAGCATTCCCGAGAACGAGCAGCAGGAATGCATCAATAAGGCGAAAGCGATCGTGAGGGCCGCAGAAGAAGCCGTGCGCTTTGCGTCGAAGGGTACGGCGACGCCGGGCTCGGGTGGCAACGGCGGCGTCTTCGGCTGATCGTTTCGATCTTTCGGGTTTGGCTCAGGCCTTCGGCTGCAATTGCGGTTGCTGCCGCCACCGCTTCGCCCATGCGCGCCGCCATGGCGACCAGCGTGGTCGCCATAATAAGCTGACGACGCTGTGCCAGACGGCATAGAGAACGAACCAGAACAGCACGCGGACCGGCACCACTCCTAACGCAAAGATCCATCGTTGCGCCCGCTTCGATGCCGCCGATCCGTATTTTTGCGTCCGCACGCGAACCCAGGCTCGTACCTTCTCCTGTCCGAGCACGCGCTCGGCGATACGCAGTGCAACAAACGCCACGACAACGAGCGGCAGCACCAGCCACAGCAAGATCCAGAAGATTTGCGTGACGATCCAGAGGATGGTGCTCGCCAGAAGTCCGAGCAGCCAGATGAAAAGTGCAAGCACGTAGTCCATCCGTCACGAGCCTTTCATTGCGGCAGCGCGAACTTTGCCCTACCGCTTAACGGCACCGGCGGCGTGCTATAGACTTGCGCCACCATCCGCAACGCCAGCTCCGGATCAGAATGCTTTCTCTTGCACTTCTCCGTCACGCAAAATCGAGCTGGGAAGCCAGCCATCTTGACGATTTCGACCGGCCGCTGAACGCACGCGGCCGCGCTGCCGCGCCGATAATGGGGGAAGCGCTTCGAAGTTTTCCGTTCACACCGGAGATCATCCTCTGCTCGCCGGCGAAACGGACTCGCGAGACGTTGGAACTCATCGAGCCAAGCTTCAAACATTCGCATGAGCAGGTTCTGTTCGAAGACCAGTTGTATCTAACGAACGCCGAGACGCTCCTCGAATGCTTGCACCATGTTCCTGTGACCGCCAAAATGGTCCTGATGATCGGACACAACCCAGGCCTGCACGAGTTCGCCCTGATGCTGACGGGGCGCGGTGACGCGAAATCCATATCGCGGCTCGAAGACAAATTTCCGACCGCCGCATTGGTCATCCTGACCTTTCCGGAAACGGCTTGGCGCGACGTCGGCCCCTCCTCCGGACGCCTCGAAGCGTTCATCACACCGCGCGACCGTAGCTGAGCCCATTTGAAGGGCCGCTTTAGGACGACCATATTCTTCTGTCGCGCCCCGTCGCCTGTCTGCTAGATAGGTCGGAAATCCGGCTCCGGGCCGCAGGCAGCCATCCCGCGCATAAAGGCCAACATGCTGATCCTAATCGATAACTACGACAGCTTTACCTACAATCTCGTCCACTACCTCGGCGAGCTTGGCGCCGAAAGCGTCGTAATCCGGAACGACAAGGTCTCGGCCGAAGAGGTCCTCGAAAAGAAACCGCAGGCGATCGTCTTGTCGCCAGGACCCTGCACGCCGAACGAAGCGGGTGTTTGTCTCGAGCTCATCAAAAAGGCCGGTTCGAAAATTCCGCTGCTTGGCGTCTGCCTCGGCCATCAGGCCATCGGACAAGCCTACGGCGGCAACGTCGTCCGCGCGCCCGTGCCGATGCACGGCAAGCTCTCGACCATCACCAACACCGGCCAAGGCATCTTCAAAGGCCTGCCGAAAAAATTCGAGATCACGCGGTATCATTCGCTGATCGTCGATCGCGCAACGCTGCCCGATTGTCTCGAAGTGACGGCTGAAACCGACGACGGGATCATCATGGGGCTGCAGCACAAATCGCATCCCGTGCACGGCGTGCAGTTCCATCCCGAGAGCATCGCGTCCGAGCAGGGTCACGCACTGCTCGCGAACTTCCTGACCCTCGCAGGCTTTACGCCAAAAAGCCGTAAGGCGGCCTGACCCGTGACGACAACGCCCGAGACGACAACGGTTGCAAATCCGGCTCGCGAGCTGAAACGCCTGATGAACCGCATCGCCGATGGCGAGACGCTGGGCGACGACGGCATGCAGAACGCCCTCGATCTCCTGATGTCGGGCATCGCACCGCCCGTTGCGATGGGCGCTTTCCTGATGGGTCTTCGCCTGCGCGGCGAGACGACGGACGAAATCACCGGCGCCGCCAAATTCATGCGCGGCCGCATGACGACGGTCGATGCACCGCCCGGAGCGATCGACATCGTCGGCACCGGCGGCGACAGTCGCGGAACGTACAATGTGTCGACGGCAGCAGCACTCGTTGCGGCGGGAGCGGGTGCCGTCGTCGCAAAGCATGGCAACCGCGCGGTTACATCGCTTTCGGGCGCATCCGACGTTCTGGCGGCGCTCGGCGTGAAACTCGACGTTCCGCCGGTCGTCGTATCACGCGCGATTGCCGACGCGGGCGTCGGTTTCCTGTGGGCGCCGCTTTATCATACCGCCATGAAGGCCTGGGCGCCGATACGCGCCGACCTCGGTTTGCGCACGATCCTCAATCTGCTCGGGCCGCTGTGCAATCCTGCCGAGGTTACGCGCCAGATCCTCGGCGTCTACGACAAGAAGCTTGTCCAGCCGATTGCCGAAGTCCTGCGCAAATTGGGTTCCGAGCATGCCTGGATCGTGCACGGCGCCGACGGCATGGATGAATTGACGACGACCGGCGTCACGCACGTCGCGGAGCTGAAGAACGGCGATATTTATGCGTTCGACCTGACGCCGGAAGACGCAGGCCTCCCCCGCAGCGACATCGCCGCACTCAAAGGCGGCGACGCGGCAACGAATGCGGCGGCAATCCGCACTCTTTTGCAGGGCGAGCCCGGACCCTATCGTGACATCGTCCTTTTGAATACTGCGGCGGCGTTGATCGTAGCCGGAAAGGCCGACGGATTGTCCGACGGAATCGAAAGGGCCGCTGCCGCAATCGACAGCGGACGTGCCGCTCAAGCGCTCGACCGCCTCGTCGCTGTCACGAACGATACGGTGTGATCGATGGCCGACATCCTCGACAAAATCACCGCCTACAAGCGCGAGGAAGTCGCCCGCGCCAAAACGCTGAAACCGCTGCGCATCATCTCCGAATATGCGCGCTCGGCGCCGCGCGTGCGCTCCTTTGCAGGTGCCATCGAAGCGAAACTGAAAGCCGACAAGCCCGCCCTCATCGCGGAAATCAAAAAGGCCTCGCCTTCGAAAGGTCTGATCCGCGCTGACTTCGATCCACCGGCGCTTGCCAAGGCTTACGAAGCAGGCGGCGCTGCTTGCCTGTCGATCCTGACGGACCGGCCATCTTTCCAGGGCGCACCCGATTTCCTGACCGCCGCGCGCGAGGCAACGCATCTGCCCGTGCTGCGTAAAGACTTCATGATCGACACCTATCAGGTCGCGGAAGCGCGCGCCTGGGGCGCCGACTGCATCCTGATCATCCTCGCCGAAGTCGATGACGCGACGGCGCACGATCTCGCCGCGGCCGCAAAGGACTGGGGCATGGACGCGATTGCGGAAGTGCACAACGCGGGTGAACTCGACCGCGCGCTGAAGCTCGATTGCCGCCTCGTCGGCATCAACAATCGCAATCTTAAAACTTTCGAGGTGAAGCTCGAGACGACGGAAGAGCTTGCACCCAAAATTCCGAAGGATCGCATCGTCGTCGGCGAAAGCGGTATCTTCACGCCCGCCGACATCGCACGGCTCGCGAAGGTCGGCGTCCACACCTACCTCGTCGGCGAAAGCCTGATGCGGCAGGCCGACGTGACGGCGGCGACGAAGACGTTGCTCGGTAGTAGCGCAGCATCTCCATGAGCAAGCTATCCCACATCGACGACAAGGGCGAGGCCCGCATGGTCGACGTGTCGGAGAAGGCAACGACCGCCCGCCGTGCCATCGCCGAAGGGTTCATCACGATGCAACCCGAAACGCTGGCTCTCGTCGAAACGGGCGAAGCGAAAAAGGGCGACGTCATCGGCGCGGCGCGGATTGCCGGCATCATGGCCGCCAAGAAAACGCACGAGCTGATCCCGCTCTGCCATCCGCTCGCCATCACAAAAGCGACGCTCGATTTCGAACTTTCAAAATCTCCGACCGGCATCCGCGTCACGGCCGAAGTCAAAGTCTCTGGTCCAACCGGCGTCGAGATGGAAGCGCTGACGGGCGTATCGGTCGCATGCCTGACGCTTTACGACATGCTGAAAGCGGCCGACAAAACGATGACCATCGAAGACATACGGCTCGTCGAGAAAACGGGCGGAAAATCGGGGACGTTCAAAGCTCCCGCACGATCCAAAGGACGTTGACGACATGGCGCTGCTTCCCGTCGCCGAAGCGCTGAAGCATGTTCTTGAAGCTGCAGATCCCCTCGAAACCGAAGACGTCGGCCTGCGTGATGCGCTCGGCCGCACGCTCGCACGCGCCGTCGAAGCCCGCGTCGACAATCCGCCTTTCGACGCCTCCGCGATGGACGGATATGCCGTGCACGCAGACGACGTGACTGATGTTCCCGTGACGCTCAAGCTGATCGGCGAAGCCAGCGCCGGTCAGCCGTTTTCCGGAAAGATCGCAAAAGGCGAAACGGTCCGCATCTTCACCGGCGCGGTGCTTCCCGACGGCACAGACGCCATCGTCATCCAGGAGGACGTCACGGCTGACGGCGCGAACATCACGTTTCGCGAGCGCGCGGATCTTGGCGATAACATCCGCCCGAAAGGGCAGGACTTCACCAAAGGCCGTCCACTGCTCGAAAAGGGCCGGCGCTTGACGGCACGCGATATTCTCCTAGCCGCCGCCGCCGGACATGCGACGTTGCCTGTTGTCCGCAAACCCATCGTCGCGCTTCTTTCAACGGGCGATGAACTTGTCGAACCGGGAAAGCCGCTCGCACACGGTCAAATCTGGGCTTCCAATTCATTTGGCCTCGCAGCTGTCGTCGAAGCCGCGGGCGGCGAAGCGCGCCTGCTCGGTATTGCGCGAGATTCTTTCGAGTCCCTCTCCGAGGCGCTCGAACGCGCGAATGGCGCCGACATTCTGGTGACGATCGGAGGCGCGTCCGTCGGCGATCACGACCTTGTCCGGCCGGCGCTCGAAAAATCCGGCGCCAAGCTCGAATTCTACAAGATCGCGATGCGGCCGGGTAAACCTCTATTCTTCGGCTCGCGCACGGCCGGTGGAACCCACCAGCACTGCCTAGGACTGCCGGGCAATCCAGTCGCTTCGCTGATCTGCTCGCGCGTGTTCCTGGTGCCGCTTGTCGGACGCTTGCTCGGACGTGACGTCCCATTTGAGACGACCGATGCCGTGCTGGGCGATGAGCTTCCGGCCAACGGCCCGCGCGAGCACTACATGCGGGGCCGCCTCGACTTCGATACGTCACCACCGCGCGCCGTGCCGTTCAGAAATCAGGACAGCGGGCTGATCACGGCTCTGCAGCACGCCGACTGCCTGATCATCGTGCCCGTAGGCGCACCCGCTCAACCAGCCGGAACAGCCGTCAAAGTGCTGAAGCTCGACATCTGAAATGATTAGGCGTCGCGCTTGGCTCGCGCGACGCAAGAAAAACCAATCAGTCCTTGGCGCGTTCGACGTAAGAGCCGTCCGCCGTCATCACGACAACCCGCGTACCGGCGCCGATGTGCGGCGGCACCATCACCCGAGCCCCGTTCGAAAGCTTCGCGGGCTTGTAGGATGAAGACGCCGTCTGGCCTTTAACCACCGGATCGGCCTCGACGATTTCGAGCGTTACGCGCTGCGGCAGTTCGATCGAGATCGGGTTGCCCTCATGCAGCGCCACCAGGCACGTCATGCCTTCCTGCAGCCACTGCCCCTGATCGCCGACAACATCCCTCGAGATCGTGATCTGATCGAAGGTTTCGGGGTGCATGAAGTTGTACCCCATGTCGTCTTCGTAAAGATAATTGAAATCCTTTTCATCGAGGTACGCACGCTCGACCTGATCGGTCGTCCGGTAGCGCTCGGTAACCTTCACGCCGTCCGCGATACGCCGCATTTCGAGATGGGTGACGGGCGTGCCCTTGCCGGGGTGGATATTTTCCGCATGCATAACAACGGCGAGCTTTCCGTCGAGATCGAGCACATTGCCTTTGCGGACCGAGCTTGCAATAACCTTGACCACCTAACGTCTCCGTTCTCAAATTCAAAATGCCGCGCGCGCCGTGTTGGCAGCCGGCCAGCAGGAACCCTTCGGGGAATCTGCCGCGTCTCATACCCGCTTACCTTCGTGCCGCCAAGTGCGGCAACGGCACCGCAAAAGCCCATTTTTCAGCCATGTCCCAAGCCTCGCCCTGGTGGAATCTCGACCGGCATTCGGATCGCCGGCCCTTTCTTGTCGCACGTAGCCGCATCAAGACGGCGTTAAGGGATTGGTTTGCCTTGGAAGGCTTCGTCGAAGTCGAGCCGGGATGCCTGCAGGTCTCCCCGGGCAACGAGACACATCTGCATGCGTTCCGCACCGAGCTGGTCGGCACCGATCTTTCTCGCCGGGACCTCTATCTCCACACCTCGCCCGAGTTCGCGATGAAAAAGCTGCTCGCCGCCGGAGAAACGAGGATTTTTGCCTTCGCCCCTGTCTTCCGGAACCGCGAGCACGGAAAGCTGCACGCCCCAGAATTCACCATGCTCGAATGGTATCGCGCCGGCGAAGACTACGAGACCCTTTGGGATGACTGCGCGGCAATCCTCAAAATCGCAAGCGAGATTGGGAAACACTTCCCCTGGCAGTACCGCGACACGACGTGCGACCCGACGGCCCCCTATCAGCAGCTGACTCTTAATCAGGCCTTTGAGCAATTCGCACAGATCCCGCTCCGCGAGACGATTTCGAAAGACGGCGGCAATCGCATGCGTCTCGCCGCCTACGCCGAGGACACCGGCATTCGCATCGAAAACGACGATAGCTGGTCCGACATCTTCAGCCGCGTGCTCGTCGAGAAAATCGAACCGCGGCTCGGCTCGCCACGGCCAACGATCCTCTATGAATATCCGACGCGTGAAGCGGCGCTTGCCCGCCCGTCACCCCGCGATCCAGCCGTTGCCGAACGCTTCGAGCTCTATGCCTCCGGCGTCGAACTCGCGAACGGCTTCGGCGAGCTGACGGACGCCGGAGAGCAGCGCCGCCGTTTCGAGATGTGGATGAGGGACAAGGCGCGGATATATGGCGAGCGCTATCCAATCGACGATGATTTCCTTAACGCTCTCGCGTCGATGCCGCCTGCCTCCGGTTGCGCGCTCGGCTTCGACCGGCTGGTGATGCTTGCCACCGGCGCAGAACGGATCGAACAGGTCATCTGGACGCCACTGCCGGAAGCAGGCAAGTAAACTGGACTATCCAAAATCCCCTCTCCCCGTCCTTTGCGGGAAGAGGGTTAGGGTGAGGGGCCGCAATCACGCCCGAGCAAGCGGCCGCCCCTCACCCCAACCCTCTCCCCATTGAAGTGCAGGCGAATGGGGAGAGGGAGAAAAGGCTATGGCGAGCGAAGCACAATCCGGCGGATGCCAATGCGGCGCGGTGCGGTTTCGCATCGAAGGAAACTTGGGCGATGCGTCCGTCTGCCATTGCCGCATGTGCCAGAAAGCCTTCGGCAGCTTTTACGCCCCGCTTGTTTCGGTGCGCGAAGCCAGTCTCAGCTGGACGCGTGGCACACCGAAAAAATTCCACTCGTCAAATTTCGTCGCGCGCAGCTTCTGCGCCGATTGCGGCACGCCATTGACCTATGAAGCGCCCGACGGTATCGCGATCGCGATCGGCGCATTCGACCATCCCGAAAATATCGCACCCAAATTGCAGTGGGGCATCGAAGGCAAGCTGCCTTATGTTGATGCGATCGCAAACCTTCCTGGCCACGACACGCTGGCGGATACGAATGCAGCGCCGTTTTTGAAGACACTGATCTCTTACCAGCACCCGGATCACGACACCGAGCATTGGCCCGAACGATGACGCGCGCGCCACGAAAACTGACGTCGGTTGACGACCTGATTGCTGCAGGGCTTGCGCCATCCTCCGCACGCGCAGCATTGGAGAAGGTCGGCACGCGCTACGCCATTGCCGTGACGCCCGCCGTCGCCGACCTGATTGATCGAACCGATCCAAATGATCCGATCGCGCAGCAATTCGTGCCCGATGCACGCGAGCTTGAGACACGTGCCGCGGAGCTTGCTGACCCCATCGGCGATCGCATCAAAAGCCCGGCGCCGGGCATCGTCCATCGCTATCCGGACCGCGTACTGCTGAAGATCGCGAGCGTTTGTCCGGTCTATTGCCGCTTCTGCTTCCGTCGCGAAATGGTCGGGCCTGAGAACGGAGAAACGCTCTCAGCCGACGATCTCGCCGCAGCGATCGCCTATATCCGCGCGACGCCCGCTGTCTGGGAAGTGATCCTGACCGGCGGCGATCCATTCGTTCTGTCGACTCGCCGCATCCGCGAGGTGACGGAAGCATTGTCCGGCATTCCCCACGTGAAGATCCTGCGCTGGCACACGCGCGTCCCCGTTGTCGATCCCGACCGCATTACCGACGAGCTGGTTGAAGCGCTCACGGCGACGAACAAGACCGTGTTCGTTGGCCTCCATACCAACCACGTTCGCGAATTGACCGGCCCCGCGCGCACCGCGATTGCGAAACTCATAGATGCGGGCATTCCGCTGGTCAGCCAGACGGTTCTGCTGAGGGGCATCAATGATGATACCGATGCGCTCGAAGCCTTGATGCGCGCCCTCGTCGAGCTGCGGGTAAAGCCCTACTACCTGCACCACGGCGACCTCGCGCCCGGCACGGCTCATTTTCGCACCACGATCGCAAAGGGGCAGGCCCTGATGACCGAACTGCGCGGGCGCCTCTCCGGCCTCGCGCTACCGACCTACGTGCTCGATCTGCCGGGTGCACACGGCAAAGTACCGCTTGAAGCCTACGCCGCCGTTGAGGCCCCCGGCAAAACGCGCCTTCGCGATGCCCGCAACCGCGAGCATATCTACGACGACTGCTGCGCAGCGCCTGACGTCCCCTGACTAATAGGCGCAGAGCGTCTTTTGCCTAAATCCGCCGGCGCCATTCGCCTGTAAGGTATATTGAGGGCGGGTCGACCCCAGCGGCAAGCCCCAGCGCATCAACGGAATCAAACCACTTGTCGCGCGCGCTCTCCGGCAGCTTCGTCCCGCACCAGGGACAGTGGTCGATCAAGACATAAGAAGCACTGCCATCGTGGATAATGAGGCCGTATTCATCCATCACCTCATTATAGATCACGAGCGAATCCGCGCACTCGAATGGATCGCTGTGCAGCTCGCAGTCGAATTCGAGGGCCTTCACCATTGCGGCGCAGCAATGCACGACGACAGTTGAAGGCCGCTTCCAATCCGTAAGCGGCAACCAGAGAACGCGACGGTCAGGAAAAAGTGCTCTCATCACGAACAGACCTCTCCCGCAATCACGATAGCCGCACCCACGGCGCGGCTATATTCGACTAATTCACAGATTGTCACGGCAAATCAGCAGATTGGGAATGGTTTCGGAGTCTTTTGTACGGCAATGCAAAACATGCAGGCCGAATACCGATTTTGCTTGGGCCTGACAGACTCTAGTGCCAAATTGGAGCTAGCAAAACGAGTAAAAGACCCTGAACGGGCCACTACAAAATCCGGGAGGAACAATGAACGAGCAGCTGAAACGCGAAACTTTCTTTGGGGCGTGTCCGCATGATTGCCCCGATACATGCGCAATGATTTACGAAGTCGTCGACGGCCGTCTGTCTTACGTTCGCGGTAACAAAGAACACCCCATGACGCGCGGCGGCCTGTGCGTCAAGCTCAAGGATTTTCACGATCATCACGTGAATCCCGATCGGCTGATGTACCCGCTGAGGCGCTCAGGGCCGAAGGGCTCGAAACAGTTCGAGCGCATCACCTGGGATGAAGCGATTTCCGAAATCGGCAAGCGCTGGCGGAAAATTATTGCCGAATACGGCAGCCAAGCGATTATGCCCTACAGCTATCTGGGCAACATGGGCCTGGTGCAGGGCATCAATTCCGGCGACCCATTCTTCAACAAGCTCGGCTCGACGGTCAACGAGAAGACGTTCTGCGGTTCGGGATCGTCGACCGCGTGGCTTCTGACTGTCGGCCCGACAGGCGCCGTCGACCCCGAAAGCTTTGTCCACTCGAAATATATCGTGATCTGGGCGTGCAATTCGATCTCGACTAACCTTCACCATTGGCCGTTCGTCCTCGAAGCCCAGAAACGCGGCGCCAAGATTGTGGTCATCGACTCCTACCGGTCGCGCACGGCGAAGGCCGGCGATTGGCACATTTGCCCGCGCCCCGGAACTGACGGCGCGCTCGCGATGGGCTTCATCAATTCGATCATCGAACAGGGACTGGTCGATCAGGATTACGTCGACAATTACACCTACGGCTATCCGGAGCTCAAAGAACGCGCTGCGGAATTCACTCCCGAATATGTCGAGGAGGTCACGGGCGTTAAGGCGGCCGACGTCGCCAAGTTCGCACGCGAGTTCGCAACGGCTCAGCCGTCGGTCATTCGCCTCGGCATCGCGCTCGAAAGAAGCATCGGCGGCGGGCAGGCCATTCGCGCCGCTTGCTGCCTTCCGGCGCTCGTCGGCTCCTGGCGCCATGTCGGCGGCGGGCTCCTGCAAATGCCGCTGTGGGATTTCCCGATCGACTGGGCGAAGGCCGCCCGCCCCGATTGGATCAAGCCTGGCACACGCGCCATCAACAATTTGAAACTTGGCGCCGCCCTGACCGGCGAAATGCAGCTCGACCCGCCGATCAAGAGCTTGTTCGTCTTCTGCACCAACCCGGTTTCGCAGGCGCCCGAAACGAACAAGGTCGTTCAGGGCTTGCAGCGCGACGACCTTTTCACGGTCGTCGCCGAGCACTTCCTGACCGACACGGCGAAATACGCCGATATCGTTCTGCCTGCGGCTATGGCCGGGGAAGCCGAAGACATGCTGTGGTCATGGGGTCACTTCTATCTGACGTACAATCAGAAGGCGGTCGATCCTCCCGGCGAATGCAAGCCGACGAGCGATTTGTGGCGCCTGCTCGCCAAGGAGATGGGCTTCGACGATCCCGTCTTCAAAATGACGGACAGCGAGCTTTGCGCGGAATACATCAACTGGTCCGACCCGAAAATGGGCGGCATCGACATGGAGTATTTCAAGAAGCACGGCTTCTATAAAATCGACGTCGGCCATGCCGATACGCGCACGCCGCACGCCGAGGGCAAATTCCCGACACCGTCCGGCAAGGTCGAATTCCTGCTGCACGACGCCAAGAACTTCGTCGCGGGTCCTTTCCGCGCGATGTACGACGGCGATCAGGCAGGCGAGCCGGTTGATCCGTTGCCTGGCTATGTGCCGGCGCGCGAACGGCCGGAGACGAACCCAGAACGCGCCAAGCTCTATTCACTCAACATCATCTCGCCGAAGAGCCACGCGTTCCTGAACTCGTGCTACGCCAACGAACCGCACAAGATCAAAACCCAGGGCGAGCAGTTCGTGTTGATCTCGCCGGGCGACGCGACGAAACGGTCGATCCGCGAGGGCGATCCCGTGCGCGTCTATAACGACCGTGGTGATTTCGAAGGCGTTGCCCACGTCACCGACGACGTGCCGACCGGCGTCGTCGTCTCGACGCTCGGCTACTGGCGCTCGCTGAACCGCTCGGACGGGTCGGTCAACTGCATCTCGTCGGATGCGTGGTGCGGTCTCGGCCGGGCTCCGACATTCTCCGACAACCTCGTCGAGGTTCAGCGCATCAACTGACGTCGCGCCAAGAAGTTTGAGGGAAAAAGCCGTCCCGGGTTCCAACAGGCGCCCGGGGCGGCTTTACTGTCTCAAAACATGCCTGTCTCAAAGCGCGGCACCCCATGTCCCGCTTGCTGTTCCCTGGGTGACAGCGAGCGTCGGCCGGTCCCGCTAACCATGGCGTCTTAAAAAAAGCTGTCGGCCGCCCTTCTGCCGCAACCGGGCATTCCGTAAAAGAAAGGACGGGCGACAACCTGAGCATCGGATGTCCATGTCACCCGCGCATGCGGCCCTTGCCGCCATAACGTATCTGCTGGCCAAGCACGCCGTCGCGGATTTCTTCCTGCAGACGCCATTGATCTATCGTCAGAAGGGGATTTACGGCGCGCCGGGCGGGCTGCTTCACGCCTTCATCCATATCCTATTGACGGCGCCCGTATTTTTGCTGTTTCCCAGTGGCAGCTTGGGATTGGCGGCAGCTCTTCTTGCGGGCGAATTCGTCGTTCACTACCACATCGACTGGACGAAGGAGCAGATCGTCGGCCACTACGGATGGAAGTTCGCCGACCGGCAGTACTGGTGCGCGCTCGGCCTCGATCAGTTCCTGCACGGGCTAACCTATATTGTCATCCTCTGGATCTGGCTGCCCGCAACCTGATAAGGCACTGACGACCAGGGAGATAAAGCTGCTGTAACGTTTGAATGCCCCCTGGCGAAGTTTCTGGAAGGCGTATTTTGGACCGAAAGGCTCGAGACGCGGAATGGTCGACTCTCATGCGCGCCGCAATTGCGGGCGATGAAGCGTCGTACCGCAAGCTGCTTGAAGACCTTTCGCGCATGTTGAGAGGAATCGTACGGCGCGGCTTCGCCGGTGTCGGTGTCGCACGCGACGACGTCGAGGACGTAGTGCAGGACGTATTGCTGGCAATCCATCTGAAGCGTCACACGTGGGATCCGGCGATGCCGCTGGGGCCGTGGCTTCTTGCGATCGCACGCAACAAGATGATCGACGACCTGCGCCGCCGCGGCCGCCGGCCCGAGATTCCACTCGACTTGACGCAATTCGATATCGAAGGCGGAGACCAGCAGGCCTCGATCGACGCCCACGATGTAAGCCGCGTGCTGAACGGCCTCTCGGAGCGCAATCGCGAGATCGTCCAAGCGATAAGCATCGATGGGCATTCGGCCCGCGACGTCGCGGATCGCTTAGGGATGACCGAGGTCGCCGTCCGCGTCGCGCTGCACCGAAGCCTGAAAGCACTCGCCGATACCTATCAAGAGAAGGCGCAATGAAGACCGACGATCTCATCAATGCTCTCGCCGCCGACGCCAACAGCGTCGAGCAGCCGATTGCGCGCACGCTTGCCGTCGCAGTCGGCGTCGGGGCTTTGCTGTCGCTTGTCGCCTTCCTCGCAATCATAGGACCGCGCCACGATTTCGCGGAAGCCGCCTCGACTTCGGTGCGCTTTTTGTACAAATTCGTCGTGACGCTCGGCCTCGCCATTCCCGCATTTCTGCTTGTGCGCGGACTTTCGCGGCCGGATTTCAAGATCGACAAGCGCCTGTGGTGGCTAGCCCTGGGCCCGGCGCTGCTGCTTTTCGGAGTTGGGCTCGAGCTGATGTCCGTTCCGTCCGACACGTGGCGCGCACGAATGATCGGCCACAATGCCTTCTTCTGCATGACCGTGATCCCGCTTCTTTCACTGGCGCCGTTCGCAGCCGTGCTTTACGCGCTGAAGTGTGGAGCTCCCGCAAGCCCGACGGTCGCAGGCGCCGTCGGCGGCATCCTTTCGGCCGGCATCGCCGCGACGCTCTACGCCAGCCACTGCACTGACGACAGTCCGCTGTTCGTAGCCCTCTGGTATCCGGTCGGCTTCGTGCTGATGACGACTCTCGGCGCCCTGATCGGCTCGCGCTTCCTGCGCTGGTAGACTGCGATCGAGCCTCTCAAAGCAGATCGCGCAAGCGATAGTAGAGCATCCCCAGCGCCAGCATCTGATTGCCGAACCAGTCGCTGAGCGGCAGCCGCGTGTGCCGGATACGATCGAAAAGGTCGAACGTCTCGGTCGTACCGCAAATGGCGTCCGAAACGATCTCCGCCGCAATGTGCGTAGCATTGACGCCGTGGCCTGAATAACCCTGCAGGACATAGAGGTTCGGCGCCAAGCGCTCGATCACCGGCACACGATTCATGACGATGGCGATCCGTCCGCCCCACGCGAAGTCTATTTTGGCATCCTTGAGCTGCGGAAAAATCTCGACCATGCGCGGCCGGATCGATGCGCCGATGTCTTTCGGATCGCGGTTCGAATAGTTGCAGCGCCCGCCGAACAGCATCCGCCTATCCGCAGATAATCGATAGTAGTCGACCACCACGTTGCTATCGCAAACGGCAAGGTCCTGCGGATTGATCTCGGCGACGACGGCATCGCTCAACGGCTCGGTCGCGATGATGTAGCTCCCTGTGGGCAGCATCAGACCTTTGAGGCGAGGCTGACCGAACCGGTCGAAGATTTCGCCGGCGATGACGACCGTTCCGGCTTCGACGTGCCCACGCTCCGTCCAAACCGAGGGCTTGGCGCCGCCTTCGAGCGCGACGACGCGGCTGTCTTCAAATATCCGGACGCCTAGGTTCGCCGCGGCACGGGCTTCCCCGAGACAGAGATTGAGCCCGTGCAGGTGGCCGCTGCGCCGATCGATGAACCCGCCGTGATACGCGGACGTGCCGAGCACGCGCGGCAGGTCTTCAGCCTCGACGAGTTCGAGATGATCGCCCTCGCCTTCCGCAACTCGCTCCTCGAAATGCGCGCGAATGGCCGTCATATGCCTCGGCCGTGCAGCGACCTCCATCCAGCCACGCTTCAGATCGCAGGAGATCCCGTATTTCGCGATGCGCCCTTCGATGATCTCATGGCCACGATAGCGAATGTCGCGCACGAGCTTGGCACCCGCCTTGCCAAGTTGTCGCTCGATCGTCGCTTCGCCGCTGATGCCGCCGATCATCTGACCGCCGTTGCGTCCCGATGCGCCCCAGCCGATGCTATTGGCTTCGAGAAGTACGACCGAACGGCCCCGTTCGGCCATCGTCAGCGCCGTCGCGACGCCCGAGAAGCCGCCGCCGATCACACACACGTCGGCTTTGACCGTGCCTTCGAGCGCCGGATGGCGCGTCCGGTCGTTCGCGGTCGCCGCGTAATAGGATTTGGTATGATCTTGAGCCGTCACGGCCGCACGCTTAGCCTGCTTCTGGCAGAAGCACAAATCGACCCCGCCCGTTACGTTACGGCCTCTTCGGCAAGAATCTAGTCCGTGGCTCCGAAGGCGATCCGGCGCTCACGGTCTTCCCGTTCCGTCCGCCTCTTTGTGAAATACGCCGCAACCAGAACGCCAACCGTGACGATGCCGATCAAGATCGTCGAAATGGCGTTGATCTCAGGCGTCACGCCGAGGCGTACCTGGCTGTAGATTTTCATCGGTAGCGTGGTCGCGCCCGGCCCCGTCGTGAAACTCGCGACCACGAGATCATCGAGCGATAGCGTGAACGATAACAGCCACGCCGAAATGACCGAGGGCGCGATGATCGGCAGCGTGACCTGAAAGAACGTGTTGACCGGCGTCGCACCGAGATCCATCGCCGCTTCCTCGACCGACTTGTCGAAGTCCTGCAATCGCGCCTGAACGACAACAGCCGCGTAGCACATCGTGAACGTGATGTGGGCCAATGTAATGGTCCAGAACCCACGATCGATGTTGAGAGCGACGAACAGCAAAAGCAGCGACAGTCCGGTGATGACTTCAGGCATCACCAGAGGTGCGAAGATCATCCCCGAAAAGAGCGTCCGACCCGGAAAGCGCCCCATCCGAACGAGCGTGATCGCCGCAAGCGTGCCGAGGACGGTCGCAACGGATGCCGAAAGAAACGCGACGCGGATCGTAACCCAGGCCGCTTCTTTCAGCGCCGTGTTTTGCAACAGCGAGCCATACCATTTGACCGACCAGCCACCCCAAACCGTCACCAGCTTCGACTCGTTGAAGCTGTAAATGACGAGCAGCAAGATCGGGATGTAGAGGAACGCAAAACCGAGCGTGATCGACGTCGCGTTGAACCACGAGAACCGGCTCCTCATCGTCCCGCCTCCCGCTCGCGCTGCTGCTGCAGCTGAAAGAAGACAATTGGCACGAGCAGCACGAGCAGCAACACCACAGCGACCGCGGACGACAGCGGCCAATCACGGTTATTGAAGAACTCGTTCCATAGCGTCTTGCCGATCATCAGCGTTTCCGATCCGCCGAGAAGATCGGGGATGACGAATTCGCCGACCGCCGGAATGAAGACCAGAAAACAACCCGCAATCACCCCCGGCAACGAGAGAGGGAAGGTTATCTGCCAGAACGCTTTCCACGGCCGCGATCCGAGATCTTCCGCCGCTTCGAGCAGCGTCGGGCTGATCTTTTCCAGGCTCGCGTAAAGCGGCAGGATCATGAACGGCAGATACGAATAGACGATGCCGATATAGACGGCCGTCGTCGTGTTCAGGATGTTCAGCGGTTCGTTGATGATGCCCCAGTTCATCAGGAACAGGTTTAGCAGCCCCTCCTTTTTCAGGATGCCGATCCAGGCATAGATGCGGATCAGGAACGAGGTCCAGAAGGGCAGGATGACGAGCATCATCAGCGTCGGCTGCCACGCCTTCGGAGCCCGCGCCATTCCGTAGGCGATCGGATACGCGACGAGTAGCGTCAGCAACGTCGCAATCGCGGCGATCTTGAGGCTCGACAAGTAGGCGTTGACGTACAGCGGATCGCTGAAAATGAATTTGTAGTTTTCGAAATCGAGTTTCGAGAGAAAGCCGGTAATTCCATCGGTCCAGTTGAACGTCGGCGTGTAAGGCGGGATGGCAATGGCCGAGTCCGACAGCGACAGCTTGAATACGATGAAAAACGGCACAAGGAAGAAGAGGAGCAGCCAGAAGTACGGCGCTGCGATCACATACCAGCGCCGGAGGTTTGCGGGGTTCGGATTTCCCATCTCAAGCCCCTAGCGCGTTAGAACAACGCCAGCGTCGACAGGCCAGTCGAGCCACACGTTCTCTTCCCAGTTGATTGTCCGCTCGACGGCGTGAGCCGCGTTTGCCCTGAGGGCGGTCACACGCTCGCCGGGCGCCGTCCGCACATGATAGTGCGAGATCGAACCGAGATAGCCGATGTCTTCGACCGTGCCCGGAATAGCGTTGATCGGACTTGCGGGCTGCTCGTGAGCGATGCGGATTTTCTCGGGCCGCAGCGCCAGCCACGCTTGCTGCCCGACGGTGACCGGTTCGGAGCTGCGCGTCTTGAATTTATATCCGTCATTCGCATCGATCTCGACGTATCCGTCGGAAACGGCGGAGACCTTACCCTCGAAGACGTTCACGTCACCGATGAAGCCCGCGATATAGCGCGTCTTCGGATTTTCATAGATATCGCCCGGCGTCGCGACCTGAACGAGCTCGCCTTTGTCCATGACGGCGATACGGCTCGCAACCGTCATCGCCTCTTCCTGGTCGTGCGTCACGATGATGAAAGTCGTGCCTGTCGTTTCCTGAATGCGCATCAGTTCGAATTGCGCCTGCTGGCGGAGCTTCTTGTCGAGCGCGCCCAAGGGCTCATCGAGCAGGACGATGCGTGGTTTCTTCGCAATGGCGCGCGCGAGAGCGACGCGTTGCTGCTGGCCGCCCGAAAGCTGGTTCGGCTTGCGCTTGGCAAAGGGGCGAAGCTCCAGCATCGCCATCGCTTCATCGACGCGCTCGGCAATCTTGCCTTTCGCCATGCCCTCCTGGCGAAGACCGAAACCGATGTTGCCCTCGACGGTCATGTGCGGAAAGAGAGCGTACGACTGGAACATCATGTTGACGGGCCGCTCGTAGGGCGGCAGCGCCGTGATGTCCTGACCGGCGACGATGGTGCGCCCCTCGGTCGGCCGTTCGAACCCGGCGAGCATCCGCAGCAACGTGCTCTTTCCGCAGCCGGACGGTCCGAGCAGCGCAAAGAACTCACGCTCGTAGATGTCGAGCGTGACATTCTTGACGGCAACGAAATCGTCGAATTTCTTGGTGATGTTTTCGAAGCGGACGATCGGCGTCTTGGTCGGGTCTTTCCAGGGCGCAAAGCCCGATTGCGGCGCGGCCGTACGCGGACCGGCCCGCTGTGGAGCAACCCCTGCTCCACCTTGCTTTGCGCCATCGACCGTTCCCACCGTCATAACGAAATCCCCTGGGCTGAGATTGAACGGCGCCGGAGAAAATCGGCGCGATCAAAAACGGGGCCGATCAGCGATCGGCCCCGCTTGTCTCCGGGCTATTGGCCCGTAACGACCTTTGTCCACGTCCGCGTGACGACGCGCTGCGTCTTCGGATCGTAGGATGTCTTGACGAACAGACGCTTCATCGTATCGGCGTCGGGATAGACGGATTTGTCCGACTTGATCGTATCGTCGAGGAACTTCTGCGATGCCAGATTTCCGTTCGCGTAGGACACATAGTTCGACGCCTTGGCAATCACCTCGGGCCGCATCATGTAGTTGAGGAAGATGTGTGCTTCTTCCGGATGCTTTGCGTCCGCCGGTATGGCCATTTCATCGAACCACATCTGCGCGCCCTGCTTCGGCAACGAGTAGACGATCTCCTGGCCGTTCTTCGCTTCTTGCGCACGGCTGCGCGCCTGCAGAATGTCGCCCGAGTAGCCAACCGCGATGCAGATGTCGCCGTTGGCGAGCGCGTTGATGTACTCCGAGGAGTGGAACTTCTGGATGTACGGGCGAACCTTCTCGATCAGCGCACCGGCTTTTTCGATGTCTTCCGGCTTGTTGCTGTTGGGATCGAGGCCCAGATAATTGAGTGCCGCGGGAAGAACGTCATCCGGGGCGTCAAGCATCATGACGCCGCAATCCTTGAACTTCGAAAGGATCTCCGGCTTGAACACCAGATCCCAGGAATTAACGGGCGCATCGGGCATGCGCTCCTTGACCTTGGCGGCGTTGTAGCCGATCCCGGTCGTGCCCCACATGTAATTGATCGCGTACTGATTACCGGGGTCATAGATTGCAAGCTGCTTCATGATCTCCGGCCACATGTTGGCGAGATTTGGCAGCTTCGATTTGTCGAGCTTCTGGAAAACGCCGGCGGCGATCTGACGTGACAGGAATGGACCCGTGGGCACAACCACGTCGTATCCGCTTCCCCCGGCAAGCAGCTTGGTTTCAAGAACCTCGTTGCTGTCGAAGACGTCGTAAACGACGTTGATGCCGGTTTCCTTGGTAAAGTCTTTGAGGATTTGCGGATCGATATAATCCGACCAATTGTAAACTCTGACTTCCTTCTCCGCCGCCTGTACAGCCTGAGCGGCGACTGCCGCCACAACGATTGCGGCGGCAAATACGGCGCACCGCGCCGCCTTCCCGAACGTCAACATCGGACTTCTCCACGGACTGGTGTGCCCTAGCCGACCCTGCGCTCGACCACCCCCCACCAAAGAGGATGGCGGGGAGCTGCCGTATCACACGGCCTTTGCTAAACGCCGGACATTCTGCGCAGGAAAAATGCGAAGCACAACAACATCCTTGGAGCAAAATGAGTTCGCGTGGACCTTGCCCATTCTCGGTCAATCCGACGCCGAATTAGGCACCGACAAATGTCAAGCAACCTGGATGGCGAACGTGTAACTTTAATCAAACCGGCCGCCATTCCACCGCCTTGAGGTCCGGGCACGTTTATGATGACTATAGGCACGGCCAGCACGGGCTCGGTTAGGCCTGCAGACTGTCCTATTCTCTAAGGCCCGGGAACGACGGTCGTCAGAGGCACTCCTCTACGGCGCGGGCCCTGGCGGCAAAGATGGGCATTGCCCATCGGCTCCGCTCAAAACGAAGACACCCAGGTGCCATCATGACTGCCCCACTCGGAGCGACGCCCAACGAGGACGGCGAATTCGGCGTCGGTTCGACGCCCGAAACGCTGCGCCATTGGCTGCGCCAGCACCGCATCGAGGAAATCGACTGCGCCGTTCCGGACATCGCCGGCGTCGCGCGCGGCAAGACGATGCCCGCGGAAAAATTCGTCAAGCTCGACGCCGTGCACCTGCCGATCTCGATCTTCCACCAGACGATCACCGGCGACTATGTGGGCTTCGAGGAAGACGGCCAGCAGCTCTACGCCGAAAGCGACTTGATGATGGTTCCGGATCTTTCGACGATCCGGCCCGCCCCCTGGGCGTCAAGCCCGACCGCGCAGGTGATCCACGACGCACTTTGGCAGAGCGGCGCTCCGGTCGAGATCGCACCGCGCAATGTGCTGAAGCACATCGTCGAGCTTTATGAGAAGGAGGGCTGGCGCCCGGTCGTTGCGCCGGAGCTCGAATTCTATCTGACGAAGACGAACCCGGACCCCGACTATCCGCTCGAACCCCCGACCGGGCGATCGGGCCGGCCCGGTGCCGGACGCCAAGCCTATAGCCTCGGCGCGGTCGACGAATACGACAAGATCGTCGACGACATCTACGAATTCGCCGAGCGACAATATCTGAAGATCGACACGATTATTCACGAAGGCGGCGCGGCGCAGCTCGAGATCAACCTGCTGCACGGCGATCCCGTCGATCTTGCCGATCAGGTTTTTCTTTTCAAACGCACGATCCGCGAAGCCGCCTTCACGCATAATTGCTACGCGACGTTCATGGCAAAGCCGCTCGCCAATGAGCCCGGCAGCGCCATGCACGTTCACCAGAGTGTCGTCGACATCAAGACGGGCAAGAACGTCTTCACCCTCGGCAACGGCGAGCCGAGCAAGCTCTTCTTCAACTTCCTGGCCGGACAGCAGAGCTATCTTCCGTCCGCAATGTGCTTGATCGCACCCTATGTGAATTCCTACCGCCGCCTCGTGCCGAACGGCGCCGCTCCGATCAACGTCGAATGGGGTTACGACAACCGCTCGGCAGGCTTGCGCATCCCGATATCTCCCGACAGCGCTCGTCGCGTCGAAAACCGCCTTGCAGGCGCCGACTCCAATCCTTACCTGGCACTCGCAGCGAGCCTTGCTTGCGGTTATCTCGGAATGAAAAACGCCATAGAGCCGCGCGCCGCCGTCGTCGGAAACGCCTATCGCAACGATCGCCAATTGCCCCGTGGTTTGCTCGAAGCCCTGACCGCATTCGAAGAAAGCAACTTGCTACACGAAGTCCTCGGCAAACGCTTCTGCCACGTCTATCTGGCGTTGAAGCGAAGCGAGTTCGAAGAATTCATGCGCGTCATCAGCCCCTGGGAGCGCGAGCACCTGCTGCTGAGCGTTTAACGGATCGAAATGGTAAATGCGGCGACAAAACTGGTACGCGCGCACTGCGTGTCCCGCCTCGCTGCACACGGATAGGAATATTTAATCTTATAACGGATTATCTCTAAAATCGCGACCAACGGCGCATTGATTCAAATTGCTTAGGCTCACAATTGGTAGGGTCGCTAGCAAGCGCATTGGCGCAGTCTGAGTTCGCGCTCGCCTCTGCAGCATTCTGGTGGCCACTTGGCTAGCGCGCGCGGTGCCGCACCAAGTCGAGGACGAGAGGCGGTTTTTCAAAATGGGTGTTAAGCAGCCAACAGACGCGGGCCGCGCCGGGACCATACTTTTTGTCGACGACGAACCGCTCTCGCTCAAGTACTTCAAGGCGTCGGTCGGCAAATACGCCAACGTCGTCACCGCCGACACGCCTGAAGCAGCCTTGAAAATCCTCGAAGCTGAAGGTGATGCGATCTCGGTCGTGGTCAGCGACGAGCGCATGCCGCGTGATAGCGGCGTGTCGTTCTTGAGTAACGTCCGAAAATCATGGCCGTCGACCGTTCGCATCCTGACGAGCGCTTACGCCAATATCGATCTGGAACAGGCGATCAATGGCGCCGCCATCCATCGCTTCGTACCGAAACCCTGGGACCTCGACGAGCTATGCTCCGCTATGCGAGAAGCCCTGCACGCAGACCCCGTGAGCAACGACGCCGTTGCGCCCTCTTCGCACGACGATCGCGCCGACGCCCAGAGCGCGAGTCTCGAGCTGCTGGCAGTCCTCGCTCGGGAGCTTGCACGGCCTCTCGAGTCGCTGGAATCCGAGGCGCTGGAAATTTCGACCCTCACGGGTACGCCACCAACGTTGCAGATGCCACGAGGGACATCGCAGGCTGCTACCTGGGCAGCACAATATCGCGACGGCAGACTTGCCGCGGCGGCAAACCAAATTCATCGCGATATCGAGCACTGCAAGGCACTTGCAGTGCCAATAACGGCATTGAGCGAAAGCCTCTCCGATCTCGTCGGCTCGAAGACATACTCTATGGCGGAAACGGCAGCCGAGGCCCTTGATAAAATTGGCCGTCGCTGCAGCCGAAAGCTCATAGAGCTCGATGCTCGAAACGATTTCCAATATCGCGTCCCGAAACAGGTCGTGACGTTCGTGCTGTCAAACTTGCTGCAAAGCACAATAAGCCATCTTCGCGACAGCCGCTCAGCGATCTCGATCGCCCTTATTCGAGGCGCCGATTACAACGAAGTTGCGATTACTGCCTCCAGACCGAAGGGTCAGGACGAGACCGTTCGCGACCTCGAACGGGTCAATCGCAGCGCGCTCTGGGCATTTGGCGGAGAATTGTTGTTTTCGAGCGACAATGGTCGAGGCACGGAAACTGCGGCGATAAGATTGCCAAGAGTGCAGAGTGACGCTGCGCGCTCAAGTCATTAACGCAACTTAAAAAACGATCTAAACGAGATATTAATCTGACGCCCCAAAACTGGACGAGCGTGGTAAGGTTGATCCCACAGGCCACATATCGACAGGAATGGGAGCGGATCATTGCGTATCGAGCGAGATATCGACCGCACGGTCTCCTTTAAGAGCAGTCAGGGGACAATTGTACGAGGGACGCTCAACAAACTCTCCCGACGAAACATCGTCTTCGAGATCTATAACCCTTTCTCGCCTATCCAGACGAGCGAGGTATTGAGCGACCTCCGCGTGCGTCGCGGCAAGAATATAGTTTACGAGGGCGATGCCGTCGTCACCGGCGTCGTAACGACGAGCATCCTCGTCGTCGTCTCCGCGACGCTGGTAAACAAATGGTCGGCCCTCGACTCGATCGTCTCCGAGCCGTCCGGCTTGAGGTCGGAAGTTGCGCGCTTCGTCGATGAGTGGGAGCGCCTGAACAAGCTCGACCCGAACTATCAGCTCAAAGTTGCCGATCTCCGGTCGTTTCTGAGTGACCTGAGCTTTTGGCTGGACCAGGTCGACCTCGCCGCTGAAGGCGAGCACCCGTCGTCCCCGATGCTGCTCGACGCCGAGAAATTCGAGCAAATCAAGGGCCCGGTCATGCCGCGTCTGACGCAGCTGTTCATGGAGCTTGAGGAAGCCTGCCGGCAACTGGAAGCCGACGAGGTCGAAAATCACAAGCAGCTGGCGCAACGCGATTTGTTGCCGTTGATGATGGCCTCGCCCTTCTTCAACCGCGTTTATTCCAAGCCGCTCGGATACGCCGGCGACTACGAGATGGTTAACATGATGTTCCGCAAGGAGCGGGGCGGCAAGACGACGTACGCGCAGATCGTCAACGAATGGCTGCTGAACGGCGGCCCCCCGCAGGCCCATCGCAATCGCATCTTCCTTCTTGAAAAGATGTTGGAGCAGGCCGCCGACGAAGCGACCAAAAGCAACAGGTGCCCGCGAATCCTGAACGTCGGCTGCGGCCCCGTGCAGGAGCTTCAACTCTTCATCGCCAAGAACGAGGCGGCGCACAGGTTTTCGTTCGACCTGCTCGACTTCAACTCCGAGACGCTTGCCTATGCCAAGCGCCAGATCGAAACGATCACGGCGGGCCGCACTGAGGCTCCGAAGGTCACCTACATTCTCAAGACGGTCCAGGAGCTGCTGCGCCAGGCCATCGAAATGTCGGGTGACTCACCGACATACGATATTATCTACTGTGCCGGGCTGTTCGATTATCTTTCGGATCGCGTTTGCGCCAAGCTCGTCAAACTCTTTTGCGAATGGTGCGAGCCAGGCGGCCGCGTAATCGTCACAAATGTGCATTCCTCCAATCCTGTGAAAGGTTTAATGGAGCATATTATGGAATGGCATCTGGTGATGCGCGACGAGTCAGATATGTTGCGCTTAGCACCCGATCCGGAATCGGCAAAAATATATACAGATGAGACCGGCATTAACGTCTTCTTGGAGATCGTTAAGCCAATAACTTAAGACTGATGGAAGACACACCTGGCCTTCGACAAGCCTTTGAAGCGGAAGAACACGAGCTTCGGCTAAGGCAGTCGAAGGTTGCCTGTATTCTGGGCATCTTCCTGATCCCGGCTGGCATCGCACTCGACTATATCTCGTATCCCGATCAACTCTTTGCGCTCGCGGCCATTCGATTGGTCGCGGCCGCTCTGATCGCGGTTATTTATGCCCTGCACTTCTGGGATAAGACCGCGGAGTATGTCCGCTATCTCACGATGGCCGGCCTCCTCATCGCCGTGACAGCGATCTCGATGATGATCGCGATGACCGATGGCGCCGCGTCGACGTATTATATCGGCCTCTTCCTCATCCTGTTTGCCGTCGGTGTGCTGGCTCCCATGCAGCCGTTCGAGGCGACGCTGCTGTGTATCGCGACGCTTGTCATATATATCGCTGGATGCTCATTCCTGCCGGAGTCCCAAGCCACAACCAACGCGCTGCTCAACAATCTGTACTTTCTTGTGCTCACCTGCATTATTTCCGTCACGGCAGTACACTTCAACTATCGGCGCCGCTTCAACGAATTCCAGTTGAAGTATAAGCTCGAAGCCCAGCATCAGGAGCTCTCCGCCCTCGACCGGCTCAAATCGCAGTTCTTCGCGAACGTCAGCCACGAGCTCCGTACACCGCTGACGCTCATCCTGGCGCCGGTCGAAAAGCTGAAAAACGATTTCGCATCACTCGGCGGCCCGGCCCAGGAGCTGCTCGACGTCATCGAGAACAATGCTCTGAGACTCCTGCGTCTCGTCAACGATATCCTCGGCCTCATTCGCCTCGAGGAAGGACGCGCATCACTCATCAAGAAGCCAATCGATATGGCGCACTTCCTTAGCCACACGACGGCGTCGATGAAACACCTCGCGGCGATGAAAGGCATCAACCTCAATCTTGAGGAACCGTGCGGCAATCTCTGGATCAACGCCGACTCCGATGCTCTTGAGAAGATCGTCGGAAACGTCATCGCGAACGCTATCAAGTTCACGCCGCCCGAAGGCCGCATCAACGTCTCTACGGCGCACGAAGGCAATATGGTGACCGTCCGGATCGCCGATACCGGTATTGGCATCCCGCCCGAGCAGTTGCCCCATATTTTCGATCGCTTCTATCAGGTCGACGGTTCGGCCACACGTCGCCACCAGGGCCTGGGTTTGGGATTGGCACTCGTTCGCGAGCTGATCACGCGCCACGGCGGCGACGTTGCCGTCTCGAGCGACTCCGGTCGCGGCACGACATTCGTGTTGCGCTTCCCCCACGCCGAGCATGATGCTCAGCCGCTGCACGGCAAGCCGGAAGCGTCGCCTGATCGGCTGGCCAACGACCCATTACGTGTGTTCGACCGCAAAGCTTCGGCGCGCGCGTTGAACGATGAAGAACCGACCCCCGCTCGCCGTGCTCCGGCGACCGACCTTTCGATTCCCGACGGGCGCACCGAGTTGCCGCTCCTTCTCGTCGTCGATGATGAACCGGACATGCGGCGCTATCTCGTGACGATGTTGCGAGAGACCTACCGCGTTATCGAGGCCGAGGACGGCATCGGCGCACTTGAGAAAGCGCGGTCGGCGGCGCCCGATCTCATCCTTCTCGATATCATGCTCCCGGGCGTCAGCGGCCTCGAGGTCTGCCGGACCTTGAAGGAGCGGCCGGAAACGCGCGCGATCAAGATCATCGTTCTCACCGCCCGAGCCGATGAAGAGGCCAAGATTGTCGCCCTGAAAAACGGAGCAGACGATTTCCTCATCAAGCCCTTCAGCGGCATCGAAGTGCGCTCGCGCATCACAAACTTCATCCGCGCCGCACAACTGGAGCGCGACCTTCAGCGCACCAACGTCGAATTGAAAAACAGCCTGCAACAGTTGCGCGAAACCGAAGCCGCGCTTGTGCAGAACGCCAGGCTCAGCGCGCTTGGAACAATGGCTGCTGGCCTGCTGCATGAAATCGGCAATCCGCTGAACTTTATGGGAACCGCCCTACAGCTCGCAGCGCGCGATCCGACCATTCAAGGCGATCCCGACACGGCCGATACCATGAAGGACATCCAGGCCGGTTACGACCGCATCCACCGCGTCGTCACCGATCTCCGGGGCTTCACGGCGCCGCAGAAGCCCGAGCATCCGCGGCCCTTCCCGATCGAGTCCGCAATCGACCATGCGCTCCGATTTACGGCACATGTTCAGAAAGGGATAAACATAACGCGAAATATTAGCCAGAACGGTTCCGTGTTCGGATCGCAATCAACGATCACGCAGGTCCTGGTTAACCTCATTGCGAACGCGATTGCCGCCGTCCGGACGGTCGAAGAACAGCGTCAGCCCGAGATCCAGATCAGCTCATCGATTGAAGGAAACGAACTTTTTGTTTCAGTTCGCGACAATGGCACGGGCATCGACCCCAAAATCCAGAGCCAGATCTTCGATCCGTTCTTCTCCACGAAGGATGTAGGCGAAGGAATGGGCCTCGGACTGGCCGTCAGCCACCGCATTATAGCGAATCACGGTGGTTCACTGACTGTTAAGAGTTCCCTAGGAGAGTGGACTGAGTTCCGCTTCAATCTGCCGCTTTCCTCAGAGAAAGAAAATCAGGTCCCTCATGGACTCGTTTCGTACTGATCAGCCCGTCGAGATTTTGATCGTCGATGACGAACCTCAAGCGGTAAAGTATTTCAAGAAAGCGTTCGGCACAAAATACGACGTGCTGACGGCAACGAGCGCCGACGAAGCCGAAGCCCTCGTTCTTTCCGGCAATCACAACATCGGCCTCGTAATCACCGACCAGCGCATGCCGGGCCGCAGCGGCGTCAGCCTCCTCAGCCGTATTCGCGCCGAGCGCCCCGATATCATCCGCATGTTGACGACGGCCTATGCCGACCTCGACAGTGCCATCGAAGCCGTCAACAGAGGCGAAATTCTTCGCTACATCTCGAAGCCCTGGGATCTGCGCGTTCTCGAGGCCGAGATCGATCAGGCCATCACGTTCTATCTGTTGAAGAACGAATACGACCTGCTTCTGCGCGACAAGCTGAGCGCGATGCATCGCACGCTGCTTCGCGACCGCATGAACGGTCTTGCCGTCATGGCGGGCACGCTGCCCTACAACAACGCGCCGCTGACGATGTACAATTACTTGAAGGACGCGCTTGCCGAACCCGTCTGGCGTTCTTTTGTCCAAAGGCAGTGGTCGCAGCTCCGCGTCCAGGACCATTGGCGCATTCCCATCGATGAGACGCAGCGCGCCATCAATCTGACTGAAGATCTTATGGATCGCTCACTCTTCGCCAATGACGAAGCTGGCGCGAGCGCCGACATTGTCGCTATCACCAACGCGTGTGCCGACAGTATCAACGAAGAGCATGGCCAGCGCCATGTCAGGGTTTCGAGCGACGAAGACTCGATTGTCATTCCGGCAAGTCCGTTCGCCATTCAATCCATCATGCAAGGACTGATGGAGCCCGTGAGCCGCTGGGCAGCTCCGGGAAGCACGATGCAAGTCAACGTGACGTGTAATGCCGAAGGCGAAGCCGCCATTCAACTCGAGACGCGCAATTGCGAGCCGGGAAAAGCGTTGCAGGACACGGTGCTTTTCGCGCCCGCCATGCAAGCCACACCAAAGAGCGCGAGCGATTTCCTGAAAGCCGCGCTTGCTATCGGTCATCTCGGAGGCCGTATCAGTTCCCCGCCGATGGAGAACGGGTACAAGCAGATCCACGTAAACCTGTCGACGCGTCCCGAGCACGGCAGCCAACCGGCCGTATTCCGGACGGAGTGGATCGAAGACCTGAGCAGCGATTATGAGAAGTGGGTGCTCGGAACGCTCGATATCGCGGCATAACGAACCCTCGCCGGCCGAAGCCTCGCCGGCAGTTTATTTCCCTCCGAACAATACTGCAGCGCACAGACGAGAGACCGGCTGGACGGGCTGACACGGATAGGTGTCGGCAGGCCCGTCCACCGGACCCGTGGCAGAACGCCCAATCCCCCCGGCCTTGCGGATGTGAATCCTGCGCATTAGCTGCCTACCATGGCCGGAAGGCCGATGTCCTGCCTGCGAGCGCGTGATATAGCTCGCCGTCGTCGGGACAAACGGTTTCGACAGATGTTCGCTTTCAGCGTCGCAGGGTGTTCGCAGCGGTTGCGCCCAAGCTTCAGCGTGGTTAAAGCGAAGTAGTAGGGGTCGCTGCATTCGAGGGAGCCTATGCCAGCCGGCGAGAGGCGTGGAGCCTGACGCGGCTGCGGGCCGTTGCTACCTGAACGGGAGACGGGGTCTGATGACAGCCCATGTTCTGGTCAAGGACGAGTTCCTGCTTAGCGGGATCCTGTCGAGGCAGCGGGCTGCATTTCATCGCGACGGACCGCCCACACTTGCCCAGCGAAAGGCCGACCTCACCAAATTGAAGACCGCGGTTTTGGCGCGGCGGCAAGCTATTGAGAAGGCGCTGAATTCCGATTTCGGTAACCGCTCCGCCTACGAAACGCGGGGAATGGAGCTGGTACCCGTCGTCCAGACGATCAATTATCTGAGACGCAATCTGAAGAAATGGATGCGCCCTGAGCGCCGGCGCGTCGCCGTGCATTTTCGGCCGGGAAGCTCTTACGTCATTTATCAGCCCCTCGGCGTCGTCGGCATCATATCACCCTGGAACTATCCACTGTCGCTCGCATTGATGCCGCTCGCGACAGCACTGGCGGCGGGCAACCGCGTGATGTTGAAGCCGTCCGAGTTGGCCCCCGCGACGACTGCATTCCTGAAGCAGTTGCTGCAGGATCTCTATCCGGAAGAGCAGGTCTCCGTCGTCACCGGCGGAGCCGACGTCGGAGCAACATTTGCGAGTCTCTCCTTCGACCATTTGGCATTCACGGGCAGCACGACGGTCGGCCGTCAGGTGATGAAGAAGGCAGCCGAGAACCTCGTTCCGGTAACGCTTGAGCTCGGAGGCAAATCGCCGGCCATCATAGGCCCCGGTGCGAATATCGAGACCGCCGCGAGGAGCATCGCCTACGGCAAGCTCGCCAACGCAGGGCAAACGTGCATAGCGCCCGATTACGTTCTCGTGCCGGACGAACACACCGAGACATTCCTCGCGGCGTATAGAGATGCCGTCGCCACGCTCTACCCCGAAGGGATTGGCAGCGAGAACTACACCTCGATTATCAGTGCGCGCCATCAAAGCCGGCTACGTGATCTGGTCGGCGATGCCAAGCAGAAGGGCGCGCGCGTGATCGAAGTTGCTCCGAGCACGATCAATCGCCGTGGCACGCGCAAATTTCCTCCTACCGTGATCCTCGGCGCGACCGACGACATGGCCGTAATGCGGGAAGAAATATTCGGGCCGCTATTACCCGTCGTGAGCTACAGCGACATCGATGAAGCCATTGTCTTCATCAACGACCGATCGCGGCCGCTGGCGCTCTACTATTTTGGCAACGATTGCGGAAGCCGCCGCAAGACGCTGGAACGAACGACGTCGGGCAACGTCACGATCAACGACACGTTGCTGCATTACGTCCAGAACGATCTCCCGTTTGGCGGCGTCGGCGGCAGCGGCATGGGCGCTTATCACGGTCCGGAAGGCTTCAAATCCTTCAGCCACGCCAAGGGAATTTTCGAGCAGTCCCGATGGAATCTCGGCGGCCTGCTGCGTCCGCCATTCGACCGCCTGACGGACATCGCGATACGCTACATGCTGTGGTGAAATAGCGAACGACGATATCGACGCCGTTTCACGGCCCCATGCAGCTGTTTTCGAAGTCGGTCGCTTCTTTCGATTTTGCTTCATGAGACTGCGGCCGCCCGCGCCCTAACGCGCCGTCGGAGCGCGCCCGAAGGTAAACGTAAATATCATCGAGGTAACACATCACGTTCTTGTTCGTGCCGAAGGCCGGCATGACAAGCGTCTGCGCCGTGTTGACGTCCTGTTTGCCGCCGGAAACGGTCGCCAGAAAGTCGGAATAGCTGAGTGACTTGAGCGCATTCGTCAGATCAGGTCCGAAACTCGACCCGGCACCATCCGGACCATGGCAGACGTCGCAAGTCCCGTTGTAGCGGCGAAAGCCGGAGAACGTATACCAATCGACCTTTCCGTCAGGGCCGATCTTGTAGGTCGGATTGTCTTGGGCATCGAAATATTTGCCGCCCTCCTCTTTGACTGCCTTCGACGCCGCCGGGATGGCAGCTTCGGCGGCGCCCGAGACACAAATCAGTAGAGCACCAAGCAGAAGCCCGAGCCGCATCGGGACTTGGCCAACCTTATGCGATGTCATCCTGATCTCTCCTTGGCGCGGACTCACGACGTCAAACGGCCTGCTCGAACCGAAGCATGAGCAGCTGACAAGCGTCGCGCCGAGCCGCGGAAGGCTCGGAATGGCGGGTAGATCTTCGTAATGAAAACCGACAGCGGGAGGGAAATGCCGATCTCTCGATCACTCGACGCGCGCCAACGAACTTAGTTCCGAAATTGGCTATTTACTTTCCTGTAATGTCAGCAAAAAAGACACCTGCGGCGCATATCGAAAGAGGCGCGTCAAACGCATTCGAAAAGAGGATTCATTCGTGGAACAGACGGTCGTCAGGGTCATTTGTGCAATTGGCCAGTCGGGGCAACTCGGCCTCAACGGCGTGTTGCCGTGGGAAGGCAATCCGGCTCCCGAATACGTCGCCGACGTCGCGCGCTTCTTCGAAATCACCCGCGGACATGTCCTGCTTGCAGGCCCGAAGACGATTGCAAGCGTCCCCAAGTTCGCATTCGCCGATCGAACGATTGCCGTCCTCAGGTCGCACATGGACCCGGAGCAGACGCTTAAACAGTACGCCGGCCGCGTCGTCTTTATCGGCGGGGGTCCGCCCGTGTGGGATATCTATGCGCGTTTCGTCAGCCACTGGGACGTGACGCGCCTTCCCTACGATGGTCCGGCAGATCGCTGGTTCGATCCCGCCTGGTTGACGTGCGGCGAACACCAGCAACGCTGACACGGCCTGGGGGAATAAAAAGGGGACGGTGCCATGCACCGCCCCTTTCGAAAATATCAAAAGCTGGCCCGACCTTCAAAGTGCCGAAGGTCAATGCCTCTGCTCGTGAAACGTGAATTCGAAATCGTCGCTGATGTTCTGCGTCGCTTCCCGCCAATCCGCGCCGCCCGTACCGTTCGGCCCGTTGTCGACTTCGGCATGCTCATAGTTACGCGGCGTTTGCTGATCGATTGCTGCGACCGTCGCACGCGCTGCGTTCCGCGCCGGCAATGCACAGAGACGTGTTGCGAGCGTCTGCAATTCTCCGACGATCGCCTCGCGCCGCATCTCGTGCTGGATCGTCACATTACGCACTTCACGGAGCAATTGCTCGTCGACCCGACGGATCGCATCCCCAAGGGCCCGGATCAGTTCCATCTCGCCTTGCGACTCTTCCGTCAAGCGGACGAGCATCTCATCAACGTTTTGATGTATTCGAGTCATGTATTTCTCGCTCCTAGAACCCTGCATCAAACCTTGCGATTCTAGTGGCAAAATAAAGATCGAGGTCGCCACAGCGGGCGCGAAATCAGCATCTATGAACGAGCGCGAAAGCGAATATCCAATTAGTCTCAATGCGCACCTAATGACGAACGCGCTCGCCGCTACACGTTGCGGAATGGCTCCAAAATGAGCATATAAGCGGCGTTAAACGACGCCTTCGCACGAGCCTCGGGCGCCGCATCGAACGAACGTCCGCGTCAGGGAAGATTGAGCTGCCACGAAAGTCCAAAGCGATCCGTAAGCCACGCGAATTGGCGGCTGAAGCCATAGTTTGCGAGCGGCATCAGGGTGGTCCCGCCATCGACGAGCCCGGTGACATAGCGGCGAAGATCCTCCTCGCTATCGCAATCGACAAAAAGCGAGAACGACGGCGTGAACGAGAAGCCGTGTTTTACCGGACTATCGATGCACGCGATGATCTGCTCTCCGATCTGGAAGGATGCCTGATGGATTGACCCCTCTGCGCCCGCCTCACCCGGACCGTAACGCCTGATGTCCAGGATTTTGCTGTCCGGAAACAGGGACGTGTAAAACGTCATTGCTTCTTCGGCCTTACCTTCGAACATCAAAAACGGACGCACTTTCATTCGAAACGCTCCCCCGTACGTTAAACGCGATCCGCGTATGCCGCGCTCGCACGAACCTCCTCGCGAACGCATGAGCCGGCACGAACCGGCATTCGCCCGCAAAAACCTTGTTAAGGGAACTGCAAAAATTCGAGCAAGACAACCCGGCGCGATAGGCGCCGGGTCGATCTGTTAAACCACTACAGAATCTTGAATGTGCGTTCTGCCGAGTCTCCGGAGCGCTTCAGCGGCTGACCCGAGTGTTCGATCACCGCCTCCAGTCTCGCACCCCGCTTCGGGAGCGGGCTGAGCGCGACACTGACATCGCGGTGGTCACCGGCTGTCAGCGTGACCTTACCCACGGGCGTATTTCCCATTTTTCCGGAGGTACCAACTGGGAACACGGCAAGCGTACCGTCCTGGGGCAGATATGCGTACGTGATCGAAACAGAGTCGCCCTTGGGCTTCTGGCTCATGGCGATGATCGATGCTGGCGTCGTGCCCGCGGCTGCGAGCGCAGCACCGCTTGCGAGGAGCGTCGCGAGGAGCAGACCGCTTAATATTGCGACCGGTTGTTGATAGGGAGAGGCATGGATATTTGACATGGCGATATCTCTCTTAACTTAGCAATTTCCGCAGCTGGCACCTGTCATGCTGCGTGGGCTGCTTCGGATCGAACCACCTCCGGCTCCCAAGGAGGCTCGCCGATCTCTGCACTCCCGATTTCGATGTGGCGTCGATGAAACGAACGACAAGCGATAAGCCGGCCCGCATACGAAAACGTAAGGCGCGGACGGCGCACATCTGCGTGAAAGCGCTATCTCACGTTCGCGTGAGTCCGCTCGCCTGCGGAATGCCGACACGATCGGTGCCCGGCGACGTCGGCAGCCGACGAACATGCTTG
The DNA here is from genome assembly GCA_035547255.1 of Hyphomicrobium sp. Lineage (GTDB taxonomy): Bacteria > Pseudomonadota > Alphaproteobacteria > Rhizobiales > Hyphomicrobiaceae > Hyphomicrobium_B. The sequence goes on from DASZVX010000149.1 coordinate 34,011, forward strand.
ATTAGGCAGACGGCGGACGCTATTGGCTCATCCATCGCTCCGCTGGACCCGTAATCAGCGGTTTCTCGTTGAAACACTCCGATAGTAAGACCGGCTGAGACCGGTGAGAGGCTTCTTTTGCCGTCGTCGAAAACCTCCTTCCCTCCCCCGGTCCTCTCGCACGCTGCACCGCTTCTCGCGCAGTACGATGTGATTTTTTGCGACGTCTGGGGCGTTGTGCACAACGGCCTCACGCCCTTCGAAGGCGCCTGCTCTGCGCTCGAAAAATTTCGCGCCGGCGGCGGCACGGTCATTCTTGTTTCGAATGCCCCGGTACCGAAACATCGCGTGGCTGAGACGCTCGAAACACGCCACGTGCCGCAATCGGCATGGGACGACATCGTATCTTCAGGCGATATCGCGCTGGCGCATCTCGATGAGCGCGGCTTCAAACGCCTCTATTGCATCGGCCCGCAGGATCGCGACGAGGCGCTATTCAAGGCACTCAAAGCACGCTCCGTGTCACTCGCAGAGGCGGAAGCCATCATCTGTACGGGATTGAACTTCGACCGAAAAGAAACGCCCGACGATTATCGCGGTCTGCTTGGAGAGGCATTGCAGCATCGCCTGCCGTTCGTCTGCGCCAATCCCGATTTCGTCGTCGACGTCGGCGGCACGCTCCTCTATTGCGCCGGGGCCATTGCGGACGTCTATGCGCACATGGGCGGCGCGGTGTTCTGGGCGGGAAAGCCGCACCTCAACGCCTACGAAACCGCGCATGCGAAGGCGGAAGCGCTGCGGGACCGGAATGTGCCGCGCGAAAAAATCCTCGTCATCGGCGACTCGCTTCGCACCGACATGAAGGGCGCGGAGAATTTCGGCTGCGATGCGCTGTTCATCGCCTCCGGCATCCACCGCCACGAGACGATGGATGAAATCAGCTTGTCGCCGAAACGCCTCGAAGAGCTTTTCGTCCCCGGCTCCCCGCCAGCCATCGGTGCGATGGCCGAGCTCGCCTGGTAGGTGACGAGCCCGGCCACCGAAACCGTCGGGTTATTGCGGATTCGCCGGCTCTTCACTTTTCGGCCGCTTCGGCAGCGGACCATCCGAGAAGCTGTTGAACACGAGATCGGGCGACGTCGTGTTGTGCTGAGACGGCGTCAGGCGGCCGACCCAGATGTCGGTCGCGCGCGCGTGGTCGAATTTCATGATGTTGTCTTCGCGCCAACCCTTGGCGCCCTGCTCGCGAACCGCAATGCGCGCCGCATCGTTGTTGAATTCGGTGACATACATCGAGCGCAGCATCGCAAATGGAGCACCCGCAATCCCCTGATCGAATGAAACATCGAGCGCGATCCGGTTCGTATTGACGTTCGCGATCTTGAGCACCGCCGAGCCGCCCTTTGCAAAAGCCAGCGTGAACGTCCGTTTCTTCGGATCGATGGTCACCTCGTTGATCTTGACGAGAGGACGCCCGTCGTACTCGACGGGGCCGATCAGAAACGACGATCCGTAGGCGGTGGTGCGCATGTTGTCCGGCGTCATCGGCCGCGGACGCCAGTATCCGTCCTGCGGATAGAGAACGAGGACTTCTTCAGCGTCGTCGCCCTCGTGAATCCAGAACTGCAGCATGTGAATGCTGTCATCGACGCGATCGCCGATGCGGACTTTGGCGGTCGCCGGGCGCCAGAACGTCGGAAAGGTATAGCCGATAACCCAGACCGAAGGGTCTTCATAAAGCGTGACCTTCTTCGGCTCACCCGGCGGCTTGAAGTTCGGATCGGAAGCCATGTCGCACGCCGTCCAGTCAGGCTCGAGATTGTTGCGCATGGCGGGCGAAAGATAGACCGGATGCGCTGCCTCGATCCGGAAGGCGCGAACGTCCTTGTTGGCAAATGAAATGGCGACGTTGTCCTTTTCCGCACAGAGCACGGGTTCGCTCTCGTTCTTCACGTCGACGCCAAGACCATCGAGCGATGCGGCGCGCGCCGCGTTGACAAGCGGGGCCATAAGCAGAAACGCAAGGACAAAGGACCGTAAGCACAGCGTCATTTAAGAACTCCGGTTAGGGACAGTAATATTTCTAGCTTTGAGCGGCGAGCGTAGCATAGACATCGCCCGAATTTGCCTCATGCGGCAAACCGAAAAGGTGCTCCGCCATCTCCGAAGTAGAGACCCAATTCTCGAAAGTTAAATGCTGGGTTTCGCCGAGAGCGAAGTTGTAGCGATAATCGCCGAGCAACGACAACCGCTCGAGACAAGCCACGGCCGTGTCGCGCATGATCGTCGTGAATTCGAAGGACAACGCCTTCACCGGATGCGACAAGCCGCGAAGCACGGCGTCGTCATAACCCTCGACGTCGATCTTGACGAAAGCCGGCATACCAAAACGCGCGATCAGCGCATCGAGCGTCACGACATCGACGTCGATCTCGTCGTCCCAGCGTTGCCCTTCCCATCCCCGTGCGTGCTCGGCACGATGCAGAAAAGCCTCGGAGACCGTCGAAATCGTTGGATTGTCCGTATTGAGATGAAATACCAGCTGGCCGCTTTCCGCGCCCAGCGCGCGAGGCACGATCACCACCAGCGGATCGCGGCCATGAATGTGCGTCAGCGCATCGACCAGCAGCGATTGCGGCTCGATAGCGACAACGCGGGCGCCAAGACGCCGGAATGACGAAACGCGGTCGCCGACATGGGCACCGATATCGAACACCAGATCGCCCGGTTCCATGAAACGCCGATAGAGGGCATCCATGGCGGCCCGCGGGACATCGGGTCCGTGATAGACGCGCAATGA